>JAYZAG010000001.1:0-4284 GCA_036422215.1 Thermoproteota archaeon
GTTTCTGGTTTAGTTTCTGGTTTAGTTTCTGGAAATATTAATTTTTTACTGCAATGTATACAAAATTTATCTTTGGATTCAGATTCATTTTTAGTAACTGAAACAGGATTAGAAAGGCCACAATTTTGACATAATATCATAATTTACATTATATAATAGTCTAAATCATTAAAAAATTCTACGCAGCACCAATGATTTCAAGAGAAACCACGCTAGTTAAATGGATTAACCTTAGTGTTATATAATGGAAAATAATACGATATAGCATGTCTCTAAGAAGCAACGAGTACATTTTGGGAGTGTCAGTGGTTACGGGAATTGGCGCAGTTATCTGGAATATCTATGTCAACAATATGCTTTTCGAGGACTCGCTGTTTTTCGGGGTCGCTGCATTTGTCATTGCTGGGATTTTACATACGTCCTGGCGAGAAATAAAGAAAAGAAGAAACTAGTTTTTCTCTGTTCATTATCGTTTGCGGTTTCTGTAGAATTTCATTATTCGCGGAAGTTGCCACTTGGAGATTCCTGTCCAGAAAAGGAAGAATATGACTACGTTGCTTACGAACATAGTTACTCCCTCTGACCAAACTCCGCCCATGATGTTCTGATTTATTCTAAAGAAATATGCGCCAAGCATAAGTCCGAATGCTAGATGTATCCACCTCAGGATGCTGTTCCAATTTGTCATGTTGACTATCACGTTAAAATAACTAAAATTAGTTCCGTTTACCGAGATATTCGCAGTTTTTACTAAATTCTATTGTTTCTTTCCAATAATCAACAAATTTTCATATTGCACATTTAACATTTCCGGTTTGGAGGAGATATTATCCTTAAATATTCTCATTGCTTTTTTGTATTCTTCATTTGAATATAGTGAAAAGGTTGAATATGATTTTTTCTTTGCCTGTTCTAATAATTTAGATTTTTTTTGCAATATTTGATATTTTAAAAACTTAGTTTCTACTACGGATAAATTACATTCCTTGAATCCATCAAGTAATTGATTTAACGAAAAAAGACGAGTCTCTTTATCGGCAAACTTTGGAAAATTCAACCCAAAAAATGATTCATTATTTTGCTTCTTTGTTCTAGTTAGTATAATGAATAAAGATCCTGAAGACATCTTTTCTTCAAGTTTCTTAAATAATCCTAACCCAATCCAATGTATTGCATTAAAACATGTAAATATATTAATGTCATTAATTTTTACGTTATCCTTCTTTCCATTATTTTCTAAGAAATCATAAATATCCATATTAATCAATTTATTCCTTTCATGTCGCATATTGATTTTTTTCATTGCAACATTAAGCATGCGGATATTTTTATCAACTAGTATAAGTCTAAGATCAAGTGATCCACACACATTGGTTGATATTCTACCAGTTCCACAGGCAATGTCCATCAAAAGATCATTTTTCGTTATATATTTTTTCATAACGTCAATTATATCAATTAAATATACATCCTCTCTTAGTCGCTCATAGTAATCTGCAACCTCATTAAAGTGAACGTTACTTTCAAAATCTGTTGCTATAATTTTTCAAAATCCATTATTATAATTCTAATAGCTTAATGACAGTTATTATAACCTTTGTAATGATTTCATTTTTGGAAATATTTATTGATAAAAATTGGTTGCGTTTTTACTAACTAAGCTTCTTCTTAATATCTTCCAGAACAGCATAAAGTGAAATAATGATTCCAGTTGCAAAAAGTCCCAGGCTATAGAAATATGTCAATTGCGCAGCGGAACGCTCTGTATCAAAATACCTTACATCTATTAGATTTCTCTCGGCAATTTGTTCCACGTCTGCAGGTCGTTCAAGCACTTCCCGTTCAACGGTCTCGACCTGCTCAATGGCATTGACTACTGCAAAAATTCCAAATAACGATACTATTAATCCGACGATCAAGAGGTTTCTTTTCAATTAATTCACATCCTGTATAATTAAAATCATTAAAAACTTCTACGTTTCTGACAAACTTCTTTGCATCATCGCACCCCTTAGGAGAAATGCAGCTCCTGAGACGAATAGTATTGCCTGTATCGTGGACGACTGGTAGAGCTCATAATCCTCAAAGTCCAATGGACCTCCTCCTGCATCCCGTCTGTTTACTGTCCCAGGGGATATTTCATAGGAATATGCAATTAATGCTGCTATTACAAGTATTGTGCCAATAGAAAACTGAATCAGAATCTTTCTTTTCATATGAGATTTATAAAATTCACATTATTTAGTTTTACGGGCCAAGTCTGGTATAACAAAATCATACAAGCAGAACGCTCGAATGAAAATTGTGACTTGGCTTTCCGTTGATTATACTGATACAAAAATAATAAAAAAATACAATGAAATTAAATTTCTTTACAAAAAGTGTTCTGGAATTCAATAACAAATGGACATTCCTTCAGGTCTCCTATGAGTATGATCTCTTGTGTCCTTCTTCCCAAATCGGAATTTAACGATGCGCTGATTTCGTGTAGAAACTCGTCGCCTTGTTGCATTTCAAGTAGACCCATTCCAAATGCTTCAAAATAATCTATCGATAATTGTACTGAAATAACTTTGTTGCTGTTCGATTCTATAATCTCCTTTGTAACATTTACTCCTCCTATTTTGCTTCCGTTGTATTGTATGAAAATTTCTGCATTATCAAGAGTGACTGGTACATCATTAGGATTTACTACTACATAATCAATATCTAATACTACTTTTCCTAAACCAATTTCTGCTTCAGTATTTTTAATGTCCCATGTTAAACCATCCGATCTAATTTGTTCAGTTCCAAATCCTCCAATATTAATTCCTAACCCATACACAAGAACTAAACTTCCTATTCCGAATATGGCAATTGCAATAACTGCTTTCATAATTTTGGGGTTGATTGTTGACATTTAAAACTCACATTCATACTTCTTTGCAGGTTATCATACCTTTTTCATTTATTTGGGTTTCGCATTTATTTACTTCCACTTCGGTATTGAATTCTTGACAAAATACTTCACTTACTGGTTTTCCAGTAGAATCTGCCGCTTCAACACACATTGTATACTTGCCTGAAGCAATTTGCAACATCGCATCCTCAAATAGATGATATTTGAACATCTTGCATTCATCTCCACCAGCTCTGTTTTTGTAGTTGCAGTATGTATGAAATGGCCCATCTTTACTAATTTGTGCTCTGTCTATATTCGTTTCCTCGATATTAGCCTTCCAGTGATGGTAGTCCCCTTCAATAAATACAACAACTCTGATCGAGTCTTCCTTTATTTCTATTTGATCGATTTCAATTGTTGTTTGCGTCTTTGGTTCGATTAGATCTAGTTCAGAAATAAACAATACATTTTCAATATCAATTCCCAATCCAAAAATTGCTATACCTCCACTTATGAATACTATTCCTATTGCAAGAACAAATTTCATTAATCCTAAATTGGTTTCTGACATTATATTACTCATAATTTAGTAAATATTCTAATAAAAAAATATGTCGGAATATTTCTATCAGTCTAATAGATATTGTTTTGCCCTTGATAGTTCTTTATAGGTTGAATATAGTATGAAAGATGAACCTATTAAGAAAGATAATCTACTTAATGATTTTGTATTATTCATCCGATCATTCATTTCTTCAACCACGTTCATTAATTTTCCACTATATTCTACTCCTCGAACTTCACATTGATTGCCAATTTGCCATACACAATTAGTTTGTTTAATTATATTGCCTTTGGCTTCTTCTACTATTATAAATTCATCAATTTCATTAATTTGATTTAATACTGATAGATATAGTAAAATCCCGGATAAAAGAAATACAAATCCTATGAAGAAATATGATTTTTTCATTTTACTCTTTTCCCAGGTGACTTTTTCTATATTTACATGTTGTTATTTTGATATTATTCAATCAATTCGCCATCAATATATCAAAATATTTTTTCGTCCGGAATTGTATATGTTCTTTTCTTGTGTTTTTTACTAATAAGTAATTTTCCAACATATGTTGCATTATTATATGTGGAAATAATAGAAAAACCCGTCGAAAATTATTATAATAAATTAAGGACGCAATAATAAAGGATACAACAATACAGGCTGTTTACTCAGCTAAAAATCTATTTCTAGATCTCCTGTTTGCTGACATCCACTATATTTCAGATGGTTGTTATATAATATAAAAGATGTACTTGTATTCCATAACTGGAAATATATATAAACTCAATTAGCATAAAGGGAGACAAATAACAAGATTCGAATTAACGAACTCTCAATT
>JAYZAG010000002.1:0-9432 GCA_036422215.1 Thermoproteota archaeon
TGTGGGTTATGATCACATTGACTTAAAATATGCTCAAAAAAGCAATATTGTGGTTACTAACACTCCTGATGTTCTTACTGATTCAACTGCTGATCTTACAATTGGATTGTTGTTAGCAATTGCTAGAAATATAAATATTGGACATTCTATTATATTCTCCAAAAAATGGAAGGAGTCATGGTCTCCTAATTTTCTTTTAGGAAGTGAATTAAAAGATAAAACATTAGGTATAGTTGGTTATGGTAGAATTGGGGAAGCAGTTGCTAAAAGAGCGACAAGTTTTGGCATGAATGTAATCTATTACAATAGAAATCGAATCAAAAAATCAATGGAAAATCTACATAATGTGAAATATTCCACCTTAGATGAAGTTTTATCATCTTCTGATTTTGTAAGTATTCATGCTTCTTTGAATTCAGACTCGTTTCATATTATTAATGAAGCAAAATTAAAACTAATGAAACCTACTTCATATTTGATTAATACCTCTAGAGGCTCATTAATCGATGAAAATGCTTTATTTAATTCTCTTGAAAACTGTGGGATTGCTGGTGCAGCATTAGATGTTTTTGAAGTAGAACCTATAAATCTTCGGAGTAAATTTTTGAAATTGAATAATGTGGTATTTACCCCTCATATTGGAAGTGCTACTAATGAAGCAAGATTCAGGATGAGTGACATTTCCGCTCGTAATGTTTTGAATTTCTTTCTAGGAAAAAAACCTATATTTGTTGTGGATTTTTGAGTTTTTACTTAGTTGATAAATAGTCTGAATGTCTCATATTTTTATCATATTCTTCTTCAGTGAAAACGTTGAATTTCGTATACACTGATTTATATTTTTCTCCATTATCTCCAAAAATTAAAACTACAGGCGTTTCTATATTTGATATTACTTTATTTAATGCTGCTAGTACTGCACCTGAAGAAGGTCCTGCTAATATATTCTCTTTTTCATATAATTTCTTTATCATATCAAATGATTCATCATCATTAACTTCTATTGACTTATCTATCACTCCTTCTCTTCTCTTTAGTAATTCAGGTCTCTCTGACTCTTCTAAATTCCTTAGACCTTGTATGTGGTGATTCTTCTGTGGTTCTATTGCAATTATTTTTATGTCTGGGTTTTTTTCTTTTAAGTAAGTTCCTACTCCAGTGATTGTTCCTCCAGTTCCAATTCCTGTTATGAATGTTTTTATTCTCCCATCAGTTTCTTTCCATATTTCTGGTCCTGTTGCAGTGTAATGTGATCTAAAATTTGATTCATTTTGATATTGATTGGGTGAAAAATATCTATCTGGATGGTTTTTTAATAACGCATCTGCTAATGCAATTGCTTGGTCGGTCCCAGGTCCAACTCTTGGACATAAATCATCTTCCGTCTCCATTACGTTAGCACCTTGATCTTTTAGAATTTTTTTTGTTTCATCGCTAATTCTTTCGGGAACTGTTAAATCAATTTTATAACCTAGTTCTTTTGCAAAATATGAAAGCGCAACTCCTGTATTTCCTGATGTAGGTTCTATTATGGTTGTTTTGTTCGGAGTTATTTTTCCGTCCTTTTCACTATCATGTAACATCCATGCTGCTGGACGTGCTTTTAATGATCCTGATGGATTACACCATTCTAATTTTGCATACACTTCCTGCTGCTCAAATAATTTTTTTAGTTTTATCAGAGGAGTTTTTCCAACTCGTTTTGTTACGTTTCTGTCTTTTTCAGACTCTAAATGCATTGTCCGTTTTTACGCAAATTCAAAATATAACTGTTGTTATATTTTTATAATAAAACACTCAATTAAAATTGAATTTGGGATTGATATTTTCCCAATAAATTTATTTTTCTCAAATATTAACCTAAGAAACATTATCCGCATAACAATTGTTATAATGTTTAAATATCTTGGAAAATTATTGTTTATTATTTGACACAATCTACATTACAAATTAAAGATCTTCATGTTCAAATCGAGGACAAAGAAATATTGAAAGGAGTTAATCTTTCTGTAAACCAGGGTGAAACACATGCAATTATGGGACCTAATGGTTCTGGTAAAAGCACTTTATCCTATACAATTATGGGACATCCACGTTATAAAATAACTAAAGGCGAAATACGTTTTGGAGATGTAGATATTATTCGTCTGCCTCCTGATCAGAGAGCAAATCTTGGACTTTTTCTTGCATTTCAATATCCACATGAAGTTCAAGGCGTAAGCTTGTTTAATTTTCTGCGATCTATTCATAGCTCAAAGTACACTAATGCGATTAACGAAAATTCTGATAAAATCAAACCTCCTTCAATTATTAAATTTAGAAAATTACTTCAGGAAAAAATGTCGCTTTTAGATGTTGAGGAATCATTTGTACGACGATATCTTAATGAAGGTTTTTCAGGAGGAGAAAAAAAGAAAAGTGAAATTCTACAATTAGCATTATTAGAACCAAAAATGGCAATATTGGATGAAACCGATTCTGGTTTAGATATTGACGCTTTGAAAGTTGTGTCTGATGCAATTAGTAAGCTTTCAAGCGCAAATTTAGGGATACTTTTGATAACTCATTATCAAAGAATTCTTCAATACGTTAATCCTGATCGTGTGCATGTTATGATGGATGGACGAATTGTCGAATCAGGTAGTAGTGATTTAGCTGAAAAACTGGAAAAACAAGGGTATGATTGGATCAGAACTGGTCAAAGTTGATTATTTGCGAAATAATTTTATTTTCTATGATTGTAATATATTACTAGTATATGGTTATGTATAATGCATACAAATGTTGAAAAAATAAATAATTTGAATCATAAGAATGATTTTCCTATATTTGAGAGATTAATAAATGGTAAAAATTTAGTTTATTTGGATAGTGCAGCCACATCTCAGAAACCAAAACCAGTAATAGATTCTATCAATGATTTTCATCAAAATTTCAATTCTAATGTTCATAGAGGCGTCTATTCTATCAGTGTTGAAGCCACTGAAAAATATGAAAACACTCGAAAATCACTTGCTAATATGATTAATTCAAAACAAAGAGAAATAATATTCACTAGAAATGCTACTGAAGCAATTAATCTTGTTGCATATTCTTGGGCTAAAACCAACATCAAAAAAGACGATGTAATTTTATTGTCAAAGATGGAACATCATAGTAATATCATTCCCTGGAGACTGTTATCTGAATCTGTTGGATGTAAAATTAAATATCTCGAAATTACTGATGATGGCAATTTAGATCTTGAAAATATTGATGTTTTGTTGGAAAATGTTAAACTTGTTGCCCTTACTCATGCATCAAATGTTCTGGGCACTATAAACCCTCTTAAAAATATTGGAAAATTATGTAAAGAACGTGAAATTAAATTTCTTGTAGATGCAGCTCAGTCCGTTCCACATATGAAGGTTGATGTCAATGATCTTGGATGTGATTTTCTTGCTCTGACTGGACATAAAATGTTTGGGCCCAGTGGTATTGGAGCATTATACGCCAAATCTGAAATTCTTCAAAATATGGATCCTTTTTTGGGCGGTGGTGACATGATTAAGGAAGTTCACCTAGATCAAACCATATGGAATGACATTCCTTGGAAATTTGAAGCAGGTACACAAAATGTTGGTGGAACAATTGGACTTGGAGCTGCAATAAAATATATTGAGAAAATCACACTTGATTCAATAACCAAACATGAATTTGAATTGACAAATTATGCTTATGAACAATTATCTAGTCTGGGTGATATTAAGATATTTGGCCCAACTGATATGAAATCTAGAACGGGATTGATTTCTTTTACAATGAAAGGAATTCATCCTCATGATATTGCATCTATATTGGATTATGAGTGTATAGCTGTTCGTGCAGGCCATCATTGTGCCCAGCTTCTAATGGATGAACTTGGTGTTCCTGCAACAACTCGAATTAGCTTTAATATTTATAATACTGTTGAAGATGTTGATAAATTGATAGATGGGTTGAAGAAAGTAAGGAGTGTTTTATCTAAATGAGTGAAGACCTATACAAAGAAATTATTCTTGATCATTATCAAAATCCACGTAACAAGGGCGAATTGGAAAAATCTGATATAGACGCAACTGATTATAACCCTCTTTGCGGTGATAAGTTAACTTTCAAAATGGTAGTTGACAAAGATATTGTCACTGATATTAAATTCAGTGGCGATGGATGTGCGATTAGCCAGGCAACTGCATCAATATTGACTGAAATTCTTATTGGAAAAACTGTTGACGAGATCAGTAAATTCGATAAAAATGAACTTCTTTCATCAATTGGAATGCCTAATCTTGGACCAGTTAGAATAAAATGTGCATTACTATCATTAAAAGTTGCCAAGTTAGGCACTTTTAATTATTTAGGCAAAGAATTTGAGGAAGAAGATTAGATCTCTATCTCTTCACCCAAGTTTGGAACTATAACTTTGTTATTTAATGTACTTTGTATTTCATCTGCTAAATCTAAACTTTGTTTTTCTTCTCCATGAATTGGTATTATCAATGGATCTCCTTTAATTTTCTTAAACATATCCATCAATTCTTTGTTACCACTGTGAGATGAAAAGTCAAATTTTTTTATTTGTGCCCTTACGTTTACTATTTTTCCATCCAAAAACATTTTACCTTGATCCAGTAATCGTCTACCTGGAGTACCTGGAATTTGATATGAAACTATTGAAATTCCATTTTTTGGATCTAATGCTAATCTCTTGTAATAGTATTGTGCTGATCCTCCAACTAACATTCCTGCTGGCGCAATGATCACTGATGGTTCTTGAAGTGCTTTTTTTCGTTTTTCCATATTGTCTGCTAGCGTAGCATTTCCAACTGATTTTATGAATAATTTAGCATCTTTTAGATAATCTGGATTATCTATTAATATTCTATTCATTTTCAATGCCATTCCGTCCATGATTATTGGATACGAAAAATTATATTTTTCAAGTACGCATAGAATTTCTTGTGATCTTCCTATTGAAAATGCTGGGACTAGTAAATTACCCCCATTTTCTACAATATGATTTGCAAATTCAACGAAATCTTCTTCTATTTTGCTTCTTTCTATGTGGTTTACGTTACCATATGTACTTTCAGTAATTAATAGATCTATTTCACCATAGTCTATATCTGAAGGTTCTATTAGATTCATGTCTGTTGAATTTATATCTCCAGTGTAGACTATTCTTTTTCCTTCTGACTCTATTAGTATTGATGAACTTCCAGGTATATGTCCCGCATTTAACATAGTCACTTCTATGTCATCTATATTGAATTTTTGATTCAAATCAAAGGTACTTGCATTTTTCTTTAATTTTGTTATTTCATCGTATTCAAATGGTATATATTGATTCTTTGTTACTTGAGAGATTTTCACAAAATCTCTTAGCAATAAATCTGCTATCTCTAAAGTTGGTTTTGTACAATATGTCTTTGTTTCTGATGAAACTGAAAATAATGGCACTGCTCCTGAATGATCTAAATGTGCATGACTCAAAATAACTCCATCTACATCTTTTGGTGCTATATGTAATGGAAATACTGGATCTTTTCTTAACAATACTCCATAGTCAAGTACTATGTTCTTTCCACTTGACTGTAATAAAAATGCTGATCTTCCTACTTCCCTTGTTGCTCCTAATGTTTTTATAATCATTACTTGTTTTCTATTTGTTTATGGGCTTAATATAGTTCTTTAGTTTTTTATCAACATATTTTATGAACTATGTTTTTGTATTAGTATATTTGAATATATGATATGGTAAACACAAGTATTATTCCTCAAAATGTTGATTTGAAAGATTTGTCTTTAATAGCTGGATTTCATGGAATCGGAGCTACTGGCTATGTATCTATTAAATATCTAATTGATCAACTCAAACCTGAAAAAGTGGCATCTGTTGACACTGATGCAATATTTCCAGTTTCTTCTAATTCTTCTGGACACTTAGTTACCCCGTATCAAATTTATAAACACAATAAGCTTGCTATTCTACGTGCTGAAATTTCACCATCTAGGAAATCTGAATTGTTATTTTTGAGACAATTGTGTGATCTTCTTCTTGATAAGAAAATTAAAGAATTAATATTGATTGGAGGACTTGATTCTGCTTTCAAGGCAGATGATTCTATGGTAAGATATGTACACACATCCTCATTTACCCCTAATCAAAATTTTGATAATCTTAAACTTCTTGAAGATGATCGTATCATTGTTGGTCCTGTTGCTTTGATGTTGAATTATATGGAAATGAAAAAATTCCCTACATATGCTTTGCTTCCATTTGCATCTGCTGAACGTGTTGATTATAATGCTGCAGCTGAAGCACTGAAAATTGTTTCTCATGAAAAGTCTCTTGATTTAGATTTTGATCCGCTTCTCTCTGAAGATAAAAAAGAATTTCCAATTGAAGAAAAAGAAGACGAACATACTACTAACAAAGGAAATGAGAATATTTATACTTAGAATCAATATTTTGATTTTATATCATTAAGTAATTCTTCAATTTCTAATTCTTGTAGATCAATATATTCTATGTTCGTTTTTTCTTTCATCATATCGTAGACTCTTTTGAATCTGTTTTTATTATCTATCCAGTATACGCATTTCGGTTTTAATGCATCTAATTGCCCATTCAAATTTTGTATAAAATGTCTAAATATTCTATCATCATTTTCCATTTCTGAACTAGTTTCTATCTGTGACATTGGATATATCTCCGCAATTTCTGTAGGAATTAATCCAATGATGTTTGATATAAAACCGATCATACATATTTTATGATTCAATTCTTTTTGAAGTTGGTAGAATAATTGACCTTTGAAAATGTTTGATTCAGTTTTAGGAATTATTACAACAATATTTTCATCACAAGATTCAAAATATTTTTGTAGTTTTTCTGTGGTCTTTATTATTTCTGGACGTAAATTATCGGGATAAGAAGACAGGAATAAACCTTTGTTTTTGAATTCGGGCATGTATTTTGTAAATGTTTCTGACTGTTCTTTTATTTCTAAAAAAGCATCCCACAATCTTGGATGTGCTCTTGCTTTTATTCCTATGTATTCCCATAATCTCCCTTCTCTTATTGCCTGTTTAGTTGTTTCCATTTCCTTTTTTAACATGTATAAATTATGAATTGCTATTTTGTTCTGTTTATCCATTATTTCTAATTCTTTAATTTCTTCTATAGAATATTTCGAACATATTTCACAAACACACGGTAAATATTTTATTTCATTAACTCTTTTTGTTCCTAATTCTGTCATATATCTGTCTTCTTTTGCATATAGTATATACGATGCAGAATCAAATGTGTCACATCCAATTGCTACTGCTAATGGAATTATCATTGGATGACCTAAACCAAATAAATGAACAGCTTTTTCAAATGGAAGATTTTTCTTTGCAGTTATGATCATTTCTGATAACATTTTGAAGTTATAACTTTCCATCATTTCTGTAGGACTTCCTATTGAGAACATATCAAAATCTAATTTTGCCGTTTCTTTTGCAGAATGTTCGACCAAATCAGAATATTTTCCTCCTTGAATAGGCCCCATCCACAATGAATTTCTACTCTCTAAACTTTCTAGTGTAAGTTTACTTGACTCTAATGTGTCCTGAACACTTTTTTGTGCTTCTTTATATGATATTTTCATTCCTGTGGGATTGTCTAATATATTTGCAAAATTAGTTCCTATGTCCTCTTGAAACTTGCTTATTTCAAGCGGTGTTGTTGAAATTTTTCCATATTCTAATACTTGATATCCTCCTGAATCTGTCATTATTGGCCCATCAAAATCTATGAATGAATGAATTCCTTTTTCTATCACTTCTTGACTTTTTTCTTTAAACATTATGTATGAATTAGTCATAACTGATTCAAATCCTATATTTCTTATTATTTCTGTTGGAATTGTTTGTCTTATTGGATGAATAACCGGGAAAAATGCGGGTGTTTCAATATTCCCTTTAGGTGTTTCTATTAATCCTATTCTTCCCTGCAGATCTATTTCTTTTATGCTAAACATTTTATCATATCCTTGAAAGCGATAATATTTTTTCTATGTTTCCTCTATCATCTCTTTTTTCGTCAATAGGGGTTTCTAATATGAATGGAAGTTTTGATAATTTTTTTATTGACAATAAATCCTTGAATCCTCCTTCTCCTATTTTTCCCATACCTATGTGTTCATGTCTATCTAAACGCCCATCTCGCTCCCCCTTTGAATCATTCAAATGTACCACTTTGATTTTTTCCATTCCAATTACTGAATCAAATTCTTTTAATGTAGTCTTTAGGTTATTTTCTGTCATATCGTAACCTGCTGCAAATGCATGACATGTATCTAAACAAACACCTATTCTTTCTTTGTTGTCAATTTTTTCTATTATTTCTTTAATTTCTTCAAATTTTGATCCTACACTATTTTTACTTCCTGATGTGTTCTCTAGAACTATCATACATTCGTTATTTGTTTTTGATAGTGCTTTATTGCATGCATTTACCACTCTCTTTATTCCTGATTCTATTCCTGTTCCCTTATGACTTCCTAAATGAGTGACGACATATGGTATTCCCAACTCTCCAGATCTTCTTAGTTCTGCTATTAATGTTTCAACTGATATGTTGTATACATTGTCTTCCGGAGATGATAGGTTGGGCAAGTATGGCATATGTATCACTGGTGAAATGATTGAGAATTCTTTCATTTTCTCTCTAAATTTTTGAATATTGTCTTTTTTTATGGCCTCAAACTTCCATCCTCTTGGATTTCTTGTAAAAATCTGCATGGTATTGCATTTCAATTCTTGAGCTCTATTTATTGCTAAATCTATCGAGCCGGCAATTGATACATGAACTCCTAAAAGCAATTATTTTCATATGATTAACTACAACTATATTATTTAACAAATTTCTGATTAATTTATGAAATGTATTGACGATTAAAAATTTTATATACTCATCGAATCGTATATTTAATTCTTGCGTATGAGCTTGGCGGCGTCTTATTCAAGCAAACGGACAAAGTCCACGCTATGAGAATTATGACCTCCATATACGCATACATCATGGAGATTCGATCTGCAAAATTGAATCTGACATTCGATTGTGAGTTACTTACTTGATGTTGCTCTCGAGAAATTTAGCCGATACTCCAAAATAATTAGGAATAGAATAAGATGTGAATCATTCACGTATCAATTCGAGGAAATTCCTCGAATTGGAATCCGATTGATCCTGTCGGACCCAACTGCTATCGGATCGAGATTAAGCCATGCTAGTTGTACGTTTTTTAACTATGTAAGGGACGTAGCGAACTGCTCAGTAACACGTAGTCAACCTACCCTAAAGATGCAAATAACCCCGGGAAACTGGGATTAATATGTAATATGCCAGATCTTCTGGAATGT
>JAYZAG010000003.1:0-4022 GCA_036422215.1 Thermoproteota archaeon
GAATAGAATATGGATTATCTAGTATCCGAACACTTAATCTAGCTAGAAAAGGGCATATTGTTTCTATTGCATTATTAGAAGAATGTAGAAATAAAGGTACCGGCACTGAATTATTGAAAATTGCTATTGAAGGTATGAAAAAAAGAAATTGTAGAGAATCGTATTTGGAAGTTCGTTCAAATAATTTTCATGCTATCAAAGTTTATGAAAAATTTGGATTCACAAAAAATAAAACAATGAATAATTATTATCGAGATGGTTCATCGGCCGTATTAATGTCAGTAGAAATAATATAATTTAGTTTTTATTCACTATGCAATCAAATACCACTTGAAACCAACGAGGCCCGGTTTCTTTTACTATTCTACAATCAACTATTTTTATTGACTGTGGAAAAATCTTTTCCATTTTCTCAATTGACTCATCTATTACTGTTGAATTGATGGAAGAAAAAGTATGATGATATATGTGAATAAAACCATTTGGTTTTATGACATTTATTGCAATATCTAAATAATCTAATGAATCTTCAGGTAAGGGCATTAAAATTCTATCAAATTTATTTTGGTATGAGTCGTCCAATATGCCTTTTACATCTCCTTGAATATTTTTGATTCTATTGGACATGTTGTTTAAATCTGTATTTTTAATAGATAATTCATGTGCTAATGGATTTATTTCTATGTTAGTAATGAACGAGTCAGGGTTATTTTTTGATATGATTATAGAAAATGGACCAACACCTGCAAACATATTCAATATGGTCTCTTTTGTTTTCACCATATTAGATATTCTTAGTCTTTCGGTTGAAAGCCTAGGAGAGAAATACACATTAGAAATATCAATTAAAAATGTACATCCATTTTCTTTATATGCAGTATATTCTTTCTTTTCACCAATTATGAATTGTACTTCTCGGGTTCTGAATTTACCTTTTATTTTACTCTTTTGCAAATAAATTGATTTTATTTGTTTATTTTCATTAAGTATTAATTCAGCAACTTTTTTAGAATTTGTTTGTAAAACCTCTGGTAAATTTATTATTGCCGAATCTCCGATTATATCCATTCCTATTCCTTGAATTTCATTATCAATATTGAAATTTTCAATAATAGTTTTTTTTAATGATTTTGTCATTTTAATCAGTGATATATCTCAAGAACGTTATTCGGTTTTAATATGATAATATACGCCTGAAGTTTTTTGCTCTCGATCGAGTCTGCTTCCCGGCTTGTTGACTCTCGGTCTACCTGATTCTATATCTCTCCTATATGTTATTTCCATGTCTTTAAGAAACATATTCATTCCTCCGAATTTGCTTTGAATTTCACTTCCTATTCCATTTATACCTGGTTTACCTTGAAAAATTATTAATTTATCAGAAATTAAATCAATTAATTGTATATCGTGATCTATTATTATTGCAGACTTTCCACGATTCTTTATGAATTTATTTATTGCTCTTCCAATGACAAGTCTATCCTCCACATCAACAAATGCAGATGGTTCGTCTAGTGCATATATATCTGCATTTTGCATTAAACACATTAATATTGAAATTTTTTGTAGTTCGCCACCGCTTAATTCGTTAACTTGTTTCTCATATAACTTCATTATTTTTAATGGTCTGAGCATTTCAGTTTGAAATAACGCTTCTTCTAACATTTCATCATTGATTGATGAAAGTAATGAATGAACTGTATCATTAAAATCTGATTTAAGATATTGTGGTTTATATGAAATACTTGCCTTTTTATTAATTTCACCACTATTTGTTTTAATTAAACCAGCTAAAATTTGCATAAATGTTGTTTTACCAATTGAATTTGGGCCAATTATTCCTATAACATCTCTTTCTTTAATTTCTCCGCTTTTTATTGAAACTTCAAAATCATCATAACTCTTTGTAAGATCTGAATATTTTACTATTGTATTGCTATCGGTTATTACATCTGAATGTAAAACTGAGTCAAAAGTCACTGGATTATCTCTGAATCTAATATTTTCATTAGGAAGATATCCGTCTAACAATACATTTATTCCTGTTCTAGAAGGCATAGCTGTAGATATTATTCCATATGCAGCATTTTCACCATACAATATATGTATGCTGTGACTCAAATAATCAAGAAAAGTAATATCATGTTCAACCAATAGAACTGTTTTTCCTAAATCAGATAATTTTCTAATGATATTTGCAACTGCTATTCTCTGATAAACGTCATTATATGACGAAGGTTCATCGAATAAATATAAATCAGCGTCCTTTTGACATGCAATGGCAATCGACAACCTTTGTAAATCTCCTCCACTTAATTCATCAAGTTTTTTATTTAGACTGTTTTCTAAACTTAATTCTTCAATTGCATTTATCTCTTCTAATTTAGGTTCAGTAGATTTTTTATCTATAGTATCCAATAAGGATTTACAATCGTCTTTCCAAATATCTTTCAATTCATATACTGCTTGTGGTTTTATTGAAACTCTTAGATTATTAGTACTAATTTTTTGAAAGTGATTTTTTAATTCAGTTCCATGAAAATAGTCCAATATTTCATCCCATGAAGGTGAAGTTTCAAAATTTCCAAGATTTGGTTTAAGATTTCCTGATAGAATATTCAAAGCAGTAGTTTTTCCCATTCCATTTCTTCCAACCAAACCAATTATTTTACCAGATTTTAGATCAGGTAATTTATATAGACGAAATGAATTATTTCCATATTGATGTATTTTGTGTTCGCCAATTTCTTGTGCCAGATTTATAATATTTATCGCATCAAAAGGACATTTTTTAATACAAATTCCACATCCATTGCATAATGATTCATTTATTGTAGCCTTTCCATCATCGCCTAATACAATACAATCACTTCCTTCTAAATTCACCGGACAAAACTTTATGCATTCTAAATGACATTTTTTTGAAAAACAGTCATCTTTGTGAACTACAGCGATTCTATGAGATTTGGGGCTAATTACTGGTAAAGACATTACAATGAATATGATTAATCATCTCAAAAAATGTTTTGGGAGAAACGTCAAAAAGATTTAAATGGTATAATAGTCAAACTTTTTAATTTAAATAATCTTAATAAGTTATTTTGTTCCCTAATTACTCAAATAAATTGAGTGAAAATCAAGTAAATTTGAAAGTATTGGAGGCCTACACAAGAGATGTTGGACGAGGTGTAGCTAGAATTGATTATGATGCAATGGATAATTTAGATGCATCTACAGGAGATATAATTGAAATTAAAGGAAAAAGAAAGACAGTGGCGAAATGTTTGCCATTATATCCTTCTGATGAAGGTCGTGGAGTAATAAGAGTTGATGGATTAATTAGAAACAATGCAGGTGTGGCAATAAGCGATACAATAAGCATTCGTAGGATTAATGCACCAAATGCAGAAAAAGTTGTAGTCGCTCCATTAGAAACAATACCTCCTATTGATGAAAGATATTTAGCTGATGCTCTTGAAAGTGTCCCTATAACTAAAGGAGATAATATAATGATTCCTTACTTTGGAGGACGATTAACTTTTCAAGTTCATGCAATAACTCCTGCAGCTGATGCTGTATTAATTACACAAAGAACAGTATTTTCAATTTCAGAAAAAGGTGACGCTGTCCGTGGAGTTCCTCAAGTAACATATGAAGATATTGGAGGGTTAAGAGACGAAATTCAAAAAGTAAGAGAAATGATTGAATTACCATTAAGGCATCCTGAAATATTCGAACGACTAGGAGTGGAAGCTCCAAAAGGAATATTATTGTATGGACCTCCTGGAACAGGTAAAACATTGCTTGCGAAAGCTGTAGCAAATGAAAGTAATGCACATTTCACAAGTATCAGTGGACCTGAAATAATGAGTAAATTCTACGGAGAATCAGAAGCTAGATTAAGGGAAATTTTTAAAGAATCTAAAGAAAAATCTCCGTCAATTATATTCATTGATGAAATTGATTCTATTGCTCCAAAAAGAGAAGAAGTTACTGGAGAAGTAGAAAGAAGAGTAGTCAGT
>JAYZAG010000004.1:0-5128 GCA_036422215.1 Thermoproteota archaeon
CATATATTACACAATTATCCTCACATGGCGGCAAATCTTTTTCAATATGAACTATATACTCATTTGAATCTATCCAAACTATATCTATACTAAATTTCATATTCTTCATCCAAAATGAATGTATTTTTTCTTCTTCAAATATAAACAACATACCGTGATCTTTTTCCAGTTCGTTATGATTCATTAATCCTATTCTGTGTTCTGCCTGAGAATTTGCTATTTCAACGGTAATTACTTTATCCTTTATTCTAACCACACTAATTTCTTCGTTTGGTAACTTTGATTCGTCTTTTTCTTCAATATTGGAATTGTATAAAATTCCAAAGAATAATATAATTATAAAAAACACGAGTATTGCTGTTACTAATTTTCCAGAACTTTTATTCAATTGCATTTTATACAGTTACTATAACAAGTATTCATTTCGGTGTTTAATTATTGTTAAATTCCTGAATTATATTCTTTAATGTTCCTATTCTTGAATTCTTGTATGTTTCTCGATCTTCTGTAAATATTTGTGCATTACCATCTTCAGGTGTTACCATTAACACCAATTGTTGTATGGGCATATCTTTCATTCTTTCTTCCCACATTTCTGCATATGCTGCACATTGCACAAAATGTTTTCCCATCCATTCCAATTTCTGAGGATAACCTTTAGTCTTGAAATCTATTATAGATAATTTTCCGTTGAATTCTGCAATACAATCTACCCTACCTGCTATTCCTAATTCATTACTGAACAGCGCTTCTTCTTGAAGGTGAATATTGTCAACTGATTCAAAATGCTCTCCCAGTTTTTCAAAAAGTGTAATATGATCTGATTCATGACCTTTTACTATGTCTGATTTATTGCTCAGGTAGTCATCACACATTTTGTGTACTTTCGTACCGCGTTTTGATGTGTGTAATCTCACTCTTTCAGCCTCCTCTTCGCCTACTCTATTTCTCCATTTCATTATGTTATCTTTCTGCCAAAAATCAATGACTGTGGTAATTGATGGATATGAGTTTCCATTTGGCACAACATAAAATCTTCTACCTTCGTTATTTTGTACCACCTTTAATTTGGGAATTTCAAAAGGAAGAAAAATATGTTTAAATGTTTTCATTTTCATATCTATTAATATATAACGTGGTCATCTTTTAAACTTTGAATGTTTTCAATTTATTGAATTATAGATCGGGATGTAAAATCTTTGCCAGATCTTTTCCTTGTTTTTTCCATTCATCCCTTTGATACAAGCAATATTTTATCTGATTTTTATTCCATTTATTTTCCCAATTTTCTGATTTTAAATCAACATCAGCTTTATTGTCATTTATCTTTACTCTTCCATCTACATGTAACTGTATTGCTTTTGGATAGGTTCTATGCTCAATCACTAAAACCCTTTCTGATAATAATTCTGCACTATCGTTTTCATATACTGGAACTTTTGCCTGAAGTAGTATTGGCCCTCTATCAACAGTAGAGTCTATGTAATGTACGGTACACCCTGAAATTTCTTCTCGTTCTTTTATAACTGCCTCATGTACTTTCATTCCCACCATTCCATACCCTCCAAAACGTTTCACGTCGTATGCTGGATGTATGTTTAATATTCTATTTGTAAATTCTTTTACCAAAACATTCGAAATAATTTGGTTAAATCCTGCACACACTACTAAATCAATATCTTTTTTGTTAAAAATTTCTATAATTTTACTGTCAAAATCTTCACGGAATTTTTCCCGCTCATTATTAGATTCAAATTTCATGCCTGCCGATCCTTGGATGAAATTTGTGCCAATTCCTTGATTTTTTGCTCTTTCAATTACAAAGGCATTTTCTACATTGCAAACAAGCACTTCAATTGTCACATTTTGCAATATACCCATTTTAACATGATCTAATATTGCCTGAAAGTCAGATCCTCTTCCACTAGCCAGAATGCCCAACTTCAGAACCATGTTATTAATTATAACTAATTAAAATAAAGGCATTTCATATTTCTACGGGAAATCCTAAATATTATTGAGTTTAACGATAAAATGATGACACTAGAAGGAAAAAAAGTAGCAATTTTAGCTGAAAACGGTTATGAAGAACTTGAACTTTGGTATCCATATTATAGAATGATTGAAGAAGGCGCTACTGTAGTTCTTATTGGTAGTGGTACTTCAAATAAATATGTTGGAAAAAAAGGCAACTACCCTGTTATAGTTGATAAAAATATTAATGAAGTCGATTCAAAAGAATTTGACGCACTTATTATACCTGGTGGATGGGCACCCGACAATCTCCGCCGACATCAAAAGATAATAGACTTTACCAGAGAAATATTCGAACAAAATAAAACTGTAGCTGCAATTTGTCATGCCGGTTCATTATTAGTTTCAGCAAATGTATTGAACGGTAAAACTGCTACATGTTTCATGGCGATTAAAGACGATATGATTAATGCTGGAATTAATTTCGTTGACGAAGCTGTTGTTATTGATGGAAATCTTGTAACATCTAGAACTCCACAAGATCTCCCTGCCTTTTGCAAAGGTATAATCACTACGTTATCAAAACAATGAAGTCCGTAGTAATTATAGGAGCAGGAATTGCAGGACTATGCTGTGCAATTCAATTAACTAAACTTAATTACAAATGTACAATTCTAGAATCTACAAATAAAGTAGGCGGAAGAGTTCAAAGCGACATTTCTAATGGGTTTATACTTGATCATGGGTTTCAGGTATTACAGACTGCCTATCCTAAAGCCAAGTTATTTCTTGATTATAATGAATTGAATTTACAATCCTTAGATCCTGTTGTGTTAGTATATTCTGAAGGAAAAATCCACAAATTCTATAATCCAATTAAACAAAAAACGAAAATACTTCATTCTATTTTTAGTCGAGTAGGAAACTTGCAAGATAAATCTCTCATGTTCAACTTACTAAAAACAAATCAAAATAAATCAATAGATGAAATATTTCTAGAACCAGAAACTACTACTTCCAATACACTAGATGAAGCGGGATTTTCTTATGAAATAATCGAGAACTTCTTTAGACCTTTATTGGCAGGAACATTTTTAGAAAACGAACTAAACACCACATCTCGAATGTTTAATTTTGTATATAAAATATTTTCATCTGGAAATATTACAATTCCCTATGGAGGTATGGGAGCAATTGGTGAATATTTGGAATCACAATTACCTCTTAATACGATTCGGTTTGGACATAAAGTTGTTAAATTAAATAAAAACAAAATAATTCTTGATAATGGAGACATCATACAGAGCGATCTTATAGTCTTAGCAACTGATGCTGACACTACTTCAAATTTACTCAACATTAAAAAAAATGTAGAATGGAACTCTACTACTTGTTATTATTTTAGTGCAAAAAAACCTCCATATAGATCAAAAGCAGTTTTATTAAACGGTGATTTAGGCCCCATTAATCATATATTTGTTCCAACAAATGTATCTTCAAACTATTCTCCTGATAATAAATCTCTCATATCAGTTACTGTGGTTGGAGAGAAAATTCCTGAAGAAGACATACTTGAAAACCTCTTTCAATTATTTGGAGAGGAAACTAAAACTTGGGAACACATTAAAACATATTATATCAAAAAAGCTCTTCCAAAAATGCCTCCTGATTATAAACCTATGAAGTCAAAAATTGGCGAATATTACATATGCGGCGATCATACAACGCATTCTTCCCTTCAGGGCGCAATTCAATCTGGTCAGGAAATCGCACTACAAATCGTCCAATCTGAAAATAATTGATCAATACAAGTTAATTTTTTATGCCTCCAAGTCGGCAATATTTGATATGATAAAGTCAAATCAGAGCTATGCTCTCGTTGGGATGATAGGAGTAAGTTTTCTATTTTTTGCCATTGTTTTTGCTTATGTTGATTCTTCTAATGCTGGTGTCGAATCTATAGAAGAAACAATTCCTTCTGAAATTGTACCTTTAGATGAAAAACAGATTTGCAGTATTGCTGATCCTAGGCCAGGGGACGATCTTTATTCATTAGATAATTGTAAACCTGCTGAAGGGTTTTCTACTGAAAGTTCAGTTCAACGTGGAGTTCTTGTAAATTTTGCATTTGATTTAATAAATAAAGATAGAACAGAAAATGGACTTGATGAATTAGTTATGGGAATTAATAGCGCAGCTCAGGCACACGCAGATAATATAATTGAAACATGTAATGCTAAAAGTCATTATGGTTCGAATGGAATGAAACCATATATGAGATATACGTTATCGGAAGGTAATGGATTTGTTCAAGAAACTGTAAAAGGATTTGCCCTGCCTCCTGATATGATTTCTATTGGGTATTCTATTCATTGGGATGAAGAAACTGTAAATAAAGTTTTGACTCATATGCATTATCAAATAATAAATGATGATGAAGATAATTTTCTTTTTAATACCAATAATACATTAAATCCACATAACAACAAAGTTAATATCGGCATTGCTTGGAATGAAAATTGTTTTACTTATGTACAGAACTTTGAAGCAGATCACATAGATTGGAATGTTTATCCATCATTTGATTCAGATCAAATATTGACTCTTTCTGGAATTATAAATGTAGAAGATTTTGATATAACTGATGTTCAGGTCGACTATGAAAAACTTCCTAAAGATCTTTCCTCACGAGATAAAAAACATAGGAATGAAGAATATTATTATGGAAAACTTGTGGGATGCATGCTACCTCCACCTGGCTCTCATGGTGAATGTGGTAATGTAAAGTCGTTGTCTTGGAATGTTAATTCTGACGGAAAAACAACAACTTTCGATATTCAAGCAGACTTTAGTCGAGTTATTGAAATTAATGACGAAGGAGTATACACAGTCTTTATTTCAGGCGAACAAAGCGATGGCACTAGGATGCATTTAAGCACATTTTCAATATTTCTGAGATAGATACGCCGGGAGTGGGATTTGAACCCACGAGTCCCGAAGGGACAATCGCTTACTATTGTAGAAATTCGAGGCGATCGCGTTAGGCTTTGTCTTTGGTATCTGACTTCGCTACCCCGGCAATCATATCTACTCATATGTAATTGATAATTATTTTGATTAGTTGCTTTTTTTCTATTTTTGCAATTCTACTGCA
>JAYZAG010000005.1:0-22710 GCA_036422215.1 Thermoproteota archaeon
TCCTTCTTGTAAAAATATGCTCGGTCTTCTTTATTTGCACTAAGAGCAAATCTATGATAATGTTCTATGTGACCTTTACACTCTTTTAGCCTCTTTTTGAATCGTTGTACTTCTTCATGAGTGAATTGCCTATCCACCATACTGTCTATATTACACTTTGTTTGATAAAAATATTCTTAGTAAGATTCGGATTGTTGTCTAGTCGTATTGGAAATTGCCTTATTTTCTTTAATTACAGTAGAATAGGCATCATAACCTTGCCATACGTATAAAGAAACTAAACCAACAACAAAAATATAATACAAATTAGTTAGATTGAATGACCCAATTAATATACTGGCATCTGATAACCTAGTGACAATAACTATTGAATATAATACCATTGATCCAATCCAAATGGTCAAACCTTTTCTAATTTGTTTTGCGTAAACATGTCCTAACCCCATTACAATTATACCTATAATAAATCCCAACAATATCGTAATGTTTACGCTAGTTAACCCCTCTAGTTTTGGTTTAGGAATAGTAGCATGGGTCTTGAGTTTAGCTTCTGTTTTCAGATAACTCGTTCCACAATCCACACACATCATAAGCTCTTCATCAACATAGGAATTACAATTTTCGCATTTCATATGTTATATTATTACAATTGGGGGTATATTTATTTTAATTTATTAATTTAAGCCAAAAAAATAGAAAATTAATTTAATCACTTCGTACCAATTTATATTAAAAATGGCAAAACAGAAGAAAAAAGCAATAAAAATGGGCACTGAATTTCCTAGAGAAGATATGAAATTCCCTAGGCAATATACTGACGCATGGACTACCTGTACTAGATGTAAGGTACAGAACAGCGCATTTAGTGAAAAAATGCACTATATTGATGGATTTCCCTTCTGCTCAAATTGTTATTTGGAAGTCAAGGAATCTTATATAAAGAAAGACGATGAATAATATATTAAAATAGGTAATAAATGAGAATATTTCGATTTATATTTAAAGAGAGGAAAATTAATGACACAAAAAAGTAAACTAATAGTAGGAATAGACTTGGGCACCACTAATTCATCTGCCGCAATCTATGCTGATAAAGAAATAAAGATAATTCAAGCTAGTGGAAGTAGAGCTGAGACTTACCGTGTTAATCAAAAGATGTTTCCTTCTGTAGTTTTTATAGGTGAGGACAAAGAAATAATCGTTGGAAATTCGGCTAAAAAGAAGTTGATTACAGATCCACAACGAACCATTATGGAAATAAAGCGGAAAATGGGTTCTAAAGAGACTGTGGAAGTTGATAACATTAAATATACGCCAGAAAAGATTTCTTCATATATATTAGAAAGAATAAAAAAAGATTCAGAAGAATTTCTGAATCAATCTGTTAAAGATGTTATAATAACAGTTCCAGCGTACTTTAATGACGCACAAAGACAGGCAACAATAGAAGCAGGTAAATTAGCTGACCTTAATGTATTGCGAATACTGAATGAACCTACAGCTGCATGCTTGGCTTATGGACTAGATAAAATAAACAAATCAGACAAACTGAATATAATGGTATTTACTTTTGGAGGAGGCACTCACGATGTCACTACTATGACTCTCGAGGATGAAAAATTCAGGGTTCTTGCAACAAGCGGAGATACACAAACAGGAGGATGTGATATAGATCAGGCAATTATGGATCATTTGAAAAAAATAATCAAAGATAAACACAATGTTGATGTTAATGATCCAGTTACTGAAGCTAGACTTAAACACACTGCAGAGGAGACAAAAATTCATCTTTCAACAAGTTTGGCAGCCGATATAGAACTTCCTAATCTTCCAACTAATGATGGTGAAGAGATTAATTTCACACATACTTTGACGCAAGAAGAATTAGAAAATATTGCTTTACCAATTGTTAAACGTGTAGAAACCACAATAAAGAATGTTTTACATGATTCACACTTAGGACCTCAACAAATCAATAAATTGATCTTGGTAGGCGGTCAAACCAGAATGCCGCTTGTGAAGAGACTTGTTGAAGATTATATGAGGAAAGCTGCAGAAGACGGAGTTGATCCAATGTCTTGTGTTGCCGTTGGTGCAGGAATACAGGGAGCTATATTAACTGGCGAATTAACCTACGAACTTGAGGATGTTACACCTTTATCATTAGGAATTGCAACTGCAAATAAAATGGTTCAAAAGGTAATCTCTCGAAATAGTCCTATTCCTTTGTCTCGAAGTCAGCGATTTACTACTTCAAAGGATAATCAAGAATCTGTAAATGTAAAAATTGTTCAAGGAGAAAGACCTATGGCTGATGATAATACATTAATTGGGAAATTTGTTTTATCAGGAATTCCTCCAAAACCACGCGCTACAGCACATATTGTAGTTAATTTCAATATTGATGCAAATGGTGTCTTGAATGTTACTGCTAAAGAAATGTCTAGTGGGGCATCCAAAGAAATAACAATAAAGAATCGTCTTGATGTTGAGGAGAAATCTGTAAAGGACGCAATTCAGGATGCAGAAAAATATGCTTATGAAGATAGCAAAAAGAAGACAATTGCTCAACTTACTCGAACGGCAGACGTTTCAACATATAGAGCAGGCAAAATGATAAAGGAACTTGTACTTCCATTCGATGAAGTTGATCGTTTGAAAGAACTTACTGATGATATTTCCACTCAAATAGATAAATCTGAAATTGATGTTAATGCTCTTAGATCAGCAATAATAGCACTTGACGATCGACTTGAGTACTTGAAAGAAGTCTACTCAGTAACTGAAGGCTTGTAATAATTAAAGTCTACTCAGTAACTGAAGGCTTGTAATAATTAAAGTCTACTCAGTAACTGAAGGCTTGTAATAATTATATATGAATTTTAAAATCTATAGAGATTTTATTTCATTAATAATTTCTTTTACTTTTGCAACTTCCCAGTCTACTAGTTGAAGATCTACTTTTGTATAGTAGTTGCTGTTGTTTCGTAGACCTGTAGTTCGGGCGACATATCTGTTATAATAGTTCTTTGATGCCAGTTCACTATTTGTTTCTTCTAGTTTCTTTAGTGCCAATTTTCGGTCATAATTTCCTTTAATTGGTGCTGCGGGCATTTTCCTATCATTGTCATGTCTACCGCCATGTTGTGATGTTATATTATTTTTATCTAGCAATACATCAATTGCTTGACATAATGCAATCCAAGCTTTATCTGTGGCGTTTTTGTAATCTAACCATCCACCAGGTCCTCCTCTTGAATATGTATATGATCTACCTTCATATTCAGAACCATCAACCCATTTTCGTGCTTTATCTAATAATGCATCGACATCTTTCATGAGATCTTCTGAATTTGCAAGTAACTTATCATATCCAATTGAATATGTTTGGGTATTTCTAATTTTGTTATATATTGAAGTCATTTCTATTGATCTCCTTCCTCTAATTCAGGTACAACTGATTCCTCTGATGCAACTGCATATTTAGAACCCCATGCTTGTATAGCTCCTGCAAGTTCTTCATGTGTTTTTGCATATTCTTCGACAGGTATCTTTTGCATATATGCTTCAACAGCCTGTCTTGCTCCAATAGCACCACCTTTAGTGCCCCATGGATGACCATGTATTCCTCCTCCATTTTGAAGTTGGATATCATTTCCCATAAGGTCCATAGAGTAATGATAATTCTGTGGTGTTAAACCACCTGAACATATTCCCATCATTGGTTTGATGTGTTCTAGAGGACTTTGAATAGTCTTTATGATTTCTGGTATTTCAGTAAATTTATTCTGATCTCCAAGTTTACCTCTTGCAGTTCCAACATGTACCATGTCACCACCTGCAATTCTTGCTATGAAGTCAGTTACTGCTAGTGATATTCCATGTCTTGGATGTCTGGTTAAAGCTGCATGTGAGGCACGATGCAAATGAATTGGAACATTGATACTAGGATCTTCTGCAAGAGCACGTAATGCAGGATACCATGTACACATAAAGTTTAACATCATTCCTCGTGCACCGTGTGCAAGCATTCGATCTGCAGTTTCTAATGTAGTTTCCAAATCACTAGTAACTTGGGGTACATAAAACATATCTCCTTCAGGATGATGTCCTTCGGATTTCGCTTTATCAAGCGCTTCATAAATTTTAGTAATTCTGTCCATTAAAGGAGAACACCATTGATTGTGATAAGTTTCATCATCTTTGTATGTATCAAAACCACCACATGCGGCATCATAAAATTGATCTGCTGCACCTTGATCTGTAACTCCCATTTTTGGTTTTAGAGTTGCACCAAGATGTGGCCTTCTTGAATCTGATGTTCCACAAATTTCTCTCATACCTTCAATTCCGTATTTTGGACCTTTGAAAAGTTTGAGTATATCTTTTGGTAGCTCTAATCCTACCCATTTACAATTTGGTATAGGAGTAAATCCCATCCAATTACCTGTAACGAATGTGAATAAATCAGGAATTCCTCTATTGTCTACATCAAGTAAAAATTTAGGGAAAGCAACCTTAACCCATCCTGAATGTTTTGTAGAACCACTTGAATCTTCATATTTCCATGAAAAACATTTCGCTGCAGTTTTATGTGCTAAACCTGTTGCAGTTGCAACTTCTGTAAAAGTACCTACTGATTGCTCAGCGGCAATAACTACACCTGCATGATCTATAGTCATTCTTGGATCACAGGTTATGAAAAACGTTCCAACTATGTGTGTATCTGGATCAATTTGATCAGGAGTTGTTTGAAAAACACTTGTATCGCTATGTTGAACTGATGGTGTATCCCAAGACTTTTTGAGTCGGTCTCCATCCTTTTCCATTGTTACCTCTGGAAGTTCTGTTGAATTAATATCATGTTTGCTCATATTAAAGAAAAAATATTTTTTAGAATATTTATATCTTTAGTAAAGTCAAATTTATTTTAGTTATTTTGAATACCACTTAATAAGAGTTTCTACTCCTAATTCAAGATCATACTTGGGTTTGAAATTTAATTTAGCCTCTGCCGATGTCATATCGAATTGTAGTTTTTTCGAAGATTTTTTCGAGGTATCTACATTAATTTTACTAACATCTCCTTTTTTTGCTAGAACATCTTTTACATCAGATAATCCAGAAATTCTTCCAGAACCCGCATTAAAAACTTCATGTTTTATATTTTGAGCAATTAGTGCTGCATAATGTTCTTCTGCTAAATCGTAAAGATGTGTCCATTGTGCTACTTGCTCTTCAACAGTTATTTCCTGATCATTTAAGAAAGCTTGTACCATTTCACCAACTGCACGTCCTCTCCCCATATCTCCTGGCCATGGACCGAAAACGTGAGCCATTCTTATTGATGCAAATTCTATTCCATAAGCTTTTGCATAATTAAATCCTTGGTATTCACATGCTACTTTTCCTGACGCATAAATATCCTCACTGTCTAATCTCACCACAGGATCAGTTTCTTTTAATGGAGCTTCTACTTCGGGCGGATATTTGTTGGCTAAATAAACCGAACCTGTGCTCGTGTATATCACTCGTTTAATATCTAATTTACGTGATGCTTCTAGAACATTTGATGTTCCCATTGTATGAACACGAATTCCATTTTCAGAATCATTAGTATAATCATGGTTTCTACATTGTGTTGCACGAGGTCCTGCAGTATGTATGATGTGATCAATATTGTTTTCTTTGATGACTTCTTCCAATCTTGAATGGTCTAATATATCGCCTTTATGCATTTCAATTTTGGATATATCTACAATTTTAGAAATAGCTTCAGTTTGACGACATGTTCCGTATAATGAAGTGTCTACATTATTGTCTGTTAGAACTTTTGAAATATGTGCTCCCATTCCGCCTGTTCCAGTTATTAGTACTTTCATTTTTATCTCACTGTTCTAGTCTTTCATCAGAACCCATGTCTTTCATGAAAGCATCAAATCCAATTTTAGTTAGTGGATGTTTGAATAGCATATCTAATACTTTGAATGGCATTGTAGCAAGAGGCGCACCCATTGTGGCTGCTTGTACTACATGAACAGGATGTCTGATACTAGAAACTAGTGTTTCTGCTTGATTAGGAAAATGCTCGGTATTATCTTTATAATTCGTTCGAATTGCTTCAATTTCTTCTATGAGATGGAAATTGCCATCAAGGCCAATATCATCTAGCCTTCCAATAAATGGACTAACAACCCTTGCACCTGCTTTTGCAGCTAATAGGTACTGAGCGGCAGAGAATGTGAGAGTGACATTGCAATTAATTCCCGAGTCCCATAATTGTCTGACTGCTTTTAGTCCTGGTTTTGTGTTAGCGACCTTAACGTAGATGTCTTTCCCGTAGGTATTAACAAAATCTTGCCCTTCTTTGACGATTACATCTGTATCGTTTGTGGTAGTCTCTAGACTAACTGGTTTCCCTTTACATATTTCCACTATTTCTGAATATAATTCATGTATATCTTTACTTTCTTTGGAAACTAGAGTAGGGTTAGTGGTTACACCATCTAGCATTCCCATATCTTTTGCTTCCTTAATTTGATCTATATTTGCGGTATCTAAGAAGAATTTCATATTGTTCTCATTATTCTACAATTTTTATATATAATAAAATTTTTCTTTTCGATTTATATATAGCTTAATTTCAATATTATGTGAGAAGAGGTAATTATATTGACAGATGCGAAAATTGATGAATTATGTATTAATACAATCCGGTTCCTCTCCGTTGATGCAGTAGAAGCAGCAAAATCCGGACATCCCGGCCTACCTATGGAAGCAGCTGCAATGGGCTACAAACTGTTTACGGAAATAATGAAACATAATCCAAGTAATCCTCATTGGGTTAATAGAGATCGTTTTATTTTATCATCAGGACATGGTTCGATGGTATTATATTCATTATTACATCTTTGTGGATATGATCTATCTCTAGATGAAATTAAGAAGTTCAGACAGCTTGGAAGTAAGGCTCCAGGACATCCAGAATATGGTGAAACTTCTGGAGTAGAAACCACCACTGGTCCACTTGGACAAGGTTTTAGTGCAGGTGTTGGAATGGCATTTGCACAAAGATATCTAGCTAATAAATTCAATACAAATGAACATAAAATTATTGATCACAAAATATACGCTTTCTGTAGTGATGGAGATCTTATGGAAGGCATATCTTCGGAAGCTGCGGCGATTGCAGGACATCAGAAATTTAATAATTTAATATATATTTACTTGGACAATCGTATTAGTATAGATGGTAACACAGCTCTTGCAACATCTGAAAATGCACAGAAAAGATTCGAATCTCATGGATGGTTTGTTCAAAATATTGATGGAAATGATCTGCAAGGTTTTAATGATGCTATCAAAATCAGTCAAACACAGAAAGAAAAACCATCTCTTATAATTGCACGTACTCACATAGGTTTTGGAAGTCCAAATAAACAGGATAGTGAAGCTGCCCATGGTGCACCACTTGGTCCTGAAGAAACTAAGTTAACTAAAGAAAATCTTGGATGGCCTTTGGAACCAACGTTTTATATTCCTGATCAAGTTAAGACTGAATTTCAAAAAGCTATTTCTAAAGGAAAAGAATATGAATCAAATTGGCAAAATATCTACGATTCTTACAAAAATTCTAACAAAGATTTGGCCTTAGAATTTGAAGATATGATGAACAATAAACTTCCACAGAATTGGGACAAAGACATTCCAATATTCAAGGAAGGAGAATCTCTTGCAACTCGACAGGCATCTGGCAAAACACTCAATGTGCTCGCTGATAATATTCCTGCTATCATAGGTGGGTCTGCAGATTTAATGGATTCAACAAACGTTAGAATCAAATCATCTGTTGATTCTCTCCCTGATTCTCCACATGGACGTAATATTCATTTTGGTATACGGGAACATGCAATGGGAGCGATAGTGTATGGAATGTCTATATATGGAGGTCTGCTTCCATTTGGCAGTACATTTCTTATTTTTTCGGACTATATGAGAGGTTCAGTACGTCTAGCTTCTTTGATGGGTGTGCAGGCTGTTTTTGTATATACACACGATAGTATAGGCGTAGGCGAAGATGGACCTACACATCAACCAATTGAACAGGTATCGAATTTACGTGCAGTTCCGAATCTTACTGTGATCAGACCTGGGGATGCTAATGAAACAGTCGTTGCATGGAAAACTGCTTTACAGATTACAACAGGACCAACTGCCTTAATCTTAACTCGACAAGCTCTTCCTGTGTTGTATGGAGAATCAAATAACGATAAAATGTCATCTCCTGAAAACTTACAAAAAGGTGGCTATGTTCTTTTAGATTCTGATGATTCACCTGATTTGATTTTGATTGCTTCTGGTTCCGAGTTACATCTGGCCGTAGAAGCACATAATGAATTAAAAAAACATAATATTAATTCTAGAGTGGTCAGTATGCCAAGTTGGGAATTGTTTGAAAATCAATCCTCTGATTATAAAGAACAGGTTTTACCACTGAAAATAAAAAAGAGAATTTCAATTGAGGCTGCTAGTACTTTTGGATGGGGAAAATATGTTGGATTAGAAGGCGTTTCAATAGGCATGAAAAGCTTTGGTACCTCTGCTCCTGGAAAGGACGTAATGAATAAATTTGGATTCACTGTAGAGAATGTTGTAAGTGAAAGTCTAAAATTATTAAAAAAGTAAGTTTTATTGTTTAGAAGAAAGCGCTCTTAAATCTTCCACTGCTTTAATCATATCATCTTTGTATAAAATTCCTGCACCGGAAACTACAACATCCACCCCTGCTTCGATTGCAAGTGGTGCAGTTTTCTCGTTAATTCCACCGTCTACACACAATTCTACATTATAATTATGTTTGTCAATAAGTTGCCGAGCTTCTCTAACTTTTGAGAGAGGAGCTTCAATGAAAGATTGACCTGTTTTACCAGGCACTACAGTCATAATTAATATTCGATCCAATTCTTCAATATAATCAACGATAGAAGATAAAGGAGTGTCGGGGTTCACAGCTAATCCTACCATTTTATCGTATTTTTTCACTGCGTCGATGTATTTTCTTGGATTTACTGCTTCAACATGAGCAGTAAGCATATCTCCACCTGCTTCAATATATTCAGGTAATGATTCAATCGGATGATTAGTCATTAAATGTATATCCATAGGAAAATCAGTAGCATTGTTAATGATTTTTAGATCTTCTACTGGAAAAGCATGAGTATTAGTGAATGTCCCATCAAGCATATCAATATGGAACCATTCGACATTTGCTTTTTCTAAAATTTGTGCATCTTTAACATAATTTTCTGGTTTTGAAGCCAACATAGATGGAGCGATTTTCATGAGTATTATGTTAATTCTTTTGTTCAACTATAAAAAATTTTAACTTTTTAAAATAGTTACTAACAAATATTTCTCAACACTTAAGTAAGTTATTTGGTAATTTTTTATTGATATGACTGACTCTGATCCCATAAATATTCCCACTGTTTCGGGAGTTGTAGATATTGATGTTGATACCGCATATACTCAAATTAAAGACATGCGTATACATGGTGCAGGAAGAATTGCAAGATTAGCGGCGAGCGCTTTAAAGAATTATGTAGAGAATACAAATAATTCAGACCGTGAACAATTTTATAATGATATAATGAAAAATGGAGCGAAATTAAGGTCGGCAAGACCTACTGCAGTTTCTCTTCCAAATGGAGTAAACATTGTATTAGCATCAACTAAAAAATCATACAATGCAGGTGATTCAGCAGACAATATAAAAGAGGCCACCATTAAAGCGGCAGAACAATTTGTTCATGACAGTTTAGATGCATATAATAAAATTGGTGAATATGGTGGAAAACGAATTAGAAATGGTGATACAGTTATTACAATTTGTAATAGTGAAGCGGCAATAAGTGTATTGAAAGCAGCACACGATATGGGCAAAGGAATTAAAATAATTTGTTGTGAAACACGACCTTTATTCCAAGGACATAAAACAGCAGCTACATTGTCGAAACATGGTTGTGATGTTACAATAATAATAGATTCAGCAGCAAGACGGTTCGTTGAGAAGGCTGATCGAGCGGTATGTGGAGCTGATGCAGTAGCAGTAAATGGAGCAGTAGTTAACAAGATTGGCACTTCACAATTGGCAGCTGTAGCACATGAAGCTCGTGTTAAACTAATGGCTGCAGCGGAAACATACAAATTTTATGCAGGTACAATGTACGGAGAGCTTACAGAGATCGAAGAAAGAGATGCAACTGAAGTTTGCTCCGAAGAGTATCTAAAAGCATATCCAAATATAAAAATTAGAAATCCTGTATTTGATGTAACACCGCCAGAGAACATTGATGTCATAATTACTGAAAAAGGTATAATTCCTCCATCCGGTGCGTCTACGATAATAAAAGAATTAATACAACTAATGTAGAGGATATATAAAATGATAATATATGGAGGTTCAAAAGGAGACGTCCTTGCAACAAAAGTCTCTCAACTAGTTGGTGCAACGTTAGGTAAAATTGAACTAACAAAATTCCCTGATGGAGAAAAATATGTTCGTATACATGATAAAGTAGAAGGCGAAGATGTGGTCGTAATACAACCTATGGGAAATGCACCTGATGAATTACTAATCGAATATTTGTTAATCACTTCTGCATTAAAAGATTCTAAAGCAAAAACAATAACTGCTTTTATTCCTTATTTCGCTTATGCTCGACAAGATTCTAGGTTTAATCCAGGCGAACCAGGAAGTTTTCATTTAGTTTCACAATTCATTGATATGATAGGAGTAGACATGATTTATACAATAGATCTACATTTACAGCGAATACCTGATCTATCTGAGCTAATTACAAAAACTCCCACTAAGAATATTACAGCAGTTCCAAATATATCACAATGGATTAAGAATAGTGTAGAACTTAATGATGCTATAGTCTTAGGCCCAGATGAAGAATCAGAACAGTGGGCTAAGGTTGCTGCTAAAGAAATTGGCACAAATTACGAAATCATGTTCAAAACTCGTTATAGTGCTACGGAAGTTAGTATAGCAACAAAAGATGGAACTCCTTTGGAGCTAAAAGGAAAAGATGTAGTAATAATAGATGATATTATCAGTTCAGGAGGAACTATGGTGGAAGCTATAAAATTAATCAAAGAAGCAGGGGCAAACAAAATTGTAATTGGATGCACTCATCCTGTATTAAGCGGTAAAGCTCTTTCAAACATATATAATGCAGGCGCAGAAATTGTGGTGGGAACTGACACTGTGGCAAGTCAAGTGAGCTACGTAAGTGTTGCACCTGTTATTGCAGACGCAATTAAAAATAATTCAGTTTAATCACGAGTGGTTGATAATCTAATTAGGATTATGTTTTGTAATTTTATTAAAGGTGAAACATATGCTAACTCTAAATGATCTTGATACAAAAGGCAAAACAGTCTTCCTTCGTTGTGATATAAACTGCCCAATAGATGATGAAAGCGGAGACATTATTGACGATTCCAGAATTGAAGAAGTCGTTCTAACAATTAAAGAATTAATTGGAAGCAAACTTGTTATAGCATCTCATCAAGGCAGACCTGGAAAAAAAGATTTTATTTCTTTGCGGAAGCATTCAGAAATAATATCGAGGTTAGTTGGCCGTGAAATTAAGTTTGTTGAAGATATTTGCGGAGACTTGGCAAAAGATTCTATTAAATCAATGAAAGACGGCGATATAATATTACTTGATAATTTGAGATTTGATGAAGAGGAAAACAATCAAGTAAGTATAGAAGAAGCTATTCAATCAAAACTTGTGAAGAATCTATCACCATATATTGATATTTGTGTGTTAGATGCTTTTTCTACTGCTCATCGATCTACTCCATCTATTGTAGGATTTCCTACGATTATCCCATCATGTGCAGGAAAAATTGTTCAAAGAGAAGTTGATGCATTGAGCAAAATCGTAAACATTCCAAATGCTCAATTCACTGTTATAACTGGTGGAGCAAAAATTCCTGACCGATTAGCAGCTATTACAAAATTATTGGAAGCAAATAAAGTCCATAAAGTATGTTTAGGAGGAAAAATTGGTAATGCATTTTTAGTAGCAAAAAATCTCATAGAATCAAAAAATGCATTTAGTGAATATACTATAGATGAAGAAGAAAACAAAGAACACTATAATGTCGAATATGCTAAAAAAGCAAAAGCAAACGATGAAAAGGCAATTAACGGTGCTCGGAAATTATTGGAAGATTATCCTGATAAAATCGAATTGCCAATTGATTACGGCGCTGAAGTGGATGAAAAACGAGCCGATTTTGATATATCTGCCATACAAGAAACCCATAGAGTCTTTGACATAGGACCAAAAACTATTGAAAAATATTCTACAATAATAAATAATTCCCAAAATATATTCATCACAGGTCCTCTGGGTTGGTTTGAAAATAAAGAATTTGCAAAAGGCACCATGGAAATTCTCCGAAAAATATCTACTTCCACAGCAAAAAGCATAACAAGTGGAGGTCATTTGAGTGCAGCAGTAGAACAACTAGATATAAAAAATAACATAGATCATGTGAGCACTGCAGGTGGCGCGTTAATTACCTTTATTTCAGGTAAGAAATTGCCATTATTAGAAGCCTTAGAAATATCTCAAAATAAATTTAGAGACAGTGATTAGTATGGCAAAACAAATGCCAAAGTGGGTTGCAGAAGAAATTTCTGGCGCAAAACTAGAGGAATTTAAAACATTAGAGAGAACAGGATATATTTTAGACATAAATAAAAAAGCAAAAACTGTTGATTTTCAATTTTATGAGAATCTTCCTGATGATCGACATATAGCAACTCTGGAAGTAGACAAATCGATAAATCTAACTGATTTGAAACATGGAGAAGATTATCAGGTGAGTCTTACAATATATAAGGCCGCATTGAGTAAAAAACTAAAAGAATTTCTACAAAAAGAATATTCTACAACTTTAGAAGATATCTATAAATTTAATTTAAGTTCTGTTGAATTAATGAAGCAATAGCGCTACATACTTATTGTTATTACGCATAGCCTAATCATAGAATGAGTATCGATAAAAACTCTTCAGAGATTCCGGGATTTTATAAGCTCAATCCCCAAGAAAGAATAGATATAATAAAGAAATATTGTGATCTTGACGAATCAGAAATTAAACAAATAATTTCAATGTTAGGATTAACAATTGATCAAGCAGATAAAATGATTGAAAATGCTATAGGAGGAATTAGTATTCCTTTAGGAATAGCTACAAATTTCCAAATAAATCAGAGGGACATATTAATTCCAATGGCAACTGAAGAATCTTCCGTTATAGCTGCCTGTAGTAAGGCGGCCAAAATAGCCAGAAAATTAGGAGGATTTGATTCTTCTAATAATTCAAATGTTATGAGAGCACAAATACAAATTTTAGATAACACTAACAAAGAAATAAGTAAAAATATTCTATTGAAAAAGAAAGAATTAATAGCCGAGGCAAATAAGCAATCTAAAACTCTATTGTCTATTGGTGGAGGCGTTGTAGATATTATAACACGAGATGTTTCTACTTCAAAAGGAGAAATTCTAGTTGTGGAATTATTAGTAGATTGTAAGGATGCGATGGGCGCAAATATTTGTAACAGAATGGCAGAAGCAATATCTCCAATGGTGGAAGAAATAACCAATAGGAAAACACTATTAAAAATAATTTCAAACTATGCGACAGATCGAATGGTTTTTGCTAAAGCAACATTTGCAAAAGATTTACTTGGTGGTGATGAAATAGTTAACAGAATATTATATGCTTCTGCATTTGCAGAATCAGATGTCTATAGAGCAGTTACTCATAATAAAGGAATAATGAATGGTGTGGTAGCAGTTGCCTTAGCTGCAGGTCAGGATACTAGAGCAATAGAATCTGCTGCGCACGCTTATGCATCTAAGGATGGAAAATACACATCATTAACTAAATGGAATAAAGACTCGAATGGAAATCTCGTTGGAGAAATCGAATTACCACTACCTGTAGGTGTAGTTGGAGGAGCTTCGTCAGTACATCCTGTTGCGAAGAATTCATTAAAAATTATGGGTGTAAAAACCTCTAAAGAATTAGCAGAAATTATAGCTTCAGTAGGTTTGGCTCAAAATCTGGGAGCACTGAGAGCACTAGTTGATGAAGGCATACAAGAAGGACATATGAAACTACATGCAAAAAATATTGCCATTTCAGCAGGTGCCAAAGATCATGAAATAGATATGATATCAAGTACCATGATAAAAGACAATAATGTTAGTTTTAATAGAGCCAAAGAATTACTCAGAAAATCATCATGAAATAGCGATTGCGGTCGCCGGGATTTGAACCCGGGTTGGTAACTTGGCAAGCTACTGTATTAGACCAAACTATACGACAACCGCCTAGGAATGATATTACTAACTTTCCTATAGTTTTACTATCAGTTTTTAATTTTTTATAAGTGTATTCTAAATCATTACTATAGGGGCCGGTAGTTCAGTGGTAGAAACTATTGCTATATTATCCGCTTCGCATGCGGAAAGAACATTCCCGTAGGGTCAGGGGTTCAAATCCCCTCCGGTCCATATTATTTATTATTTTGAATTATCTTGTAAACATAACCATCAAAAGACAACATGAATAATTCATTGTTTTCATCCAAACCAAATGAAGATATCTGCTGTATTCCCTTGGCTATTGTGTAAAAAGAATGATCATCTGAGTAAATGTCCACTGCCCATATCTCTCCATTACAAAAATCTGTAAAAACATAAAGACCCTGCAAATCTTCCAATTGTTGCCCTCTGTAAACATATCCTCCTGTGATTGAACATCCAAGATTATGAGAATATTCTAATACAGGAAGTTGAAAACTATAATCTTCACAATTCACAATAGAACTCGGATAACAATTATTACCTTCCATCTTATTCCAACCGTAATTTTTTCCTTTCTCAATAAAATCTATTTCTTCGTAATTGTTTTGGCCAACGTCTCCTGCAATTATCATATCTGTTTTTATATCTAATGAGAATCTCCATGGATTTCGAAGACCATATGCCCATATTTCATCACGAACATTTTGACTTTCAATAAATGGATTATCTGAAGGAATTGAATATTTTTTATCATGCGAAATTTTCGAAACGTCTATTCTTAATATACTTCCAAGTAAAGTTTTTCCATTCTGTCCATTATTCTCTGGATCTCCTGCTGCACCTCCATCTCCTAGACCAATGTATAGGTAACCATCAGATCCAAACATTATATGTCCTCCATTATGATTTGAATATGGCTGCATTATTTCCAATATTTTCAATTCACTTTTATGATCAACTTCTCTTGTTGTTGGATCACTTGAAAAACGTGAGATAACTGAATTGTGCGATAGATCAGTATATGAAATGTAGAAATATCCATTATTTCTGTAATCAGGATCAAAAACAAAACCTAATAATCCCATTTCCCCACCAAAGAAAACTTTTTCTTGCACATTCAGGAATATTTCAGAAGAAGAAACATCTTCATCATTAGAGAAGTATTCAACAATTCCAGTTTGAGAAGCCACAAAAATTAAATTAGATTCATCATTGGCATGAGTCAAGAATATGGGATTCTTGAATTGCAATTTTGGAAATGCTTTAATCACCCCAAATTCGTTTCTAGTCTCTTCTACGTACTCTGAGTTTCTAATATCATTCTCTATGATGTAAACATTAGAAGACTCAGGGGATTGCAGGAATAAAAATCTAGGGACAAATGCAACAAAAATAATTATGATAATGGCCACTATGACTATTACTGTTCTTTTTTTCATTACCGTGTAATGAAATGTATTCCATACTAATTAAGAAATACATTATAAATACCTAAAAAGTCATGACTATTTCTGTTTTTTATGATTAGGCAATGTTATAAGAGTGTACATTTAAATATATTATAGGAAAAAAATGGCAGCAAAAAAGAAAGCAACCAAGAAGAAAGCAACAAAACGAAAAGCAACTAAAAAGAAAGCTACAAAGAAAAAGGCAACAAAACGAAAAGCAACCAAAAAGAAAGCAACCAAGAAGAAAGCAACAAAACGAAAAGCAACCAAAAAGAAAGCTACAAAGAAAAAGGCTACAAAGAAAAAGGCTACAAAGAAAAAGGCAACAAAACGAAAAGCAACCAAAAAGAAAGCTACAAAGAAGAAAGCCGCAAAGAAAGGCTCAACTGACTCTCCATTTCAGTCTACATATGATAAATGGCTTAGTGGACAAGTAGCTAAACTAAAAAGGTAGCTTTATCAAAATAATCGATAAAACCTAATAGTTGTACATTTATTCTATTGTTGAATATTTTATATTATGACAAAACTTAGTATTGATCGACCAATTTTAGTCTGTAATTTTAAAACTTATCTGCAAGCGATAGGTCCAAAAGCAGTAAAACTGGCTACGTACGCTGACGAGGTATCTAAGAGTACGGGAATACAGATAATCTTAACGCCATTTATATCTGATATTTCTGAAATAGTCAAGACAACTGATTTGCCCATATTTGCACAACATTTGGATTATGCAATGCCCGGTAAGAACACAGGCCATATTCTTCCAGAAGCAATGAAAGATTTGGGAATTAAAGGCACCCTAATTAATCATATTGAAAAACCACTCAAATTCTCTGAAACAGAACAGACTATCAGCAGATGTAATCAACTTGATCTAATTTCTTGTCTTTGTTCAAGTGGATTTAATCAAAGTGAGGAATTAGCCAAATTAAATCCTGATATAATGATAATTGAATTGCCTGACTTGATAGGAACAGGGAAAGCAATATCAACAGCAAACCCAGAAATAATTTCCAAAGCAGTAGAAAATATTAGAAAAGTAAATCAAGATGTAACTCTTATAGCAGGATCTGGAATAACAAATAGTAAAGATATTGAAAAGGCAATAGAATTAGGAATGCAAGGAGTGGGCTCTAGTAACGCAGTAGTTTCCTCAACTAATCCTAAACAAACACTGGAAGAGTTGGCACTTGCTTTGTTAGATAAAAAATAATATTTGGAATGACTCTAGAATAAAATCAAATAACCTAACACTTCTGTTACTACTGTTATTAATATTCCTAATAAAATAAATTGATTTTTTGGACGCGGTGCATTGTTTCCAACTTCTTCGTATTCACCGGAAAATTTGTTAATGGAATATAAATTAATTACAAGTGCTATGATTAGTGCAAACACTCCAATTGTGGCAGTGGATTCCATAGGATTACTCATAATTTGAACTTGTCCTTGTTCAGCACCTGGAACTACAATATCTGAATCACTTAATGTAACACCTGCATCTGTAGCAAATAACCCTGCCATTATTATTAACACTCCAACTACTAGTCTAATGTAATAACGTCTTTGAATAGGTGTGTACTGATCTTTTGGACCACGAGAAGATTCCATAATAAATGTTCTTGTAATAATTATTTTTACTGCTATAAATAATTTAAGGGTATATTCTCAAATCTTCCTTCACTGTAGCCAATACTAGGTGTGTGTTTGTGCGTTCTACAAAAGGCATAGATAAAATATGTTTAGTAAAAGCACTCAATTCATCCCTGTTTCTAAATTTACCAATAATTAATGCATCTGTATTTCCTGTTATGTCATATACTATGCATGGACCATCCAGAGTTGCAATTTCTTTTTCCATTTCAACTAACTTGCCTTTAGAAACCACAATTTCAATTAGCGCAGTAATTGAATATCCAATTTTTTCATGATCTATAATTGCAGAATACCCTTTAATTATTCCATTGTCTTGAAGTTTTTGTGTTCTCGCCATTACAGTTCCGACTGCAACATTAATTCGTTTTGCAATTTCTCTGTACGACAATCTAGAGTCATTTATGTATTCTTGTAGAATTTTTTTATCGATGTCATCTAGGACTCCGGTCATATAACGTAATTATCAACTACCAAGACTTAAAGATTAAGAATATGACGGAATGCTTATAATATGCAGTTACCATTAAGAACAGCAGGTAGAGGGGAATTTGGCCGTACGTCGACGTAAACAGAAACGAGGAAATAAATCTATTTTAATTATTGTTGTTGTTATAGGAATCTTAGCTATACTTGCTGGAACATTAATGCCACGTGATGTAGACTATACTCCAAGAACTGGAATGCGTGCACAAATTTTATTAGATCTAGACAAGTCATCAGACGGTTTAAATATTTTTGCAGAAGGAATTGCTTCTGATGATGATGGTTTGTTATACATAGGAGATAATGCAGGAAAAATATACCGACTAGATCCTGAGAATCCTCGCTTAGAGTTAGTAGGAACAGTTCCAATAGATCCTGGAAATCTGTTAACGGGATTAACATTTTCTCCCGATGGTGATTTGTACATTGGTGCTGGATTTGCAGGTGAAGTCTGGAAATTATCCAAATCACAAATTAGTACATCATCACCCGGTAAAGCAGTTTTATTTTCAGATAATCTTACTATGGCTAATGATCTAGCATTTGATAATCATGGAAGATTACTTGTAACTAGTTCTCAACGAGGAGATGTATGGGAAATAGCTTCAAATGGCAATGCGAAAATATTTGCAAATGCTATAATTTCACGAAATGAGAATCTTCCTTTTGGTGCTAATGGAATAGCAATAAACAACATTGGGGATATATTCGTCGCAAACACAGGTGATGGAGCAATTAATATACTTGAAACAGATCTTGATAAAGGAACAGTTGACGCCGTCTTCATTTGGAGAAAAGATCCTAGGTTAATAGGTGTAGATGGAATAAGATTTGATAAAGCGGGTAATTTATGGGCAACAATAAATGCTCGAAATACCATAATAGCAATAACACCTGACAAAGAAATCATTGAGGTCTCAATGAATGGAAATACAGGACCTCTAGAGTTCCCTGCTAGTCTTACTTTCGCAAAGGATACTCTTTATATAACTAATTTTGATTTCGCCGGGGCCCCGGCCGGGGAAGACAGAGAACCAGGTATAGGTCCTTCAATTGCTAAATTAGAACTAGGCATAGAAGGATTAAGTACTCCGCCTTAATAGAGAACTATTTCAAATTTAAAAATAACAATCTATTTATTCAATTATTTTAAATGTGAAATCTTTCTTTTTAAGATTCTTTATCATTTCTTTTGTGTGTTCACCACTCTTTGTTTCCATGCTTACAAGTACTTCAACTGGTCCTAAACCTATCTTTCTGTGAAATCGATCTACTTGCACATCTAAAATGTTTACATTTCTTGTTGTCAATTCATTCAATATCTCTTTAAGAGCACCTGGCCTATCTCGTAGACCAAACACCATTCTAACTATCCTTCCAGAACTGATTAATCCTCTGGTTATTAGTTTATTCATTAATGGCATGTCTACATTTCCTCCACTCACTATGGAAACTACATTTCGTTTTTCTAAATTCAGCTTACCGCTCAGTATTGCCGCAGTCGCTGCTGCGCCTGCAGGTTCTGCCACTATCTTAGATCTTTCTAATAAATGAAACATTGCCTCTGCAATTTCTACATCTTTTACTTTTACTATATCATCAATGTGTTTCTTTACAATTTCAAATGTATGTTCTCCTGGAGTTTTTACATCTAAACCATCTGCAATAGTTGATTTTGATGGAATTGATGTAATTTTCTTTTCATTTATTGATTTTTCCATACTGGGCATGTTAGCAGCTTCAACTCCGATTATTTTTATTCTAGGATTCTTTTCCTTTAATGCAACTGCAATACCAGCTGCTAATCCTCCACCTCCGATTGGCACTATTACTGTGTTTACATCCTTCAGATCTTGTTTTAATTCTAAACCAATGGTTCCTTGCCCTGCTATTATGTATGGATCGTCAAATGGATGTAGCATTGTTGCGTTGGTTTCTTTTGCTAAAATTTTTGCATGTTCATACGATTCATCATAATTTGCTCCTGCCAATATAATAGATGCTCCATATCCTGATGTAGCAGCTACTTTTGCTGTTGATGCATTTTCTGGCATAACGATTGTACAGGGAATTTTAAGTTTTGATGCTGCATATGCAGTACCTTGTGCATGATTTCCAGCTGATGCAGCGATTACTTTTTTAGAATTATTTTTCTCTATGTTAATCATTTTCCAATAAGCACCTCTCACTTTGAATGCTCCTGTTTTCTGAAGGTTTTCTAACTTTAAGTGGATCTTTCCACCTGTTGTTTTACTTAATGTGTTTGAAAAATCTAGAGGTGTCTTGTTTATTACTGGCGCAATTACTTCCTGTGCTTTTAAAACGTCTTTGTATGATAAATCAATAATGATATAATTCCTTATTTACTAATATTTGAAACTTCTGCTTCTTAAGAAATTTATTCTTATTTGATTCTACATTCTATGTGGAATTTCACATTTTTTCTCAATGATAAAAATTCATTATATTCTTTTTCATTTAGTTCTGTTCTTAAATCAAAGTAAGGACATGGTATGTTACCTTCTTCTCTAGGACTCGAGAATTTCAGTAAATGTTCTACTTCTTCTTCGTAATATGTATTTGGTATGTGTCTAAATCTTCTACGTGTTATTTTTTCAACATTTTCTACTAATAATTCACATTTTTTATTATCAATTTCATCAGTTGATTCTATTGAAACTGCTAATGTTTTACCAATTATGTTCTTTTCTAATTTAATATCCCATAAATCTAACGTCTCCTGATCAAATGTAAATTGATTAGAAAACCTTCCAATACTTTCTATGCAATATGGAGCATTTTTTATGTTTGAAATCTTTAATTCACTTATATAAAGATCTTTTTTGATTATCATGTTGTTCTATATTGAAGAATTTATATTAATTCTTATATTTGTTTAGCAATTTTGAAATCGTAAAATGTAATACTATATTACTTTTAATCTACTATCACTGTTCTAATACATCTGAGGAAAAAAATAATTTGAACGCAATTGAAGTGAATTCTTTATCGAAAATTTTTGATAAAACTGTCAAGGCAGTAGATTCAGTAAGTTTTGATGTAAAAGAAGGAGAAATATTTGGTTTTTTGGGACCCAACGGTGCTGGAAAGACAACCACTATCAAGGTTTTGACTACTTTACTTAGACCAACTACTGGTAAAGTAAGCATAGCTACTTTTGATGTATTAAAATCACCAGATTCAGTTAGAAAATCTATCGGTATTGTTCCTCAAGCTCTTACCTTGGATGATGATCTTAAGGGAATTACTAATCTTCTTCTTGCTGCAAAGCTATATCATGTACCTGATCAGTTAGCAAAAGAACGTGCAAATCATTTGCTTGAAATGGTAAATCTTAAAGATGCTGCTAATCGCAATGTAAATACATATTCAGGTGGAATGAGAAAAAGACTTGAATTGATTATTGGCTTAATTCATGAGCCCAAAATCTTATTTCTAGATGAACCAACATTAGGTTTAGATATTCAAACACGTTCTGTCATATGGGATTATTTAAAAAATCTCAACAAAGAAAAAGGATTGACTATTTTTATTACTACTCATTATTTAGAAGAAGCTGATTATCTATGTGATCGAATAGGAATAATAGATAATGGTAAGATCCTGACCGTTGATTCTCCTGTTAATTTGAAAAACCAATTAGGAGGGGACATAATTGATCTTAAACTCGACTTGAATGAGACTGAAAGAATTCACGAGCTAAATAATTTAGATTTCGTCAAAAAGATTGATGTCATGGATAAAAATATTCGCATACGTGTAGAAAAAGGAGAAATTGCATTACCGTTAATCATAGAGTCTCTTAATTCTAAAGGAATAATGGTAACTAGTGTGTCGTTAGATAAACCATCATTGGATGAAGTATTTCTAGAATATACAGGGCGATCATTAAGAGATGCTGAATCTGAAAAATCTGATAGTTTTAAAATGTATTTTGCGAGGCGAAGTAGATGATTTCTGAAACATGGGTGTTAATTAAAAGAGAATTAGAAAAATGGTATAAAGTACCTGCTTTAATTTTTTCGGCACTAATACAACCAATTGTTTGGATTGGACTATTTGGTAATTCCTTTAATCCAACTAGACTTATTTCTCTAGACACTTTTATTGTGCCTGAAAATATACCTCCTGAAATTTCTGAATCTATAATGGCTTTTGTCGCTAATGCAAGCAATCTTATTTTGGAACAAACCTTTGCAGGCGCACCAAATTATCTTACTTATCTTACTGGTGGCGTTTTATCTACTCTTATTTTATTCTCTTCTGCATTTAGTGGCGGTTCAGTTATTTGGGATAGGAGATTCGGATTCCTAGATAAACTTCTTGTTGCTCCAATTCCAAGAAGTTCCATTTATCTTTCGAAGGTTTTTTCTACCGTTATAAAGGCACTCATTCAATCTTCTCTTGTATTTCTTGTTGCATTGTTGATACCTGGTGGACTTATTCTCGCGGAGTTTAATGTTACGATCTTTTTACTTGTATTTGTTTCATTGTTTATGTTGGCCACTGGTTTTTCTTGTATATTCGTTGCTATAGCTTTACGAATGCGTAAATGGGAAACTCTCATCGCTGTTGCAAATCTTGTTAATTTACCACTCTTGTTTGCTAGCGGTGCTTTGTTCCCAATTTCTTTTATGCCAACTTGGCTACAAACAATTGCTAAACTAAATCCTATAACTTATTCAGCAGAT
>JAYZAG010000006.1:0-9598 GCA_036422215.1 Thermoproteota archaeon
CAATAATTGGGCCAGACAAGAAAGGAATAGTAGCAAAAGTAACAAAACAAGTGTTCCTTGCAAATGGAAACATAGAGGATATAAACCAAACTGTAATCAAAAATATATTTTATATGAATCTTAAAGTATCGTTCAAAAAAACTATAGACAAAGAACAAACAATAAAAAAATTTAAGATTATTGCAAAAGGTCTAGAAATGGAATGTAAGGCAACATTCATATCTGCAAAAAAAAGAACAAACATTGCCATCCTAGTTACTCGAGAAGAACATGTATTGCTAGGATTAATCAAGAAATTTAATACAAAATCAGAAAAAGGAAATATAGTAATAACAATAGGAACAACAAAAAAATTAGAAAAAATTTCAGAGCGTAATAAAATACCATTCAAAACAGTGGATGATTCCAATCAAACGCAAAGAGAGAAAAAAATATTAGAATTATTAGAAGAATATGACGTGGACCTTATAATATTGGCAAGATATATGAAGATTTTATCTCCAAACTTCGTATGGAGATATGAAAATAGAATAATAAACATACATCCATCAATTTTACCTGCTTTTCCTGGAGCATTAGCATATGCACAAGCATTTGAAAGAGGGGTTAAAATATCTGGTGCAACAGCACATTTCGTAACAACAGAGTTAGATCAAGGTCCAATAATATGTCAAGAATCTTTTCAAATAAATCAATCTGAATCATTAAGAGAAATTAAAGAAAGAGGTAAGAAAACAGAAACACAAGTAATGATAAAAGCAGTGAAATTGTTTTTAGAGAACAAATTGAGTACACATTGGGGTAAAGTGTACAACAAATAATCCACAAATATATATATTGTAAATCTCATAATAATCACAATGCCACATTTTATAAGACTAGTAAAATTCACTGAAAAGGGACTGAATGATCCAATACTATATAAAAACAGAAGAGCTGAATTTCTGGAACAAACTAAAAAATTAGGAATAAAAATCATAGCAGAATATGCAACATTAGGAAGATACGACATAATAACAATTTTAGATGCGCCAGATACTGAAGCAGTAATTAAACTCACAGTAGCACAAGCGCAAAAAGGAAGAACAAAAGTAGAAACATTAAGAGCAGTAACTACCGAAGAATTTGAAAATATATTGAATAAAAGCTAGAGTGTCAATTCAGAAAGAGTGGTTCTCAGAAACTTTCCAAAATCAGCATCACTATTCTCCACAGTGTTATGTTTCTTAGTAGTTTTTGCTATTCGAATTATATCAATATGATAACAAGTATCATCTTTTCCACTTAAAACTGAAAAATAGAAATGCCCACATGTACAATATAGTCTATTTTCAATTACAACATGAAGGCCGTTAGGAGTCTTCACAGTCCATATTTCTCTACCTGTTGGTAAAAAACTGTAGAGAGTGACATTCTCTCCGTCCAGAATGTTTTTGATCTTTTGATCTCTATTCAATCAATAGTATAAACTATATTGATCTTAATTAATATAGAACAAAAGACACACCAAAAACATATATTGATTAAAATTTTACATCCCTATCCTGCATTATTATTGGAACATGAAAACAAAAAGAACATACTAATTGCAGATTTACATATAGGGTTTGAACAGAGATTTATAGATACCGGAATAAACATCAATACCTCAACAAAAAAAATAGAAAATAATTTGAAGGCTATGATTAAGCAATTCAAACCTGACAACATAATAATGTTGGGAGATGTAAAAGACAGTATTACCAGAATAAGTACAATAGAAAAGAAAACTATTCCACTATTATTTCATAAGTTAATAGATGAAACAAATGTAACAATAGTTAGAGGTAATCATGACGCAAAGATTGAAACAATAATGCCAAAAGAAGTTAATATTGAAAAGTCAACAGGAATTAGAATTGGAAATACTGCATTATTTCATGGTCATACAAGATTGAACGCAGAATTTTCAGAAGTAGATCGAGTAATAATGGGGCATTTACATCCAACCTACAGCAGAAAAGGGAATCCTGTAAGTGGAAGTCAATCATGGATAAGTCTAAGAGTAAAAAAGAAGTATATTTTTGAAACTAAAAAAGAAGAATATGTGGAAATAATAGTATTACCTGCATTCAACACAGAACTGACATCAGCAGGCTTCACATCTAAAAAAGGTAGAATAATTTCTCCACTAATAAGGAAAGTGCATCAACATATTGATGAAGTGGCAATTTCTTCACTAAAAGGAGACATAATAGGCAACAAAAATGCTTTAAAATATGTATTATAGATGATAAGAAATATTAGTAAGTCAATCAGATCATTTTATGATAGAAATGGAAGATTTAATGAAACCGTTTTTAAAAGATGGCAAAAGTCTGTTAATTGCATATGATCAAGGTTTAGAACATGGACCAAGTGCAGATTTTGACGATAGAAATGTTAATCCACAATTCATAATGGATACCGCAGAAAAAGGAGAATTTTCTGGACTAGTTTTTCAAAAAGGATGTGCAGAAAAATATTACAAAGCATCATCAGGAATTCCTCTCATAGTAAAGGTAAATGGAAAATCTAATCTTACAACAGGTGATGTTATATCAAGACAAGTATGTTCAGTAGAAGAGGCAATAAGTTTAGGAGCAAAAGGAATAGGATATACAATCTATGCAGGTAGTTCATACGAATCAGAAATGTTCAAAGAATTTGGCAAAATAGAAGAAGAAGCGCATAAAAAAGATCTACCGGCAATATCATGGGTTTATCCAAGAGGAGGTAAAATTCCAGAACTCGGAGGAGATTCTACAAAAGAAACAGTGGCATATGCAGCACGTATTGGAATGGAATTAGGTGCAGATGCAGTGAAGATAAAATATCCTGGAAATCCAGAGGATTTCAAATGGGCAGTGGCCGCAGCGGGTAAATCACATGTATTTATGTCAGGAGGGCCAAAAACTGAAACAGATGAAGATTTCTTAAAATTAGTTACAGGAGTTATGGACGCAGGAGCAACAGGAGTGGCAGTTGGAAGAAACGTATGGCAACATTCTGATCCATTAAGTATAACACAGAAACTTAAAGAAGTAATATTCGAAGGAAAAAGAGTAGTATAAAAGAGGAATTTTATATGAAAATAGCTATTTTAACCGGTGGCGGAGATGCGCCGGGGTTAAATCCAGTTATAAGATCTGTAGTAAAATCTGCAGAAAAAAATCAAATTGAAATGATCGGAATAAGAAAAGGATGGGCAGGATTAGTTGAATTAGATCATTTCCCTCTTAATTTGAAAGAGGTGGAAAATCTTCATGCGGAAGGTGGTACTTTTTTGCTATCAAGTAGGACTAATCCAGTTAAGATGGAAAACGGAATAAAGATAGTTTCAGATAATTTGAAACAAATTGCAGATGGTCTAATAGCAATGGGGGGAGAAGACACTTTGGGCGTGGCGAATGAATTATATAAAAACGGAGTGAATGTAGTAGGAGTTCCAAAAACGATTGACAATGATTTATTTTCTACTGATTATACAATAGGTTTTGATACTGCAATAAACATCACAGTAGATGCAATAGATAGAATAAGAACTACAGGTAGATCTCATGAAAGATTTATGGTAGTAGAAGTAATGGGAAGGCATGCAGGTTGGCTTGCTGTGCATTCAGGGTTGGCATCAGGTGCAGACGTAATATTATATCCAGAAAAAAAATTTAGAATGGAAGAAATTACAGATAAAATAAAAAAATTGACTAATAATGGACAAAAAAGTGGAATAATAATAGTAGCAGAAGGTGCTGAAGAAGAGAAAGATTCATACAGTACACAAGATGAAGAGTTGGATGCGTTTGGTCACGTCAAGCTTGGAGGAATTGGAGAAAAATTAGCCAAGAAGATAGAAAAACAATCAGGAGTAGAAACAAGACATGTTATATTAGGGCATTTAGCAAGAGGTGGAACACCATCAGCGTTTGATAGAGTTTATGGAGCAAGACTTGGCGTTAATGCAATAAAATTAGTAAAAGAACAGAAATGGGGGAATATGTTAACATTAAGAGGTACGGAAATATCATCAATGCCACTAGAAGAGGGCGTTAAAAAACTAAAAACAGTTACGCCTGATTTCACCGATATAGTAACAGAATTAACGTAAAAACATAGACATAACAAAACAAAAATGATGGAAAATTGGAAAATATTCACCTAATTTATTAAAAAAGAAATCACAAACAAACACAGGGAGATTAAATTTGAAGTGGAAAACATTAGAACATAATGGAATATTATTTCCTCCAGAATACGAATATAAAAAACTGGAAATAAAAATAAAAAATAAAAAAATAAAACTAAACGAGTTACAGGAAGAAATGGCATGGGCATGGGCGGCAAAGAGAAATACACCATATATAGAAGACAAAATATTTATAGAAAATTTCTTAAATGATTTTAAAAAAATCTTGCCAAAAGAGCAGTTCGGAGGAGTTGATATAAAAGATATTGATTTTTCAGAAATTATAAGAGTCCAAGAAAAACAAAAAGAATACAATTCAAAACCAGAAATAAAGAAACAGTTAGCTGCGGAGCGCAAAAAGAATCGTGAAATATTAAAAGAGAAATACGGTTATGCAAAAGTAGATGGAGTAAAAACAGAGATGGGAAATTATATGGCAGAACCCCCAGGAATATTCATGGGAAGAGGAGAACATCCATTCAGAGGAAAATGGAAAAAACGTACCTATCCTGAAGATGTAATACTAAACCTTGGAAAACAATCAGTAATTCCAAAAACACCAATACCAAATAGAAAATGGAAGAAAATAGTTAACGATCAAGAATCAACATGGATGGCATGTTGGAATGACGAACTTACAAACAAAACAAAATATGTATGGTTAGGAGATGCATCTTCAATAAAACAACAACAAGATAGAGCAAAATACGATAAAGCGTTAATCCTAAAAAAATCAATCAACACAATAAGAAAGCACATAGAAAAAGGAATGGAATCAAAAAACATCAAAGAAAAGAAGGTAGCAACAGTAGCATATCTCATAGACAAATTAGCAATGAGAGTAGGAGATGAAAAGGACAAAGATGAAGCCGATACTGTTGGAGCAACAACATTACGAGTTGAACACATAGAAATAAAAAATAATAATATAGAATTTGATTTTCTAGGAAAAGATAGTGTGAGATGGAAAAAATCTCTGGCAATAGAAAATAATAAACAATTATTAAATAATCTGAAAGAGTTCACAAACGAAAAGGGCAAAGATGAACTAATTTTTGATAACATAAATTCAGAATCAGTAAACAAATTTTTTGGGAAATCAATGAAAAAAATAACAGCAAAAGTCTTCAGGACTTATCATGCATCAAACGAAGTTTCAGATTACTTAAAAAAACATAAAATACAAGAATCGGATAATCCAGATGTCAAAATCTTCACTGCAAAAATGGCAAATTTGAAAGCTGCAATACAATGCAATCATAAAAGAACTCCTCCAAAAAACTGGGAAGATAATATCAATAAGAAAAAAGAAAAGCATAGAGAAATTAATAAAAAATTAAACGATGTGAAAATACAAATTGACAATAACAAATACAAATGTCAAATTTGTGATGAAATAGTTTTGTTAGAGAATAAAAAATTGAAGTGTGGAAATATTGCATCTCACAAGAAAGAACCAGCATTAAAAAAGAAATTTGAACGACAAGAAAAAAATGTAATTAAAGAAAAAGAAAAACTACAAAAAACATACACTAAACTGGAAGAAAGGGAAGAAAAAATGAAACTAAAGATAAAATTAGATAGTGAAACAAAAGATTACAACTTAAACACATCATTAAGAAACTACATTGATCCTAGAATATACAAAAAATGGTCAGATAATGAAGAAATTGACTGGAAGAAATTATATCCTGCAACACTTCAAAAGAAATTTTTATGGGTAGATCCCAAGTCAGAATAGATTAAATCCATTTAATAGAACATCCAATTGAACTGGTTTCGGGATTATCGATTTCAGTGCCTGAAACAATGCAATCAATAGCATTCCTAAGATCGTGTGATTGAACAAGAGACTCATCTTTATTATCATCTATTCTTCCATGATAACGAAGAATTCTTCGATTATCAAATACAAATATTTCAGGTGTGCGCTCTGCTCCATATGCATCAGCTATAGTTTGATCTTCATCTATCAAATAATTGAAATTATATGACTTTTCTTTAGATCTAATAATCATTTGTTCAAATGAATCTTCAGGATATTTTTTTGGATCATTAGAATTAATTGCAACTAATTCAACATTGTGATGTTTATAATCCTCTTGAATTTTAACCAGTCTACTTTCATATGCCTTAACAACAGGACAGTGATTACATGTAAACATTATAACAAGAACATCTTTAGATGCAAATTCAGATAAAGAATGTTTTGAATTATCAACACCCAATAAATCAAAATCAGGAGAATTATCCCCAATATTTAACTTAGACATAAAATAATAGAACAAAAAGAGAGAAATATAGTTTATGATATATTTATTTTTCAATCCAAGGAGTCAAGATGTAATGCAATTATGCCACCAGGTACGGGAAGATTGATATTAGTATTTTGGCCTCCATAACTTACCAAGATCATCATGTCACCATTTGCATCAGCTCCTATGATTGGAGGCATTAATAGTCCTATTCCGAAATGTCTTTTCCATACGAACATACCTGTATCTGCATTCAAAGCATATAGATTTCCATCAGTAGATGAAAAATATAATAGATCGCCACTAGCAACTAGACTAGTTCTATAACCACTATTTGGTATAAAATATTCCCATATAGGTTCTCCAGTAGCAACATCAACTGCATAGATAGTAGTATTGTATTCAAGAAATTTAGGAGGAGGAAGTGATTTTCCGCCTTCACTACTAGCTATGTCTACTGGCAAGACAGCAATATAGTCCCAAAAATTATAACTAGCAACAAATACTTTGTCATTAGCCAGAGCAATATCAGAAACAAATCCGCCACGACTTGTAGGATTTCTATAGAAAGATGACTTTTCAGGATAATTAGCCCATTTTTTTTGTAATGAATCAGAATCGGTAGGATCAATCATATTACAAAACTCACATAGAATCAATGCAGGAGAATTGAATTGCCAAATGAGGCGACCATCTTGAGCATTAAATGCATTCAAAGAACCATCTTTACAACTTTTTAGAATAATTTTAGTAATTGAATTATCAATTGTGACATTGCTAAGAACAATATTCCAATTGCAGTCCCAATCAGAGAGATCATGTGGAACAATTTGATGCCACCAAACAATATTCCCATTTGTTGAATTAAGTGCAAGTAAAGATGCGGAAAAAACATTTGGTCCGGGTCTATGTGTTGCATTTGATGCAGGTGCTGCATGAGTAGTAGCTACATAAACAATTCCAGTACTTTCATCGACAACCCATTGCCCACGATTTGGACCTGCTTGACTGCCAAGTAGACCTGCAACTCCCCAATCATCAATTAATGATGATGCGGGTAATTCGCTAGCCCTAATTCCTCTAATCCATCCAACATCAGAATGCTTTAGTGCCCAATTGGGATCTCCACCGGCAGGAGGGACTACAAATCTCCTCCACAAGAGTTCTTTGGTATCTAGATCATAACCTGCAAAAAAACCTCGGCCTCCTCGATTTGTTTCATCTATTGCACCTCCAGCAATTATTAATATGCGCTCTTTTTCATAAACAGTAGGTCCATAAGACTGTGGGCCTTTATATTTGCCATAATTTCCAAGTTCCATTCCTATATTACAACTATCACGTATACGATCCAAATTCTCACCAGTAATTGAATCCAGTATGTAAATATCACAAGGAGGAGAAGGTACAAACAATTTATTTTCAAAGAAAGTTATTCCATGAACATGAGTTATAGCAGGTCCCACGTGTATAGGTAAGTTTTCTAATTGATCTCTTGTCCTATTTAGATCAAGCACAGTTGACCATAAAACTTCACCACTTTCTCCATCAATAGAATAAATTCTACCAAATGCTGTCGAGAGATATACGTTTCCATCAACAATAAGAGGAGAGGATATTTCATGTTGGCCATCAATAATATAACCACCTAGATTTTTTTCCTCTGGTTCAGGAACAAAGAATGCCCATTTAAATACAAGATCATTTACATTTTTCGAATTAACAACCATCTGCGGATTATAGTTTGTGCCAAATCGATCATAATTCAAATATTGCCAATTTCTACCATCAGAATCAGGCGTTGCATGACTTTTATCAAAAGAATAGAAAGAAAATGAGAATATGATTAAAGCAAATAGAAAAAAAACTTTAATGTTTTTTAGAAAAAACATATTCCATCTCTTATACAAAATCATTGTATATAAAGACCAAAATAAAGTACAGATTTATTACACAAAGTAATAAAAAAACATAAGAAAATTGAATAGTTCTTCAGAAATAAATAAGACATTCAAAGAGTTCACAGTTTCAATAATGCCAGATGTTTTTATAGATAGATTTTTGAAAATTGAAAGTCTTGAGAAATTTACATCAGAAATTTACGAAAAAAGTAAGGTTGGAGGCGGAAGTATAAGAGGATACAGACAGAGAGATATTATAGGCGGAAATGCAATTAATTTTGCAAAAACAATATTTAAACTTGGAGGAAATGTGAATTTATTCGTAATAGGAAATGAATTCATAAAAAGAGAGACAGAATCATTATTTAGATCAGAAAAATCAAATATAAACATAATTGAAGGAAGGCCAGGATACACTACCGCCTTAGAAATACAAAATAAGAATAATAAAGCCAACATAATGTTTAGTGATGTAGGAGATCTCAGAAAATTCAACGGAGACGAATTAGATAATGAAGAATTAGAAAACATAGCGGAATCAAATGCATCAGTCATAGTAAACTGGTCTTCAATAAATGAAGGTAATAAATTAATAAAAAAAATATTTTCGAATAGTAAAAATGCCAATAGTGTGAATTTTCTTGATTTGGCAGACCCGAAATCAGTGACAAGTAGAATACCTGAATTAATAACAATAATAAAAAAACAGAAAATTGTAGATATTTTAAGTGTCAATGAGAATGAATTAAGAATTTTATCAGAACATGCGGGAATCTCTAATTTCCCAATTGATTACAAGTTGAGCGATATAGAATGTAATACACTAGAGTTATCAAAAGAATTAGGAATACAAATAGAATCGCATACTCCGATAGGTGCATCCACTGCTTCGGAAAATGAAGTTTACTGTTGTAAGGCATTTGAAGTTAATCCAAATTCATTAACAGGTGCAGGAGACATATGGAACGCGGCGAATTTATTATCAATGTTAGCTAAATTTTCAAGAAAAGATAGAATATACTTTGCAAATGCATGTTCGGCATTGTACATATCAAACATTGATTCAGAAATACCATCAATTGGAAAAATATTAGAATATATAGAATCAAAAAAAACAATATAAAATTTCAATATATATTTAAATAAAAAACATATGACTGAATAAATCAGGATGATTATAAAGTAAAAAACAATGGTTATATTGAATAGTGGATTTACGAATAGGAAATAGCCGTAAT
>JAYZAG010000007.1:0-2016 GCA_036422215.1 Thermoproteota archaeon
AATTTACTTTATTTTTACGCCAATAGGATTAATCATAATTGGAGTGGAAAGACGTACAAGGGATAAGAATTTTGCAATATTTTCGATTGGATCTGGAATAGTTTCATTAGTAGTAATTGGAGGTGCAGTTCTTGGAATATTAGGAACGCCAATAGGCAGCATTTATCCTGAAGGAGTAGCTATTCCTGAGTTTATAGAAGCAGTAATTCTTGGTCTATGGATTGGAATAGCAGGAATAAGAGTTTTCAGAACTGGAAAATTCTAATTAATTTATATATTTTTTTCAATTTTTTTTAAACGTTAATAATGGCAATGCCGACATTTCTTATGCCGTGGTTGCCTAGCCTGGTAAGGCGCAGGATTGCTATTCTGCAAACATCCTGTCTCCGCAAGGAATCGCGGGTTCAAATCCCGCTCACGGCGTTATAATTAACAAAAATTTATCTGCCTTAGACACACAATTAGGATAATGGCAGAGATTTCATCAATAATTACAATTATGGGTTATTCATTAGTAGGAGGTATTGCATCTGCATATCTTTTCAAACGAGTGGCAAAGATACTTGTTGTTCTATTTGGTATAATATTTTTTATCATCCCTGCTTCAGGATATGCAGATACATTACCAATTTTTAATTACATATCTGAATATATTTTTGGACAAGCAGCAACTTTAGCAACTTCATTATGGTCAATAGTGATACTACAATTAGAAATGGCAATACCATTTGTAGTTGGTTTTGTAATAGGAATAAAGAAATTCTAATTAGATTAATATTTAGTTGCGTCGAGACTAATTACAGGTTGATTTCCAATAACTTCAGCAGTATGAATAGTTCCAGCAGGAACAAGCAACATATCTCCAGGTCCTAAAATGAATTCTTTTCCAAGAGCCGTCATTTTGAACTTGCCAGAAAGTACTGTATCTTTTTTGTCAATAGTGTGGGAATGTTCAGAGAAATATGTACCTGGACTATAAGAATAAGTAATTACATTAAATCCTTCTTCTTCCAGATGTTTTCTCATATTTGATTCATTTAATTCTCCCCAATCAGGATTCCACGATTCAACTTCCATATCAAATAATATAATTAGATAAATAAAAATGATTTTTTATGAATCACTAGTATTGTTTATTATTAGAAATAATAAATTTGATAATTTCCGAGACGCAATGTCCATTTGTTTTATTTGATGTATAAAATGATTTTTCTTTTACTAGATCATGAGAATTAGAAACCGCTACAGAATATTTTACTACATCGAACACTGACAAATCATTGAGAGAGTCCCCAATGGCAACAACAGAATCAGGATTAATTTTTTCAGATTTCAATAACTTTTCTAACGCGTAACCTTTAGTGATATTAGGCGGCATAAGATTAATCATTTCGTCGGATCTAGTAAGGTTTAGATTAAGATTTTTCGTAGAAATAACTTCTGAAACTTCGTTAAGAAATTCGTCGACATTTATTCGAGGTTCTCGATCAAGAGCAATAATGACGTTTTTATCATGGTGAGCTTCTTTGGGAATTATACAGAAAGGCAACCAAGAAGAAAGATTGTTTTTCAATAAAATCAAGTCTTTTTGTTCGCCCAACAAAATTAATTCATGGGTACGGCAATCGTACGTAACTGTACCTTCTTCGCAAATAACAACATCTTCTAATCCTAAGCATCGAGATATACCAAGAACATAATGTAAAGCCCTACCACTAGAAATAACTACACGAACTCCACTATCTACAAGACTTCTAATATCTTCGATTTCTTCAAGAAGAAGTCGAGAATTACCAAAAACAGTACCGTCTAAATCTAAAACAAGAAGTTCTATTTTATCTGAAAAGATGTTTTGAGACACAGAATAAAATTAGAAAAATAATATATAACTAATTAGAAATGCCGAGAGCCGGATTTGAACCGGCGACAGCTCCGGCTTCAGCGGAGTGCTGGAGTTATATAATCTCTCCCAGGCTGAGCTACCTCGGCAGTGAATAAATTTCTATATTATAGAAT
>JAYZAG010000008.1:0-67705 GCA_036422215.1 Thermoproteota archaeon
CTATTGTAGAAATTCGAGGCGATCGCGTTAGGCTTTGTCTTTGGTATCTGACTTCGCTACCCCGGCAATCATATCTACTCATATGTAATTGATAATTATTTTGATTAGTTGCTTTTTTTCTATTTTTGCAATTCTACTGCAGCGATTAAATTCTCGAGTAGTGAAGATACTAAAACCGGCCCTAATCCTCCTGGAACAGGAGTTATCATGTTTACCATGTCTATCACTTCTTTGAAATCAACATCCCCACATAATTTACCATCATGATAATTATTACCTGCATCAATTATTATGACTCCATTTGATATCATTTCTTTAGTTACAACATTTGGTTCTGCAAAATCCACAACTACTATTTCTGCCTCTTTGGTTAATTTACTGAATTCATCGACATTACTTCTCTCCAAATTCACACCATTATTCACTCTTTTCAGATAATCATAAAGCGGAATTGCTAAAAGCTTTGTATTTCCACCTATTGCTATTTTTTTCCCTAAATAATCTATTTCTTTTCTCTCAAAAATTTCTATTATTGCTTGAACTCCTGCAGGGAGATACTTATTTTTACCTTCTTTCACTCCTTGCAAATTTATTTCCGTTAAACAATCAACATCTTTCAATGGATCTATAGTTGATATTATTTCTTCTTCTGAGAATTTTGATGGCAAAGGTAACTGTACTAAAATTCCATTTATTGAAGAATCATTATTCACATTATTTATTGTGTCTATGATCGTTTTGGAATCAACTTTTTCATCTAAATATGTAATCTCTACATTAGCTCCTAACTCTATTAATTTTCTTTTTTTCAGTTCAACATATTTTTTTGACCATTCATCTTCTCCTACTATTATTATTGACAAAGATGGAACAATGTTTCTAGTGCGAAGATCTGTAAGCTTCTCCTTATGCTCCTCTGACATTATTCTTGAAATTTCTTTCCCATCTATGATCTTTTCCATGTTAGTGATTTAATGCAACTGTTCTTATAGTTCTATTGCTCAAACAATATTGATGGTCGTAAAAATTGCTATCATTAAGATAGGATTTATCGGGCTCACCACTCTAATCGAGGCAATTTTAGATGAAAGAGCCGCCCGAAAAGACATTGAAATACGTTCTATATCAAGTGGTTCAAAATTAGATCTGGAAAGTGCAAATTCTTTATCCGATATTTATGATTCATATCCTGCAGATTTCTATGTTTTGATTACCCCCAATGCAACACTTCCAGGACCAAAATCACTTGCATCTGATTTGAGTAAACGAAAACCCACCATGTTAATTTCTGACTCTCCAGGAAAAAAACTAATTGATGAACTAAGTGATAATATTGGATGTATAATTGTTGAATCCGATCCTTTGATCGCAGTACGTAAAGATTTTCTAGATCCAGTTGAAATGACTAATTTCAATAGTGATGTATTGAAAGTACTTGCTATAACTGGTACAATTAGAGGAGTCAATAAAATATTAGATGATGTGATTAATCAAATTTCTAAGGACGTTCAAAACATTAAACTTCCTAAAATTGTATTAGATCGTTTTGAATCTATAAAAAATTCAGGATTGACAAATCCATATGCAAAATCCAAAGCACTTGCAAGCTTTGAACTTGCTAAACGTGCCGCACAAATATCTTCTCAGGCTAATTATAAAGAACAAGACAGAGAAAAATATCTCTTGTTGTGTGGAACTTCACATGAACTAATGAGAACTGCAGCACATTTAGCTGATGAAGCTCGTGAAATTGAAAAGATGAATGACACAGTACATCGTTCTACTCATCTTGCAGATGGTAGTACTGTTGATAAAACTAAATTATTTGATCCCTCCAAATAATTATATAGATGAGGAAATCTACTAGTTTATGTTGAGTAACAATACTAGAGCAGTTTCACTAGGATTAGTTTTAATTCTACTCGTAGGCACATTTGGATATGTGTACACATTACAATCTCAGATACAAACACTATCAGATGAAGTCATGGACCTGCAACTTGAAGTTTGGAATTTAGAAGGTAAAAATTCACCTGTGAATTCACTTAATTCTACTCAATCTGAGATTGAAATTCCAGTTATTAATTACGAAGATCCTGAAATTACACCTTCTGATCCCATTGCTGTGGTCTTATATGAATCAGTAAAAAAATCCATAGTTTCAATCAGAACTGATAAAGGATCAAGCGGTACGGGATGGGTTTATGATAATAATAATCATATAATAACTAATTATCATGTTATACAAGACGCTGAATTTATTGAAATAATGTTATCAGACAAAACTCTTCTACAAGCACAAATTGTAGGCGAAGATATCTACAGTGATCTAGCAATTCTAAAAATTATCAATAGTAATACAATTCTTACTCCAATAAAAATTGGAGATTCCAATGAACTAAAAGTTGGTGAACAAGTATTTGCTATTGGCAATCCATTTACATTATCTGGTTCAATTACGAGTGGAATTGTTAGTCAAAAAGGTAGACTATTTCCATCACTAGCTGGATATCAAATATCTAACATGATTCAAATAGACGCTGCTATTAATCCAGGAAATTCTGGTGGACCAGTTCTCAATACCAAAGGAGAAGTAATTGGAATTTCTTCTGTTGGAGTTGCACCAGGTGTAGGACTAGCTATCCCAAGCCATCGAATCAACAAAGTAGTCCCTGATCTTATTTCTAATGGATTTCATGAACATCCTTGGTTAGGAATAGCTGGTTACAATGTCAATCCAGCAATTGCAAATGCAATGGAACTTGATGACGTGTTTGGAATTCTGATCGTAAATGTTGCCGACAACAGTCCTGCATCGATAGCAGGTTTTCTTGTTGGTCAAGACACATTAAGGATAGGTTCAAACGATTTTCCAATTGGTGGGGATGTAATCATTTCAATAGATAATATTCCAACCAGAAATATGGACGATTTAATTTCATATATGGATATAAATAAAAGCCCAGGTGATTCTGTAACGTTTGAAATAATCCGAGGTGGAGAGGTAATAGATCTAAATCTAACTGTTGGAGTTAGGCCTCCACCATAGTGAATACAAACTTTCATAATTTTATTTACTTTCTGTCTATATGTCCAATTAAAATACCGAATTCCTTATATGTATCCATTTATAATTCTTTAATTATGCCCTATTATAGAGATTCGGACGGTAAGGTAAAGAGAAAAAAACTCACCATAGCTGATGTTTTTGACAAACTCCAAAATGAAAATATAAAATTTGTTGATTTACAATTTACTGATGTGCCAGGAAAGTCACATCATGTTACAGTTCCTACACATACATTAGACGAAAATAGTTTTTCAATTGGTATTCCTAAATTAGACGGTTCTTCAATACGTGGATTTACTGGAATAAATGAATCTGATATGTTACTAAGACCTGATCCATCTTCTTTTGTTGTAATTCCCTGGAGTAAAGAAACTGGTAATACATATGCTAGATTAATTTGTTCAGTACATTGGGGTCAAGGACACTCGGTTCATAAAGGTGGACCTTTAGATAGAGATCCTAGAGGTGTAGCCAAAAAATCCGAGGAATATCTTAAACAAAATGGTTTTGATGTTTCTTATTGGGGACCTGAACTAGAATTTTTCGTATTTGATAGCGTAACTTGGGATACTGACACACCAGCATCTGGACAAAGTTATTGCATCAAAAGTAATGAAGCTGCATGGAAACCAGGTGGCTATAAAGAATTCAACCCAGAGGGAAAAAGAATACATCACCCAATTAGACACAAAGAAGGATATTTTCCATTAACTCCTCAAGACACTTTAATGGATTTCAGAAATGATGTTGTATCCTATTTCGAAAATGATTTTGGTATTATAACTGATGCACATCATCATGAAGTCGCTACTGCAGGTCAATGTGAAATAAACATGTTATATGATTCTCTAGTAAATCAGGCTGACAGTGCACAAACTTTCAAGTATGTCGTAAAGAACGTTGCTTTTGAATACAATCAAGTTGCAACTTTCATGCCTAAACCTCTAACTGGTGATAATGGCTCTGGGATGCATGTACATCAAAGTCTATGGAAAGATGGAAAAAACACATTCTATGATGAGACTGATGAACACGCACAACTAAGCCAAACTGCTCGTTACTATATTGGTGGAATAATGGCACACACTCGAGCTTTAGCATGCATTGTAGCTCCCACGACTAATTCATACAAGAGATTGGTGCCTGGTTTTGAGGCTCCTGTATATATTGCTTGGAGTAAGAGCAATAGATCTGCAAATGTTCGAATTCCTGTTAATCTTACAGGTAACGAAAGTGCCAAACGAATTGAGTTCAGATGTCCTGATGCTACTGCTAATCCATATTTGGCCTTCTCAGCAATGTTATGTGCTGGCTTAGATGGAATAAACAACAAAACAGACTGTGGCGATCCAACTGATGAAAACATCTATTTGTTATCTGCACAACAGCGAGCTGAAAAAGGCATAAAAGAGCTACCAAAAGATCTTGGTGAAGCCGCTGATGCATTAGAAGCGGATAACGAATTCCTAAAACCTGTGTTTTCGGACGATCTTCTAGATACGGTATTAGAACGTGCTAGAGATGAACACTTTGAAATTGCTCAGAGGACTCATCCTCATGAATTCCAATTATACTTCGATGTAGGATAGTTTAAATGCAATTGTTCAGCTACATTATTACATCCTAAAAGAGGCCAGAAGAGGTGAATTGATTGTCATACAGAGATGAAAGAGAAATGCATAAAGCAACTTGTTCAGATTGCGGTAACGAATGTGAAGTTCCATTCAAACCAAAAGACGACCGACCTGTTTATTGCAAAGATTGTTTTCAAAAACATAGAAAACCACGTAGCAATAATAGACGTTACTAAAAAGAATTGAGGGAATATATCCCTCTTCTAAATTTTTTACATTAAATTTTTGTGATACTATGCCGAAATATTCATTAGAATTAAATATTCCATTAGATACTTTAGAAGATATTTCTAAAAAAGCTGAAGAATTAAAATATAATAGTTTATTTCTAGTAAATTCATCTAGGAATTTCTATCCTGACTTGTGGAATACATTACATCATATTTCTTCTATTACAAAAAATATAGGACTTGGACATGCTATGACATTTCTTATTTCTAATGATCCAATTGCATTTTCTAAATTGATTTCAACTATTGATAAACATAGTAGTGGAAGATTCGAATTACGCTTAGGATTGGGAGGAAATACCCTGAAAAAAGAAATGCAAAATCTTGGACTAGAATTCCCTTCATACGATCAACGTGTTAAAATTCTTGATGAAAATTTACAAATCATATTAAGTAATTTACAAAAAAATTCTGAACTTTTTCAAAAACCAAACCCTCCAATAACAATATCAGGAAAAAGTCGAAACGTAATTCAATTAGCATTAAAATATGCTAATGTTTGGGAAGTTGGTGGATTTTATTGTGAAAGCTATTCTGACGCACTTGAATTATTTCATAATGAATTAATTAATTCTCAAAATACTAAAAACATAGAGAAATCTGTTGAAATATTTGTTTATGTTGATCATGAAAAAACACACTCAAAACATGAATTAGAGAGAAAATTAGACGAAAAATACGGTTTAATCCAAAATAAATGGCTTTTTTCCTGCGGTAGCACTGATGATATCGTGTTTGATTTTCAAAACTATATAGATCTTGGAGTTGATCGATTCACAATATATTTCCTAAACAATCATTCCCAATCTAGCCAAACTCCTTCATCTTTACTGGCTCAAATGGAAATATTTTCTGATTCCATTATTCCTAATCTATCAGACTAACTAACTCTTTCAAATTTGAAATTATGAAATCTGGTTTTGATTCTAATGCTTCTTTTTGTTCTTCACTTCTAAATATTAATACTGTTTCAAGCCCTGCCGCCTTTCCAGCTAATATGTCATGTGCAGTATCTCCAACCATTAAAGAATTTGATGCTTGTATGTTTGCTTTTTTTAACGTTAATACAACAAGATCTGGATGAGGTTTACCTCTTGTAACTTCTTCTGCTCCTGAAATAACTTTGAAATAATCTATAATTCCAGTTTTTTCTAAAATTTTTTTTGAAACAATTGATGGATTAGATGATGCTATACAGCATTTTATGTTATTGTTTTCCAAATATTTCATAACTTCTTTTACTTCTGGAAACAATTTTATTTGTTCTTTATTTTCTATTATGAGTTTTTTTTCATAATCTGATATGTTCTTTATTTCATTTTCATCAATATTAGGAATTACATCTCTTACTAAATCATCATGGGATTTTCCGTAATTTTCTATAAATTGTGATTTTGATAATTCTTTTCCAGCTTTCCTAATGGCCATTGCCCAAAATCTATAATGAAGATCAAACGTGTCTATTAGCGTCCCATCTAGGTCAAAAATAACTGAATTGTATTTCATACTTTGTATATTTTGGTTTTAAATACTTAATAAAATAATTACTAAATGTGGAAAAAAAATCTAAAAATAACAAAAAACCCTCTAATATTTCTAACAAATTAGATGACTGGTCCTTTAAAGATGCTCAGAAGCTATTTGAGACTAAAGAATTCCCATTCAAGGCTGATAAAACATACTTTGATGACTGTATCTCTGGTATGAAAAAGCTTCCAGATGATAGCATTGACTGTATTATTGCAGATCCTCCATTTGGATTATCCTTTTCTGGTAAAGAATCAGTTTATAACAGAAAAAATAATTTTGTTGTTGATGGTTATGAAGAAATTACCGATGACTATGGAAAATTTTCTAATAATTGGATATCTGAAATTCCACGTATTTTAAAACCAACAGGCACAGCTTGGATTTTTAGCGGTTGGACTAATTTACGAGACGTGTTAAATGCAATCGATCATTCAAAACTAAACATAGTAAATCACATAATATGGAAATATCAATTTGGAGTATTCACTAAACGAAAATTTGTTACAAGCCATTATCACTTGTTATTTCTTTCAAAAACCAAGAATTATTACTTTAATAAGGTACTTCATTATCCACTCGATGTTTGGGAAATAAAACGAACATATAATCCTGGACAAAATAAAAATGGTACAAAATTACCTGATGAATTAGTTATGAGGTGTACAGACTTTTCCACAAAACCAGGTGATCTTGTATTGGATCCATTTATGGGAAATGGAACTACTGCTAAAATTGCTAAAGGCACGTTTAGACATTTCTTAGGATATGAAATAAACAAAAACGCTAAGAAAACTATTACGCACAACATAAATTCAATAAAAAATGGGGAATTATTCACCTCTTTTAATGAAAGATCTAATGTAAATAGTAAAACTAACTAATCTGTTAATTTACGCTGTAAATTAACGACAATAATCTTATATTCTATTTCACTATTTCGAATAGTTATCTTGTCTGAAATAACTCAAACCAAGATCTTATCTACTCAAATGATTGCATACGCCGCAATTTTTAGCGCTCTTTATTTGTTACTTTCTTATTCTTCATCTTCAGTTTTTGGACCTTTGTTTAGGGGTTCCGAAGCACATTGTTTTCGAGCTATGACTATGGCCTTAATTGCTGCACGTCTTGCATATCCAGGCGGACCTATAATTATGAGCTTCGTTAGTGGATTTTTATTGCTTTTTGTTCCAGCTCCTGCCGCATTTTTATATTTACCTGGAACGATCGGTGCAGGTGTATCTTATGATTATTTTTTGAGACAAGGCAATTATAAAACCAATTGTTCTAATCCATCAAAAGTTGTAATTGGCTCTGTATTCAGTGGAATTGTGGAATCTCTTATTGTAACTGCAGGTCTATTTGTTATTGGTTTTAATTTTACTGAACTTATTACAGGCTTAAATCAGCTAGGTTTTGACTCAGTTGGTCTTATTGGTATATTGACATTTTCCATTTCAAAGAATTTGATACTAAGTTTCGTTGGTGGACTGTTAGGAATGTTCTTTATTAAAAATTTAAAAAAATCAATCTAATTTTATTTTCTATTTCTAAGTTTTTCAATAATAGGAATAAACAATATGGGAATTAGTGTTCCTATAACTACTCCAAGAACCATATGATTCATTGATGGATCAAGAAATGCACCAAAACCATTGGAGAATGCATGTGAAATACCCGCACCAGTCAGTCCTCCCAATGTTCCTTTTGAGCGACTTTTAAGAAACGATCTAATATTTCTAACGTATTTCGATTCATGTGATAATTTGTGAATTCTATATTCTATATTGATCCCTGCATATGCACCAAGTATCAAGATGAAATTATCCATAAACCCAAAAATTAAACCATCAGGTATTTGCATTACGAATTCTCTCGATTAATGGAATAAATAAAATAGGAATTAGTGCTCCAACAACTATTCCTGCAAACATACCATCCATGGTTGGATCAATTAGTGCGCCAGCGCCATCCGAAATAGCATTACCAAGGGTTGCACCCAACACTCCACCAAGAACTCCACTAGATTTATTGTTCAGAAACTTTTCAACACTAATTCCTGTATACGCACCAATTAATAGCAAAAAATTATCAACAAATCCAAAAACCAACCCCGGAGGCAGTAGATCTAATAACGCATTTATCTCCATTTCTAATTACCCAACCCTAATAGTTCTCTTGCTATTAACATTCTTTGTATCTCATTTGTCCCTTCGTAAATCTCTGATATAAATGAATCTCTGAAAGCACGTTCTATTTCATGTCCGTCTTTTATGCTATTTACCCCTTGTATTTCCATAGCTTTTGTTATTGCTCTTGACGCAACTTCTGTAACATATGCTTTTGATATTGCGGAACCCCTTGAAACTCTGTCTCTAAGCTGACGTGGTATTTTTTCCCCAGCCGATATTAATTCATAATATTTCTCAATTTCTGATAATGTATTGTATACCATAAATTTCGATGCATGAACTTCCATTGCAAGATCTGCTAATTTCCATTGTATTGATTGTCTTTCAGCCAAGTTTCCACCTTCAACACTATCATTTCTTAACAATTCTACACATGTTTCTAATACTTTTTCTGCTGCTCCCAATGATCCTGCAGCTAGACTTACTCTCCCTCCCTCTAAAGTTGTTAGAGCAACCACAAATCCAGCACCTAAAGTTCCTAGTAAATTCCCTTTAGGAATTCTACAATTATCAAATAACAATTCTGCAGTATGTGATGCTCTTATTCCCATTTTTGTCTCAATTTTTCCTACTGAAAAACCAGGTGTATCTTTTTCCACTATGAATGCACTTATTCCTCCCATTGGTCCTAGTGATCTATCATTCGCAGCAAAAATTATAGTTACATCTGATATGTTTCCATTAGTACAAAATATTTTACTTCCATTCAAAACATATTCATTTCCATCTTCTACAGCCGTTGTTTGTATATTTGCCGCATCACTTCCTGCTCCTGATTCGGTAAGTGCAAATGCTCCTAATTTTTCTCCCGAAGATAAAGACGGTAAATATTTTTTCTTTTGTTCTTCAGTACCAAAAAGCAATATTGGTATTATACATAAACCTAAATGAGCTCCTACTATAGTTCCATGTGCAGCACAAACTCTTCCTAATTCTTCTAAAAATATTCCATATTCAATTTTATCTTTACCCATTCCTCCGTATTCTTTTGGAACATTTAGACCCATGTACCCTTTCTGTGCTATCTTCTTTATGTTATCTAACGGAAAATCTTCATTTCTGTCAAGCTCTTCCACAAAAGGTTTGATTTCATTTTCAAAAAAATATCTTAACGACCTTCTAAATTTTTCCTGTTCTTCGGTAAAGGAAAATTCAAACTGCATATGTCAAAATTGATTCTACTTGAAATAAGTTTATCTGTTTTTTAATCATAACCAAGAATTTTTCTTGCTAAACTCACTTTTAGATCGTCATCATTATCACATAATATCTTCACAGTCGCAGCATCTCTTACATATCTTTCTACTGGATAATCTTTAATGTATCCATATCCTCCATGAATCTTCAATGCAGATTTTGTATTATTTTCAACCATTCTTGAAGAAGCAACTTTACATATTACTGAATTAACTCTAATATTTTCACCTTTATCTTTTTCATTTGATGTTGTTTCCAGTAAATTTTTTACAAATTTTTCTTCTATGAAAATATTTGCTAACATGGCTTGAACTGCTTCAAATGTTCCAATTTGTTTTCCAAATTGTTTTCGTTCATTTGCATATTTTGTTGCCTCTTTTAATGCAGACTCGCTTATTCCTACATTTATGGATGTTAATCCAAGTAGCACATTATCTGACAAATCTTTGATAATCTCGTCTGTTTTGTCAACATCTCCGATTATTTGATCTTTTGAAACTTTACAGCTGTAAAAACTAATAGATGAAACTTCATTTCCTTTTAGACCTGTTAATTCTATAGGATTACCCTTTGACAATCCTTTATTATTTGCATCTACGATGAAAAATCCAAATTGCTCTTTAATCCGTGCTAAAATTATGAATAAATCAGCATATTTTCCATTTAACACCACGTTTTTTCTTCCACTTATAGTATATTCTTCTCCATTGAATTCTGCATCTGTTTTCACATCATCTAAATTCAAGAAACTACCATTATCTCCAAACACAACCGTTCCAATACGTTTCCCAATAGCCAATTCTTTTAATAACGTATTTTTCTGTTCTTCATTTCCATATTTCTCAATTATTCTACATGTCAATGCGTTATGAAATAATACTAATGATGAAACAGCAGCTGAATATTTTGCTAACTCTCTAATCCCTGACATTAATGCAGATATACTACCATCTACTCCTCCATATTTTTCTGAAACTAACATTCCGTATAATCCAATTTCTCCTAATTTTTTCAACAATTCTTCTGGAATTTGCGCCTTCAAGTCTATTTCAGATTCAATAGATTTTATTTCATTTTCACAAAATTCTCTAACCAAATCTACTATCATTTGTTGTTCTTCTGTGTAATCTTTTGACATATGGTCCAATTCTATTCTAATGCTTCCTTTATTATATTCTTTGATGTGTATTTTTCTTCTAGTCTAGATTGCATTTTGAATCTTTAATTAATTGTTATCTATAATCTATAATTGTTTGAAAAATAAAGTAACTTACTTCTTATTGGCGACTAACTTGATTGTTTTTGTTTTATTCAATATAAGATATGGCACTCCTGTATGCGGAGATATTCCTTGGCGTACTTTCTGTATTAATAATTTTTCTGTATTACAATATGGTCAGGTTAACAGTCTTCTTTTGGAAGGTAAAAATCTTTATCAGTTGATCACCAAGCTTTTCCTACACAAAGCATCTTTTCATCTCATATGGAATGTTGTTTCATTGTTTTATTTTGGAAAAAAACTTGAAAGTAATTTTGGATCAACACCAATCTTTCTTTCTTTCTTTATTTCAGGAATATCTACAAGTTTGGCTACTCTTACTCTTGGTAGTATTATTTCTATAGGAGCTTCGGGTGCAATTATTGGAGTTGTTAGTACTTGGGTAATTTTAGAAGAAAAACGAAATGCAGTTATTCTGTTTGCATTATTTGTTATTCTATTTCATTTTCCTTATTTCCTTGGTGCAAATATTAATTTCATTTCGCATATTTCCGGTTTATTTTCAGGACTGACATTCGGTATATTATACAAACACTTTGTAGAACGTAAATGATCTGAGACAGGCTTTTATTTGTTAAGTTGCTCTTTTGTATTATGATGCGTAAAGTAGGCCTCTTGAGCGCCGCATCAACTAAGTATGGTAAGATGCCTTACACTGCAAGAGATCTTGCTCTGTTAGCTGCAAAAGAAGCAATTGAAAATGCAAATATAAATCCAAATGCAATTCAAGGAGCATTTGTTGCAAATGCATTTAGTGTCTCTGAAAAACAGGGACATTTAGGACCTTTAATTATGAGTGGATTGGGAATCCCTGATGTACCTGCAACTAGTATAGAATCTGCTTGTTGTAGTGGTGGTTCTGCCTTTCGTGAAGCTTATGTTAATATTTTATCCGGAATGTATGATGTGATGCTTGTTATAGGCACAGAAAAAGTTAGTCATTTGGATACACTTACCGCAACTACTTACTTTTCATATGGAGGGGATTATCTTTTTGAAGGAAATTGTGGCGCATCTTTTCCAGGATTATATGCTACAATGGCTCGTGCACACATGGAAAAATATGGAACTACAGAAGAGGATTTGGCCAACATTGCTGTCAAAAACCATCTTAATGGATTATTAAATGATAAAGCACATCTACGAAAGGAAATTTCTGTACAAGATGTTTTGGATTCAGCAATGGTTGCTCACCCACTGAAACTTTATGATAGTTGCCCATTTTCTGATGGTGCCGCCGCAGTTGTTTTAGCAAGCGATGAGTGGATCAAGAAAAATAATTTGCACAGTCCTGTTTTTGTTAAAGGTTCAGGAAGAGCAGGTGGAGCTGGTTCACTTCATTCTCGATCTGATTTAACTAGTTTGCGTTCCACCAAACTTGCAGCTGAATCAGCTTTCAAACAAGCTAATTTAAAAATTACAGATATAGATATTGCAGAAGTACATGATTGTTTTACTATTGCAGAACTAATTGCTATTGAAGATTTGGGATTCTTTGAAAAAGGTAAAGCTGCACAAGCAATATCTGAAGACAGAACAAAAATAAATGCCGATATTCCAATAAATTCTTCTGGAGGTCTAAAATCAAAAGGTCATCCAGTAGGCACCACAGGAATAGGTCAAATCACTGAAATTTTTGATCAACTTACAGATAATGCAGGAAAAAGACAAAATAAAAATTCGGAAATAGGTTTAACACATAATGTAGGTGCTACAGGAGGTAGTTGCGCTGTCCACATCTTCGAACGAGAATGAAAATCACGAATCACTGTTAACTCCAGATGTATCTCAGGCCATAAGAGATGGTACAATAACGGGGTATGAATGTAATGCTTGCAATACTAAAGGATTAAACATACAAGTATATTGCCCAAACTGTCATAGTTCAAAAATAAACAAGATTGTAATTGATGGTGTTGGAAAAATAATTTCTTACACTATTCAAACCATTGCACCTGATCCATTCATAAATGAAGTACCATATGCATGGGCGGTAATAGAACTAGACTGTGGCGTGACAACTACTGGTTGGATTCCATTCATATCAAACCCTCATGATCTCGCAATCGGAGAAATCGTCAAATTGACAAAATCTTATAAATCTGGCATGGTTTTCGAGAAAGTACAAGAAAAACTCTAAATTGTTTTTTCTCGTAATATGATGTGATAAAAATGGTCCTGTTTGTAAAACGCGTTGGTGTATTAGGCGGAGGTGTAATGGGCAGTCAGATTGCTGACATTATGGCACTGAATGGAAAAGAAGTTATAATTCGTGATATTTCTGAAGAACTTGTTAATAATTCATATTCGCAAATTGAAAAAAACTTGAATGATCTTGTTACTTTTCATTTAGAAAGAGCTGATAAAGAAATTACAAGAATTGAAAAAACTGACGGAATTAAACTTACTGACGACCAAAAATCAACAATAAAAGAAACTCTCAAGCCTAAATTTAACCAAAAAATGAAGGAAGAAACTTTAGCACGTGTTAAAACTACCACTGATATAGATGATTTCAAAGATGTTGATTTAGTTATTGAAGCAATTGTTGAAAACATTGAAATAAAGAAGAAAGTATTTGCAGAACTTGACGAAAAAACTCCAAACCATGCCATTCTTGCCAGCAATACTTCATCATTATCAATTACTGAAATGGCATCTGCTACAAAACGACAAGAACGTGTAATTGGAATTCACTTTTTTAATCCTCCTATTGCTTTACCACTTGTTGAAATAATACCAGGTCTTGAAACTAGTGAAGAGACTGTTAATGATATCATTGATTTCATGTCATCAATAAGAAACCACCGATATCCACTACAACCAATTAAAGTCAAAGAAGTTCCAGGATTTCTTGTAAATAGAGTATTGTTTGCTATGTTGAATGAAGCATTTAGTGCTTATGATGAAGGTGTTGCCTCGATGAGAGATATAGATCTCGCAATGAAAGCGGGGGCAGGGATGCCGATGGGACCGTTTGAACTTGCGGATCTTGTTGGAATAGATGTTATCTACAATGTAGAACAAGAAGTTAGAAAAATGGTTGGAGGAAACACACTTAGAGAACCATCTCAAGCTCTTCGGAAAATGTTTCATGCGGGTAGATATGGCCAAAAGACTAAGAAGGGATTCTACACATATAATAAGTGATATATTATGTCTTCAAATGAACTTGTTCGAATTGATATTGACGAGAATATAGCTATTTTATCCATTGATCATCCACCAGTTAATGCTTTGAACTCTGATGTATTGAATGCTTTAGATAAAGCAATTGATGAATTAGAAAAAAATGAAACTATATTTGGAGTTGTTGTAACAGGTGGAGGTAATAATGCGTTTTGTGCTGGCGCTGATATAAAATCTTTTGCAACTATAACTGATCCAAAAGATCTAATGGCAGTTCTTAGTTTAGGACAACAAGTTTTTTCAAAATTGGCTAATTTTTCCAAACCTGTTATTGCCGCAATTAATGGAGCAGCATATGGTGGAGGCAACGAACTTGCATTGGCATGTGATATACGAATCTCTTCTGATAGAGCAAGATATTCACAACCTGAAGTAAATCTTGGTTTGATACCTGCTTGGGGTGGAACCCAAAGACTAAGCAGAATTGTAGGCACATCTAAAGCTAAAGAATTAATATTTACCGGCCAATTTGTCACAGCTCAAGAAGCCTATAGGATCGGAATGGTAAACAAAGTTGTACCTGATGGCGAGGAAGTTAGAGCTGCATCAGACACTATACGACAAATTGCTTCACGTGCAGCACCTTTAGCTCTCTCTGCAGCTAAACACTCGATCAATCAAGGAAATGACGATCTATCTATTGAAGAAGGATTGAAACTAGAACGTGATGCAATGGAAAAACTTGTTGGAACTGAGGATATACAGGAAGGAATTAGTGCATTCCAAGAGAAAAGACAGCCAAAATATAAAGGAAAATAATAAATAATTACAACCATTTTATTTCATTGATGTAAATTGACCGAAATTATTGTCGAAACACTTTCTTCATCCAGTGGAGGCGCCATATTCGAAGTCACTGTCAGAGATGAAGCTGGACAGAGTAAACATAAAGTACGTATGCCTCATGCATATCATCAAAAACTTGCACAAGACAAAACTCCTGAAGAGTTCATAAAAAAATCATTTGAATTCCTTCTTTCGCGTGAATCTAAGGAATCTATATTAGCTGAGTTTGATTTACCTAGAATTTCATCATATTTTCCTGACTATGAACAGGAAATACAAAAAAGCTAATTGTAACTAACCTCTTCCAATTTTTATTGCATCATCAGGAATTTGTTCAATCAGATTTTCTATTTCTTCCTCTGAATCATTTCCATAATATACTAATATTTTATCAAAAGGTCCGAGTTTGTGTTCTGCAGGATTATCTATTTGATCTCCATTTATGTATACTTTGAATTCTTTATCGTCTTGATTTCTGTATGTCTTTCCACTTTGCATAACTATGAAATCATTTCCTATTTCCATATCTAATTCCTTAAAAACGAAACCTAATGTTGCATCGCTTGCATGTTGATGAAGTACAGGAGGATCAGGATCCCCATGAAAATGAATATAGCCACCTTTGTTGGCATATTCTGGTAATGAAAAATTAATTGCCTCTCCATCAATCACTGCAAATATATCTTGATGTTCGTGAACTGATCCTGGCGGACCTACTGAAGGACCTGTAATTGCTGCATAAGCTATTAGACCCACAATTACTATTATTACAGAAATAATTACGCCATATCTTGAATATTTTTTAATAGATTTACTTCTTTCCCTTGCCTTTTTTCTTTCTAATCGACGTTCTTCTTTTTCTCTTTTTTTACGTCTTTTTTCTTCCTCTGCACTCACAAAGAAGAACATAAAGAACAAAGATATAAATCTACATAATTATTCTTTAAATATTCTCACTGTATAGCTCCTTATTTCAGGTTTGTTACTTCCATCGTGATCTATTTCGAATATTATCACTGATCTGTCTTGATTAATGTTGTTAATTTTGATTAATGTTGTATTGAATCCTATATCATATTTTATAGAGATTGTCCTCCCTGCACCTAATTTATCTATTTTGACATATTCCTTTTCATAAAATACTTTAGAATCTCCAAATGTTTTTTCCACTTTTTCAAAGTTATACCAAGCATTTTCTGGTGCATGTTCGAGTTTAATCTGTATATTATTCACGTCAGTTTTTCCAAGATTAGCTATTCTCACCACAAATGATTCATTCAATAATTTTGTGTCTGTATTATAACTAGTTCTATATTCGAAAACCCTTTCATCTATTTGTCCATTCAATTCTGCATCTACACTTACTATTATTGATGTATCTTCTCTATCTTGAAATTTATAATACAAACTTCCTCCTCCTAGAAGAACTACTATTAATCCCACACTTACTGCTAATCTTAATGTATTTACCATCCTACTACAATAAACCTAAAAATCAATTCTATTTATAAATACAGAAGTTAGAATATTTTTGTGGACTTTAATTACAAAATTATAGCGCCTTTATTAGCTGTTATCATTATTGGCACAATCATATTCTTTCCTTCAGCTGACGATGTTATGGAGAATACACAAGATGATATAAATTCACCGCCTAATGTAATTGACCAAAACGCAGACGATGTTACTGAAGTTCGAGAACCAAAACAGTTTGTTGTTAAATCAATTAATCGCAAACAATTCACTCCCGATGTAATACAAATCCATGTTGGGGATACAATATTATGGGAAAATCCTGATGTAGAACCCCACAGTGTAAGCAGTTCAAATCACACTAAAACTGGTGAATTGTATTTCAACGAATTAGTATACCCCGGAGAAACTTTTTCATACACTTTTACTGATCCTGGCACATACTTCTATGGCTGCACTATAAAATATCATGGAATGTATGGAATAATTAGAGTTCAAAAATAAACTATGAAGTTAAATTGTTAACAAATTTTAATTGGATAAACAACGAAGTCAAATTCATCCTGGCTGGACTCACGATTAGAAGTTTCATATTGGGATACATGACTGTCATATATGGAATATATTTGAGTATTCTAGGTTTTGGTGCAGTCGATATAGGATTGATTTTGACTGTTTCAAGTATTGCTAATACATTTTTCATGGGTGGTGTTACGTTTTTTACTGATAAATATGGTAAAAATAAAATTTTTTCATTTCTAGGCCTTTTGGCATGTGTATCCTCTCTAATTCTTGCTTTTACTGATAATATAACAATAATTTTAATTCTAAGCTTTACAGGTGTTGCTGTTATAGGCGCAAGTGGAATGGTAGGTGGTGGAGGACCATTTAATATTTTACAACAAGCAATGCTTGCAGATAACGTACCATCCAAAAAACGAAACTCTATATTTGGAATTAGCTATTTTTTGGGAGTTACAGGAGCTGCGTTCGGAGCTCTTCTAGTTGGATTACCATCTTTGTTAGTAAATTATTTCGAATATGATAGTATCTCTGCATATTCCTACTTGTTTATTCTAACCTCTCTGTTGGTGGTATTGATGACTTTTCTTGTAAACAAAGTTAAAGAAAAACATGTTAAAAGAAAAATAACAATTCGTAGAAAATCAAATAAATTAATTACAAAATATTCTGTATTACAGACTGCAGATGGATTTGGTACTGCTTTAGTTGTGGGAAATATACTTTCATATTGGTTTTTTGTTAGGTTTAATGTTTCACCTGAACAAATTGCTTTACTCTTCGCACTAGCTAATATATTATCTGCATTTTCATTCCTGTTTGCTAATAGACTCGCAAAGCGATTTGGAGCAGTTAATGCAGTATTGTTCAGCCATTTACCTTCGAATTTATTGGTTTTATTGATTCCATTTATGCCCAGCTTTATGTGGGCTGCAATAATCTATTTATTCAAATCATCAATTGATAAAATTGACATTCCGTTACGCTCTGCTTATTTGATGGGAGTTGTAGACAAAGAAGATCGCGTATTTGCTGCAGGACTTTCCGGTATTTCACGAAGACTTCCTGCGTCTTTTGGACCAGCAGTAACAGGTTACTTCATTCAACTAACTTCTTTTGCTTCTCCTTTTGTAATTTCTGCGTTTCTACAAAGTGTTAATGATATTGGGTTTTATTATTTCTTTAAGGATGTAAAACCGCCTGAAGAGAAATAATATTTTGAAATTAAAGATATTTGTTGCAATCATAACACCAAGTAAAATGACCATCTGAAACTGGATATGATTTTATTATTGGATGATTCATTTCTTTTGCATGCTGCCTTCCGTGAGAATTCCCTGATTCACAACAGCCTATTTTTCCACATGTAACACACATTCGTAAACTAGTACTGATTTCACATTCTGAACACCGTTCTACATTTGTTGTTTCTATTGGTGATTCTGGGAAATGTTGACATTTCTCTGACATAATATTATTGATAATTATTATGAGAAAATTTAACTTTTTATAGACGCAAAATAATCATTCAAAAGAGCTCCGATCGTCTAGCTCGGCCAAGGATGTCGGATTTTCGATCCGACGACACGGGTTCAAATCCCGTTCGGAGCATTATTAATTTTTTCAATCAATTCATCTACTTTACTCTTTATCTTTTCCCTCGTTTCCCTAAATTCTTCGATGGATCCATTTGATGGATTTTCTAATCTCCAATCATCAATTTTATCTACAAAAATTGCAGGGCAGAAATCATTTTCCATGCAACCCATGTTAATTATTATATTTGCATCTTCAATCATGGTATCGTTTAATGCTATTGGTTTGTTATTTATTTCAATTCCAATTTCTTGTAGGACTAATTTTGCGAACGAATGTACTTCATTTGAAGGATTTATGCCTGCACTTTTTGCTATTGCATTAATATTTTTAGATCTTATTTCTTCATTGAATATGGCTTCCGCCATCTTACTTCTGGCTGAATTATGAACACAAACAAATAAAACTAACTGTTTGCCGCTAGTCATCTAATCTTTTTTAACAGTACGCTAAATTAAACTTTTGTGAGTATATTAGCACCATTTTCTGTTGGTGTAAACGTATGTTCAAATTGACAAACAGTGTATCCATTTGCCTCAACTAAATCTGGATATGCGGTAATTATTCTCTTTTTAACTAATGTATCGAGTATTTCTTTTATTTCTACTTTCGAATATTGATCTACATACCACCTTGGAGAAAATGGAAGAGTTTTTCTTGTATTCCATATTCGATCAACAAATTCATCTGCTTTTTTATCACCTGATCGTTTTCTTGTAATAAGTGAAAAAATTGTATTTGGCTTTCCATTAACCACATATCCTGCACCATTTGTGTCTGTCAAAAAAGGTTCAATTGCATATATTGATCCTTCTTTAAGCTGTGGACCTTCTGCTGACCAAACATTTGGTATTGAAACACCTGAGTGAACTACGTATCTATCTATTGAATGACCTGATAGATTTTTTATTGTTTGAAATCCCCATCTTGAAGCTGTATCTTCTATGATCTTTCCAATTTCTCCAACTCTAACTCCTATCTTTGCAGCACTCAATGCTTGATTTAGAGCATCTTCTGTTGCTTTTTTTAATTGTTCATAATCATAATTGTATGAAATTGTTATAGCTGTATCTGCCAGATACCCATCTATATGTGCTCCAATATCTAATTTTATTACATCACCGTCTTGTATTATTCTTGTTTCATCTAATTCTGCACTATGGTGTGCTGTAGTACTGTTTACAGAAACTCCTGATGGAAATCCTGGTTCTGCACCCATTTTTCTAAATTCATTTTCCACCTCTTCGCAAATATCAAAAATATTCATTCCAATCAAATCTTTTCTTGCAAATGAATCTCTAACTTGAGCCGTGATTTTTCCAGCTTTAATAGATTCTGATGGAATTTTCTCACTCATTGACTTGATTATATGTTTCTAATGATAATATAATTGTATCTAAATTAGCCTTATTATTCTACTGTGAAATTCATCACTACTTCTGCCACATCTGCTGAATAATCAGATGTTCTTCGTATATGCTCTAATACGTTCCTTAGGTGATATAGTTCTTTGTAACTTAAGCCACTTGCATTAGCCAATATAGTCTCTTCCTTTTGTTGCATTTTCGTTGCGTTCTTTACAACTTCATCTGCTTTCTTATAGTCTTTCTTAAACATTGATTCAACTGCATCATCTAATATTTTGATTGAAAATTCACTGAGTTCTTTAATCTGTTTATTTAATTTTGAATTAAAACCCTTAGGCATCTCTACTATTTCTTTTCCTATCATAGTGGCATGATCTGAAATTCTTTCTATACTTTTTACCACGATTCTATATCCAAGACACAGTTTCTTGTTGTCTAATCCTATTTCTCTTATGTCTACGTTGTTATTCATTCCATATTCAAGTTGTCTAACCGCATACAATCCGAAACGATCTACTTCATCATCTGATTTTATTATTTCCACTGCCCATTCTTTATTGAAATTAATTAATGCAGTAATGGCATTTTTGTGTAGATCTTTTGATATTATGTACATTCTTCTTATTGTGTTTTTTAAATTTAATTCACTTGGGTTAAGCAAAACTTGAATTGAAATGTGATCAAGCGAATCCTCTATAATTTCTGTCCCTACTAATTTCATTCTAACAAAATTCTTTATTTCTTCTCTCTGTTTTGGAGAAAGATTTTTTGGCTTAATCTTAAGATTTATTATATTATATCCTGATAAATATACTGACACTAGTTTTCTAATCATAAACCCAACATTTTCATTTGCATTAAAAACTACAGTCATTTCTTTTTTATTTTCTTCTTTAGTGTCTATGTCCGTGCTAACACTCAGTGAATTATCACCTAATTGTTTTACATGAACTTGGTCTCCTGCACTTAATCCCATTTCATCAATCCATTTTTTAGGAAGTGCTAACATAAATGATGATTTACCTGAATATTGTATTTTTCTAAATTCATTTTTCCATTCTTTCATCATTCTGTTATTTGTTGACAACCATATATGCATATATGTTTAGTATGGAATGAATATGTTTTGTATTTTTTATATATATATTTCAGTTGCGGAGTTAAATCTATATTACTACAATAAACAATTTATTGCGAGGTATTCATCAATTTCAAAGTTCAACATCAATAAAACTCTAAATGGTTTCAATCAATATCTACATTAATGGAATATCGATCTATTGCAGTTGGTGGAACATTTGAAATGTTACATAAAGGACACCAATTTTTACTGTCTAAATGCTTTGAATATGCGGATGAAGTTGTTATAGGACTCACTGGCGATCTATTTGCTCAAAAACTTGGTAAAAATTTGAAATAGGACTTCAGTTATCGTAAAATTCAACTTGAAAAGTTTCTATCTGAATATTTTCCCAAAAGAAAATACAGTATATGGGAATTACACGACTATTTTGGTCCTGCTATATTACTCGAAAGCATAGAAGCAATTATAGTCACTTCTGACAATTCTGATCGAGTGAAATTGGCCAATGATATGAGAACAAGTAAAGGCATTTCTCCGTTAAAAATTCTTTCTGTTGATCTTATTAAAGCACAAGATGGCGCTCCTATTTCGAGTACTAGGATATTACACGGCGAAATAGACAATGAGGGAAATGTTATAAAATAAATCAAGCAGTTATAGATTAAGAGGAAAATAATTTGGATGAAGAATTTACAGTAACTCCTTGGGAAGTAAAAGGCGATGTTGACTATGATAAACTAGTTAAAAAATTCGGAACATCGTATATCGATCAGGACTTGTTAGATAAAATACAAAAACATACTGATCATCTTCATACTATGCTTCGACGTAAGATTTTCTTCAGTCATAGAGATCTTAATCTCTTAATTGATAATTACAATAATGGCAAAGAATTTGCGCTTTATACTGGTAGAGGCCCTTCTGGACATACACACATAGGACACCTTATTCCTTGGTTATTTACCAAACACCTTCAAGACAATTTTGGGTCTGAATTATATTTTCAAATCACAGATGATGAAAAATTTCTTAATGATCCTCATTTGAATCATAAACAAGTTTTGGATTATACTTATGATAATGCATTAGATATAATTGCATTAGGGTTCGACCCTGAGAAAACTTTCATTTTTGCTGATACTGAATATATCAAAACAATGTACACAATTGCCATGCACATCGCTAAAAAAATAACATTTTCAACAGCACGTTCAGTGTTTGGTTTTGAAAATAGCACAAATATTGGAATGATTTTTTATCCTGCTTTACAGGCAGCCACTTGTTTTCTTCCTTCTGTTTTAAAAGGTAAAAACATTCCAACTCTTATTCCTGCAGCTATAGATCAGGACGATTACTGGCGTGGAATAGCTAGAGATGTAGCACCAAAGCTTGGTTATCCAAAACCCGTTCAGGTACATTCCAAATTTCTTCCTGGGCTAGGAAAGGGTGGTAAAATGAGTGCTTCCGAACCTGACACTGCGATCTTTACCACAGATACTCCTGAAGTTGCAGAAAAAAAGATCAAGAATTCCTTTACTGGAGGCCGAGATACAGTAGAAGAACAACGCAAACATGGTGGCACTCCTGAAATTTGTCCGATTTATAATTATTATAAATTTCTTTTTGAAGATGATGATAAAGAATTAGAAAAAATATTTTCGGATTGTTTGAATGGAGATTTATTATGTGGCGATGATAAAGAACACCTCATATCTAAAGTAAAACCATTCCTGAAGGATCATCAACATAAACGTGAAAAAGCAAAAGATATGATTGATAAATTCATGTTAAAAGACTAGGCGATTAGAAATGACAGAAATAGATTCAAACACTTTTCATCCTCTTGAAAAAATAGTCTTAAAGAACCTTGTAAAGAAAAAATCAATTAATCTTAATGAACTTTCTACCGAGTCAGGTTTAAACATTGATCAGATACGAAGATCTGTCGAATGGTTAAAGGAAAAAAAACTAATAACTGTAAAATCCGTTGAAACAAAATCATACTCTCTTGGAGAGGAAGGAAAAAAAGTTCTCGATGTTGGTTTACCTGAAACACGACTATTGAAAACTATAGAATCAAATAATAATAAAATAACGCTGCGAGAGTTATCAGAAAATAAATCTTTTGAAGGAAATGAGTTATCTGCTGCTTTAGGCTATGCACGAGCACAAAAACTGATTAATATATCAAAAGAAGGCAATGACACCATTGTAACTGTTGTAAGTAAAATTGATCAAAAACTTGAACAAAATTTCTTGCAAAAACTGTTGAATTCTGTTGAATCTGAGAATATCTCTAAAGATGAAGCAATTTTATTAAAATCATTTCTTAGAAGACCTGATTTCATAATTATAAATTCTATAAAAGAATCAAGAATAGAATTATCTGAAACTGGACTACGAATAGCTCCTACTGTTGAAATTTCTGACGAAGTAGATAATCTAACTCCTGACTTAATAGTCAGTGGAAATTGGAAGACATCAAAAATACGTCCTCTTAACCTTAATTCTCCAGTTCCTGAAATATTTTCTGGAAGAAAACATCCCATGCAATTATTTATCGATGAAGTCAAAGAGATCTTTATTTCCTTAGGTTTTGAAGAAATACAAGGACCTATTATACAATCTTGTTTCTGGAATTTTGATTCATTGTTTACTCCACAAGATCATCCTGCTCGAGAAATACAGGATACTTTTTACATTGAAGATTCTACTATTGATAATGTTGCTACACAAGAAACCATATCAAATGTTTCTTCTGCACATGAAACTGGAGGCAACACAGGATCAAAAGGATGGAGATACAAATGGAATTCAGAACTTTCCAAAAATGTAGTTATGCGAACACATACTACTCCAATCACTATCAAGTACTTAGCTGATCACACTCCTGACGACGCAAAAGTTTTTTCTATTGGGAAAGTATTTAGAAATGAAAAAGTCACCTTCAAAAATCTTGTTGAATTTAATCAAATTGAAGGTATAGTAGTAGGAGAAAAAGTTACACTTAGAGACATGATGGGTCTTCTAACTAAATTCTACGAAAAACTTGGACTTCACAAAGTCAAATTTTGGCCATCTTTCTTTCCTTACACTGAACCATCTTTACAATCCATGGTTTATCATGAAGGCCTAGGAAGATGGGTTGAATTGGCTGGAATGGGCATATTTAGACCAGAGGTAACTATTCCTCTAGGCATAAAACATCCTGTTTTAGCATGGGGCGGTGGATTAGAAAGACTTGTTATGTTAAAATATGGAATAGACGATTCTAGGAAATTATATGAAAATGATTTAGACTGGCTTAGGAGATTCTCACTTTGCCAGTAGTTACAATATATTTTGATAGAATATATTCTATGTTAAAGGGGGAAATAGATCGAGATGAACTTCTAGACAAAATCCCATATCTTGGTTTAGATATAGAAGAAATACACGAATCTTATTTTAAGTTAGAGTATAACCCAAATAGACCTGATTTTTCTACTGACTATGGATTAGCTAGGGCTTTGAATGCATTTTTAGAATTTGAAAAAAGCTGGCCTGATTATAATATAACCAAAAATGATCTTACTATACACGTAGATCAATCTATAAAAAATGTTAGACCATATATTACATCTGCAATCATAAAAAATATTATTCTAGATGATGAGTCTATTAGACAGCTCATTAACATGCAGGAAGATCTTCATAATGGAATTGGAAGAAAACGTAGAAAAGTTTCAATAGGAATTCATAATTTTGATGTTATAAAACCTCCTGTTTATTATAAAACGGTTGATAAAAATTTTTCATTTGTACCATTAAATAGTAAAAATAAATCTACAATACATGAAATATTAACTGAAACTGATACAGGAAAATCTTATGGGAGTATACTTTCCGAGAGTTCACTTTATCCAATTCTTGTTGATTCTTCAAATGGAGTTCTTTCATTTCCTCCAATAATTAATGGTGATCTGACTCGTTTAACTTCTGATACCAAAAATCTATTTATTGATGTAACTTCTACTAATCTGGAATCTGCACATGATGCTTTGGCAGTTTTAACTAGCTCATTGAGTGATGCAGGAGGTCAAATTGAATCCGTAAATGTTAACTATTCTGATATTTCTATTGTTACTCCTGATTTGTCTAATACGTCTATGGTTATGGATCTAAATTATGCAAAATCTCTTTTAGGTATAAATCCCACAATTAATGAAGTTCAAGCATGTTTGTTGCGCAGTCGTATGAAATCTATCGTTGAAAATGAAACTTTGAAGGTTATGATCCCTCGATATAGATTTGACATATTACATCAGGTTGATTTGGTAGAAGAATTGGTTATAGGATATGGTCTGTATAATCTTTCTCCTACCGTTCCAAAAAGCTCTCTTGTTGGGAAAACTAATTCAGTTCAAAAACAGTTGGATTCTATTAGGCACACTTTGACTGGTTTAGGCTTTAATGAGGTGAAAACTTTTAGTTTAATAAGCAAAGATCTGTTGGAAAGGACTAAAATACCCACTGAATCTTCCCCTCGAATTATAGATACTAAAAGCAATGAACATGAGTTCTTAAGAAACTCTCTAATTCCATCATTGTTGTCCACTCTTTCCAAAAATATCAACAATGAATATCCTCAAAAAATATTTGAAATGTCTGAAAGTTTTCAAAAACTTGGTACGAAAATAAATGAACATATGAATTTAGCTACGTGTATAGCTCATTCATCTGCCAATTTTACTGAATGTAAATCTAATCTTGTTTCTTTTTTGCGACAATATAATAAAATCGAGTGCACGACTCCCAGCAAATCCTATCCTATCTTCATTGATGGAAGATCTGCTGATATTTTAGTAAATGATAGTAAAGTTGGAATTATTGGCGAAATATCACCAGAAATTATTCAATCTTTTAGCTTACGAACTCCCATAACTTGTTTTGAGATTAATTTGAATTCTAAAATAATTTCTACTTAGTTTCAACTATTCGACTATTTTGATCTTCATTTCTACTTTTTCTAGCGGATTGTCCCTACTGTCTCTTTCGACACTTACAATTTTATCTGCAACATCCATCCCTTCTGTCACTCTTCCAAAAACTGTATATTGACGATCAAGTTGAGTTGAATCTTTTACGACTATGAAAAACTGCGATCCTGCACTATTTGGATCATTAGATCTTGCCATTGATAATATGCCTCTTTTATGAGAGATCTCATTAAACTCTGCGTTTATTGTATATCCTGGTCCGCCCATTCCATCATTGCTTCGATCATTATCTTTTGAATTAGGATCCCCTCATTGTATCATAAATCCTGGGATTACTCTGTGAAATGTTGTACCATCATAAAAGCCGTCTTTTGATAATTTAATAAAATTCTCAACATGTTTTGGCGCTACATCAGGCAATAATTCTATTACAATATTACCATATTTTGTTTCTATAATTGCTTTCGGATTACTCATGGAATTAGATTGCACCTGGTTTTTATTATCTTCTTGCTTTTCGACTTCAATTACTTCTATTTCTTCTTCTACTGTTTCTATAATCTCTTCTGTCTGTTCTTGATTTGTTGTTTGAATAACATAGAGAAACCCCAGTCCAAGTAAAAGCACTAACACGATTGGTATTAATTTTGCATTACTACTGGAATTCAACTATTAGTATAAAGTGAAATGTATTAATAAATCTTGGATGGTAATATTATGTATCCATGTTCATAATAGCGCTTTGACGGCCTAATACGAATATGTATGAATTTACAATAATGAATTTTAGGTCTACCCAGGAGTGCAACAGACATGGCAGGTACCCCGGTAAGAAAGCTTGTAAGTTAGGTACTTGCTGATACCTGCACAATGATCTAAGCGGTCAGAGCCGGGGTTCATAATTAATATTATGAAATAGTTATCATACAATGTACTTGGTCAATATTCTAATTTCTGATTCTCAGTTTCTAATATTTCTAAAGAATTTTATCACTAACCTTAATCGTGAGTTTGATGAGTCTTCTCTAATTGTTGTTGAAGGTAAAAATGATTTAGCTGCACTTCAACTTCTTGGATTCAAAGGCAAAGCATTCATGGTCTCCAATGGTAAAAGAATATTAGATCTTGCAGATCAGGTTGAATTTTATAAAAAAATAGTCCTTTTGTTTGATTATGATAATCGAGGCAGAGAACTAACACATCAATCAATCAAATTATTGGAACGTAGTATAAACGTTGACATATATTATAGAAAACAACTGTCTAAGCACTCTAAGGGCCGTATTAGATATATTGAACAATTGTCTATTTTTCGAAATGTTTTTTAGTACTAGTTTAAATGCAATGTAATCCGATGAAAACATTTTTATTCCTCTTTTTGAAATAATTTACGCGATAGCCGTTGAATTTCTGCCCTAAATGTGACTCCAAATTAATTATTGATAAAGAAGTGACTGACAATAAACCAAAATTGAAACTAGTATGCTATGTCTGCGATAATTCATTATCTCAGGGCTCCGTAAAAATCAAAGAAAAAATATCTGAAGGTAAACCATCTATTAAAATTCTTGATAAAACATCAAAACAACTTCAAAGTTTGCCCACTACCTCAGCTTCATGTCATAAATGTGATGGAAATACAGCCTATTTCTGGGAACAGCAAACTGCCGATTTAGAGCAAGCTTCCACTCAATTCTTCAGATGTACAAAATGCAATCATACTTGGAGATCAAATTAAGATTTTTCTCTAAATCTTTATACTTAATTTGAAATTTAAAGAAATTTATATATTATAAAAAACAGAAGAAAACTTGTTTATGGTAGCAACTGAATTTGTCGTTGTGGTATTTTTGGCAGGATTCGGATTAGCAGCAGGTCTACCTACTGTTTTAATTCCTTTGTTCTTTGCACCTAAGCGCCGTAATCCAATTAAAGCCCAAACCTTTGAATCAGGACAAGTTCCACAAGGAGAATCACGAATTCATTTAATTATGCAATATTATGGTTATTTAATTATGTTTGTTTGTTTTGATGTCACTGTGATGTTTTTGTTAACTTGGGGTGTTACTTTTTCCCAACTTGGATTTACTAGTATTTTACCTATAACTGCATTTGTTGTTGCAATCATTATTCCAATGGCTTATGCATTAAAAATGGCGGTGCGACCTGAACTATGGTAGATGACAATCAAGAAACTATTCTTGAAAATGTAAATGTAAATGAAGAAGATTCTCCTACTTCAGTTTTTGTTGGTAAAATTAGTGAGGTACTCGACACAGTTGTTGAAAAAGCAGTAAAGGAACCTACTCGGTATTTAGTTAACTGGGGTAGACTGTATGCATTATGGCCTGTTCATGTAGAGACTGCATGTTGTAGTATAGAATTTGGTGCAGCTTCAGGACCTCGCTATGATCTTGAAAGATTTGGAATTCTTGAAGCATTTGGCTCTCTACGTCAATGTGATCTTCTAGTTGTTCAGGGAACCGTTACTAGAAAAATGGCACCTAGATTGAAATGGATTTATGAACAAATGCCTGAACCAAAATGGTGTGTTGCTATGGGAGCATGTGCAATTTCTGGTGGATTGTACATTGATTCATATAATGTTCTTCAGGGAATTGATAAAGTTCTTCCTGTTGATGTTTATATTCCTGGTTGTCCACCAAGACCTGAAACCTTAATCCAAGGTCTTGTTGAATTACAACATAAAATAAGAAAATCACATGTAAGGTAAAACAAAATGACTAATTCATTAATGGAAAAAGATCTTTCAGATAATTTGAAAAAAACTCTGGGTCCAAAACTTAAAGTCATCGAGTCAACAGAACGTAGAATTAAAATTGAAACTACTCCTGAAAATATTCTGGAGGTTGCAACATCTATCAAAAAATTAGGATTTGATCAAGTTATGTCTAACGGTGGAACTGACTATCCAGATAAAAAAATATTCAGATTAGATTATCACATTATTTCTGTCAATGTTAAAAAACTTCGCAGAACAGTACTACAACTCACAACTCACATTCCAAAAGACAATGCTACTATAAACACTCTAATTACTGTTTTTCCTAGTGCATCATATCATGAACAAGAAACACATGAAAATCTTGGAATAGTTTTTGAAGGACATCCAAGAATGGAACGGCTACTTCTACCAGAGGATTGGGACGATATTCCTCCTTTGCTAAAGGAATTCAAATTACCAGGTAGATGATGAAATGGTATCTGACCAAAAAATAGGCAATACATTTGGAATAGACAATAGAGTTTTTAATTCAAAAATAGTCGAAAAAGAAGGCAATAGGCTAGTATTGAATGTTGGACCTCAACACCCCGGATCGGGACACTTCAGATTAGTTGTAACAATAGATGGTGATACAATAGTAGACATTAAACCTGACCCCGGATATGTTCACCGTGGCGCCGAAAAGATGGCAGAACATAGAACATACATTCAGAACATTCCTCATTTAGAAAGACCTGTTATTATAGATTCGAGCAATATTCTGTTTTCTTATGTTCTTGCCTGTGAACAAATTCTGGATATTACACCTCCTGAACGTGGTGAATATATTAGAATACTTATGTCAGAATTAAACAGAATAATTTCTCACACATATTGGCTTTCAATTTATGGTATATTTCTAGGACATTCTACGATGTTTATGTGGCCAATGGGAGATCGTGAATTATTCATAGATCTTGCACAATCAATAGGTGGAACCCGAGTTACGTTTTCATATTTTATACCTGGCGGTGTACGTAATGACATTCCCGATGACTTTAAAGAGAAAGCTCTTAAAACTTTTAGTTATTTTGATAAACGTCTTGTAGAATATGAAAAAATTTTCTTTAACAATCCACTTGTTTTACAACGTACTAAGGGAATTGGAATTCTTAAGAAACAAGATGCTATTAATTTAGGAATAACTGGACCAAATTTGAGAGCGTCAGGTGTAAATTCAGATACTCGAAAGGATGAACCTTATTCAAAATACGACACAATTGATTTTGACATTCCTGTTCTGAAAGAAGGTGATTGTCATTCACGAGCTAAAATTCATCTTGAAGAAATGCGTCAGAGTCTAAACATTATGCGTCAAGTACTAGATATAATTCCTGAAGGACCAGTTAAGCATATATTCCGAGGTCAGATGAAAGGAGAACCTGGAGAAGCATTTTCAAGAACCGAAGCTGCAAGAGGAACAATGTTCTATCACATAATTAGTGATGGAGAAATTAATCCTTATAGAGTTAAAATCAGTGTACCTTCATTTAGAAATCTTATTGCTATGAAACATTTACTCATTGGAAAACACATTGCTGACATGCCACCTATTTATTGGGGTCTTGATTATTGGCCTGTTGAGGCAGATAAGTGATCTAGTTGGAAACTTTTGAACAGTTTTTAAAAAGAATACTGGTTATTTTATTCTGGATTTTACTAGCACTTCCTCTCTTTCTTCTTCCTCTTGTTTTTCTGATAATTCCTCTTCTGGGAATAGATCTTATTGATGCAAATCTAGTACTTGTTGCTATTTTAGATCCAATAAAGGGACTTGAACTTGCAAATAGCCTAGGATTGGGACCTAGTTCTTTATTTTTTAAGATTGCTGCTTTTCCTGGATTCTCTTTTGCTGCGGTAATGGCAACTCTTACAATTTTATGGGAAAGGAAACTACTTGCAAAAGTTCAGGTACGTGTTGGCCCTCTTTATGCTGGTAGATTTGAAGGAATATTACAACCAATAGCTGATCTTTTCAAACTTCTAGGGAAAGAATTAGTTGTTCCTGATAAAGCAGACAAACCATTCTTTTGGGCAGCTCCTTTACTTATGCTTTCATTTGCTTCTGCTGTTCTTGCTGTAATTCCTCTAAGTCCTAGTATATACATAACAACGTCTGAATTTAGTGTTCTAATTCCATTCGTAATTTTGGGTCTTTCTCCAATGCTTATACTCGTAGCCGGATGGGCAAGTAGTAATAAATTCGCTTTTATTGGTGCATTACGAGCTCTTCACCAAATGGTTGCATATGAGATACCAATGTTGATTTCAGTTCTTGGCGTTGTAGTTTTAACAGGCTCGTTCAATTTCTTTGATGTCGTTACTGCTCAAGAAACAATTTGGTTTATTGTTCCTCAAATCATCGGTGCTTCAATCTTTTACATAACAATTTTATCTGAATTAGAGAGAATACCATTTGATATACCTGAAGCTGATTCTGAACTAGTTGCAGGATGGTTAACAGAATATTCTGGCATGAACTTTGGATTAATTCAGTTAGCAAACTATATCAAATTATATGCGCTGTCTGTGTTGTTTACCCTTCTATTTTTAGGAGGCTGGAATGGACCTTCATTTTTACCACCGTTTGGATGGATGATACTCAAAGTTTCTATAGTAATAACTCTTATTCTTTTGCCTCGAGCTTTTCTACCTAGATTAAGAATTGATCAACTAATTCGGCTAGGATGGTTATGGTTAATTGTGCTCGGATTCATTAATTTATTTATAGCGGTGCTTGTATCAGGAATGGGGATAATATAAAATGGGATTAATTATTGGAATACTTGTTGCTTTACAAGCGACAGTGAAATCTTTTTTCAAGAAAAGATACACGCTTCGGTATCCTCAACAGAAACTCGATATAGATGCTGGATATACATTTGATCCACGTAGTCAAGTAGCTAATCCAGGTCTAAAGGGCAGGCACATTCTCTATACTGATAAATGTACTGGCTGCTCTTTATGCGCAATTGCATGTGAGAATATTGCTGCATGTATTGATATGGTTAAAGTTGAAGGTGATTGGCCTGAAAACAGTAAGGATATAATGCCACAGATTGATTATGGCCGATGTGTATTTTGTGGTTTTTGTGTTGACGCATGTCCGTTTGACTGTTTATTCATGACTCCTGAGTATGAACTTGCAGCTACTGATAAAAGAAAATTAGTACACACGCCTTTTCAATTGGCTGTTTATCCACAAAAGAAAGGAACTAAGAACTTTGTACCGGATGAAAAGAAAGGAGCTCATCATGACTGATCCTCTTTTTCTGTCTGTAGCATTGGTAACGGTTGTGGCATCGATCATAGCATTAGAATCAAGAGAACTAGTATATGGAGCCGTTGCTCTTTCAATATCATTTCTTGGAGTGGCTGCTGTATTTGTTATGTTAGATGCTTTGTTATTGGCAGTGTTTCAAGCTCTTGTTTATGTTGGTTCTATAGCTGTTTTGATTGTTTTTGTTGTAATGCTTGTGCGGAGAGAAAAATGGTCTTCAATTAAATATGGAAACGAGCGCTTTCTTGGTATAATAACATCTTTTGTTGTGGTTATTGTAGGTCTGTATGTAATTTATGGAAGCAAAATTTCCAATAGTGTTATTACTTCTGTTACCGCCCCTTCTTTCTACGAAATCGGATTCCAAATGTTTAATGAATATTGGTTAGGTTTAATATTAACTGGTTTAATATTGGCAGTTGCTGTAGTTGGCGCACTCACTATGGCAAAATATGAAAGGTAATTATTTAAAATGGAACCTCTATCAAGTTATCTAATTTTGTCATTACTCCTGTTGAGTGTTGGAGTTTATGGCCTAATTTCAAAACGTAATGCTATACGACTTTTGTTTTCAGTTGAAATTATAATTAATGCCGCAATAATTAATTTCGTTGCATTTTCACGATATCATAATCCTTCTATTATTACTGGCCAAACTGCTGCAATATTTGCAATTGCATTGGCTGCAGCTGAAGCTGCTGTAGGTTTAGCAATAATAGTCCAAGCCTTTCGTTTAAACAAAGATATTGATGTTATGGAACTCAAAAAATTAAGAGGATGATATGTTGATACTTTTACAAGCTATTTTCATACCCATCTTACTTTCACCTATAGTTTACTTATTAGCTAAGCGAATTGGTCCAAAGGTAGGTTTACTAACATTTGGAATTCTTCTGTATTCAACTTCGTTATTGTTATACATAGGATCACTTGGAACTGAGTATGTTGAAAGCTATTTTTGGGGACCTATTGGCACTTTTGGTCTACGAGTAGATGGTCTAAGCTTTCCATTCGCGGCTATAATATATATTTTATCTACTACCCTTGCAATTTATTCTATTCCGTATATGAAACATAGAATAGAAGAACAAATTGATTCGTCAGTCAAAAATCGTGAAGAATTTATTAATACAAAACTTGGATTATATTTCGGATTATATTTAATTTATTCTGCAGGAATGGTTGGTACGGTACTCGCCACTAATTTAATTCAATTTTATATTTTCTTTGAATTAATGTTGATTCCTTCATATTTTCTGGTTGCTGAGTATGGATATGGAGATAGATATAAAATATCTTTAATGTATTTTCTTTGGACCCACGTTGGTGCAGTTTGCTTATTAGCTGGAATTCTTTCTCTAGGTCATTTTGGAGGAAGTTTTAATTTTATTGAAATAACAGAATCATCAATTCCAGGTAACTTAAGGATATGGATTGCTATTGCTATGAGTGTTGGTTTGTTAGTTAAACTCGCAGCTGCAGGATTACATATATGGCTACCTTATACTCACGCAGAAGCACCAACTCCAATCAGTGCTCTGTTATCTCCAGCTATGATTGGAATAGGAGCTTATGCATTCATCAGAATCTTTCTTTTTATAGTTCCATCACTTTATTCATTAATTGTTTTTGCAATTAGTATTTGGGGAATTATTACAATGATCTATGGCGCTCTGATGGCGTATAGACAAGACGACCTAAAACGATTATTAGCTTATTCTAGCATTAGTCAAATGGGATATATAATATTTGGAATGGCATCACTATCTTATTTGGGTATTACTGGTTCCGTATTTCATTATGTCAGCCATGGAACAGGTAAGGCATTACTATTCTTGGCTGCTGGTTCTATAATTCTTCAGACTGGTGGAGTACGTAATATTAGTCAGTTGGGAGGATTGGGACGCAAATTGCCTATTACTGCCATTGCTGCCGTTATTGGATTTTTGGCCATTGTTGGAGTTCCTCCAACCAATGGATTTCAGTCTGAATGGATGATCTTTGCAGGTGCATTTGCAGGAGCATTAGCATCTGGTTCCACACCAAAATTAATTCTTACTATTGTAGCTCTTGCTGCCACTCCTTTAACTGCTGGTTATGCATTACTCACCATCAGAAAAGTTTTCTTTGGGCCTACACCATCTAAATTTGAAAATCTTACTGACCCTTCGTATTATATGACTATTCCTCTTTTGTTTCTTTCCGCTTTGACTCTTATTATAGGAATCTATCCTGCATTAATTACTGAGCGACTTATACCAATTCTAATTACTATTGGAGGAATTTTCTAGATGGTTAATTATCTCATCCCTTGGTTAGTATTCATAATACCAATTATTGGAGCATTATTACTTCCCTTTATTTCAAGATTTGGAAATCAAATTCGTGATTATACCACAATAGGAATTTCATTTCTCTCTGCTATTTTTGCATTATTGATGATGCCTTTAGCGTTTTCTGGAGAAACATTGCACCATCAGGTATCATGGATTCCATCATTAAATATATCAGCTGGAGTACTCGCCGATCCTCTTAGCGTATTACTATCCAACGTTGTTGCTTGGATATCATTATCCATAATGGTCTATAGTCTTGGCTATATGAAACACGAAGAGAACATGACAAGATATTGGTTCCTAATGATATTCTTTATTGGAAGCATGCAGCTCATTGTCATATCAGATAATTTTCTACAATTGTTCTTTGGTTGGGAAGGTGTTGGATTATGTTCATATGGTTTGATATCATTTTGGAATAAGGATAAAAAAGAAGACTATGTAGGTACAATTGGAAAAACTGCATGGGGAATCCCTCTTGCATACTCTCCAAGTCATGCAGGTAGTAAAGCATTTCTCATGACTCGAGTCGGCGATGTTTCTTTCTTAATAGGCATCTTAACTCTTTATCATTTCTCTGGAACTTTTGGTTTTGTTGAATTAGCTAATGATTATTCTTGGGCAGTTGGACTGGCCCAAGCAGGACTATTGGTCCCTATCGCCATATTCATATTCGGAGGAGCAATTGGAAAATCTGCTCAATTTCCATTACATGAATGGCTTCCTGATGCTATGGCCGGTCCCACATCTGTTTCTGCTCTAATACATGCAGCTACAATGGTAAATGCAGGCGTATTTCTTGTAGCAAGGGTAGGACCTCTGTTCTGGGCTGCATCTGATGTTGTAAATGTCACTCCTTTCTTTGAGACGGTCGCATGGATAGGTGCCATTACTGCTTTTCTTGCCGCTTCTCAAGCAATGGTTTCAAAAGAAATTAAAAAAGTTCTTGCATATTCTACTGTTTCTCAGATTGGCTATATGATGTTAGCTCTAGGTGTAGCCGGTTTAACTGTTGACTTTCTAAGTGGTTTTGTTTCAGGATTTTTCCATCTTACAAGTCATGCAATATTCAAAGCTGCTTTGTTTATGGGTGCTGGAGCTATCATTCATGAAACTCACAGTAAATACATGAATGATATGGGTGGTCTTCGTGGAAATATGAAGTTAACATTTTATGCAATGTTGATTGCTGGAGGAAGCTTAGCTGGTTTTCCTCTTTTGAGCGGATTTTGGAGCAAAGATGCTATATTAGCTGCAATTTTACAAATAGAAAACTCTTCCATTATGGTACCTTTGTTTGTTATTGCTGTTGTGACTGCTATTATGACTGCATTTTACACTTTCCGAATGATTGGAATGGTGTTCTTTGGTAAACCTAGCACTCATCTGAAAAAAATGTCTAAAGCAGGTAATCATGTTGGTGAACCTTCTCGGATAATGTTTATTCCATATGGAATACTTGCTCTAATAACACTAGCTATAGGGTTATCTGGACCACTCTTTGAAGGCTTTCTTGCAGACTCTTTAGCTCATCATCTAGAACATTCTTTCAATATTGTTATTCATGAACATGGATTTTCATTAAATCCTATAGCGCTAGGTGCATCTATTGGTGCACTTTTAATTGGTTCAGTGCTTGGATATTCATTCTATATTGGCCGTAAATACGATCCTAATAATTTGATTTCTAATAATCGTTCTCTCTCTAAACTGTATAATTTCTTAGAAAATAGATGGTACATTAATTCTTTGTATTATATTGTATTCATTAATACTCCGTTGAGGATCTCCAAGATATTGCATTCTTACGTAGAAACCAAAATATTTGATAAAATTAGTCCAACTACATCTGTGATTGCTATATACTTCTCTAATGTTAGCCACAGATTTGATCGCGTTGTAGTTGATGGCATAGCAAATGGAATAGCATCTGTTAGTGTAATTATATCTAAGTTTAGTCGAAAACTCCAAACCGGCGTAGCAGAACAATATGTATTTGCTTTCATAATGGGTATTATAGCATTGATTATCGCTATGAATTATATATGATGATGTAAAATGACTGACATTAGTTTCCCAATTATTTCAATTTTGATCTTTCTACCTATTGTGGGTGGTATCTCAATCTATTTTATTAATAAAATAACAGGCACTAGAGGTGTTCAACTATATGCTCTTCTAATAGGATTGATTGAACTAGTTCTCTCATTATATGCTTATTATGTAATTCTTAATGGAGATTCTGGTGCAGAATATAATTTTGTTGAAGGACCATATTCTTGGATAACTTCAATCCAGGGCATTGATTATTATCTTGGTATGGATGGTTTAAGCGCCCCACTTGTATTGATTTCATCTATTTTATCTGTATTAGTTATTTTAGGTTCTTGGAATCTAATTAAAGAAAGAAATGTTCTCTATTATAGCCTACTCTTAATTTTTGTCGGAGCAATTATGGGCGTTTTCACATCACTAAATATGATTCTATTCTATGTTTTCTGGGACGTAGTTTTAATTCCTATGTTTATTTTTATAGGAATATGGGGTGGTCCTAGAAGAAAATATGCCGCTATGAAATTTCTACTGTTTACTTTTGCAGGAAGTGTTTTCATGCTTCTGGCATTCATTATGATTTATTTCGTGGCCATTCCAAATACGTTTAATATTCCTGAATTAATGGGTCAAATACCTTATGATCTTCAGGTTTTAGCATCTTTCATGTTCTTCTTAGGATTTGGTGTAAAATTAGCTATTGTTCCTTTCCATACTTGGTTACCTGATGCGCATGTTGAGGCTCCTGCACCAATTAGTGTTTTTCTAGCAGGTTTACTCTTGAAAATGGGAGGTTATGGATTTATCCGATTTAATCTTGGTCTGTTACCAGAAGCTTCTGCAGCATATTCTTGGTTTTTCATTAGTATAGGAATCATTACTATGTTTTATGGAGCAATTGTTGCATTAAGACAAACTGATCTCAAAAGAATGATTGCTTTAACTAGTGTAAATCACATGGGATTTGTTTTGTTGGGAGCATTTACTGGAACCTTACTTGGAATTTCAGGCGCTGTATTTCAAATGTTTACTCATGCTTTTGCAGTTGGAATCATGTTTATGTTATCAGGATACGTTCATGAATTCACTGGTACTAGAGATATTAACATCATTAAAGGACTGAAATTCTCTAGTCCAAGACTTGCTACATTATTGGTATTGGGGTCCATGGCTGCTATGGCAATTCCTATATTCAGTACTTTTCTTAGTGAATTTATGGTCATTGTGGGCGCAATACAAATTAATCCACAATATGCAGTTACAGCTGTAATTCCTGTTATTACTGTTTCATATTTCCTTTGGATGATCAAAAGAACAGTAACTTCTACTCCTGAGAAACCTGTTGTCAAACATGATCTGAATAATTTATCCACTGTTGCGTTATGTCTTTATTTACTTCCCTTGCTTCTCACTCTTATTGCACCATGGTTAGTATTAGAAATGATTGATCCATTATCTCAATTTTACGTAGATTTATTCAATGGAGGTTCATAATTTGGATGTTGCTTTAACTCTTATCGGTTTACTTGCTGGAACAGCTTTACTCATTCATGCTGTTGATGTTGTTCTAGGCGGTAGAATGCAAACAATAAATTTTGCAAGAAACATTACAAACATTTCCATATTTACTGCATTAATTATTGCTGTTCTTTCATTACTTAATATAATATCTTCAGAAAATTCTGTACCTAATCTAATTCGCAATGATGGACTAGGATTCTTCTTTAGTATAGTGGTATTACTTGTTTCATTATTTGTTTCTATTTCCTCTTTTGATTATATACGCAAAGAACGAAACGAACTCGTCTATTATTCATTGCTATTGTTTACTACATTGGGAATGGTAGCACTATCTTTTGCAGTGGATCTTTTAGTAATTTTCATTGCTTGGGAACTGATGAGTTTACCTACTTTCATATTAGTAGGATTTAGAAAAAATGATAAAAACGCACTACAATACAATGATTCTGTTCTTTCTAATGAGGGTGCCGTAAAATATTTCATATTAGGAGCTCTTTCTTCGGCAATTTTATTATATGGAATTTCTTTAATATTCGGATTAACAGGCTCCACAAATCTTGATTCTGCTATGAATTCGATAATTAATCTTGATTCAAATAATGTTCCTCTTGCGATATTGGGTGTTGTTTCTTTGATCGCAGGTTTTGGACTAAAATTATCTATTGTTCCGTTTCATATGTGGATTCCTGATGCATACGAAGGCGCCCCTATTACTGTTGGAGCTCTATTGTCTTCTGCAACAAAGAAGGTTGGTTTTGTTGCGGCAATTCGTTCATTAATTATTCTTTTCCCAATTGTTGAAATTAATCTTTCTATGATTCTTGCAATAATTGCTCTGTTCACTATGACCTTAGGAAATATAGCTGCATTAACTCAAAAAACTATAACTAGATTGTTAGCATATTCCAGCATTGCACAAGCCGGTTATTTGCTTATTGGATTGGTAGTACTTCCTACTTCTAGTTTGGGTCTGGTTGGTTTACTTTATCATTCATTTAATCATGCAGTTATGCAAGCCTCTGCATTTTTAGCAGCAGCAGCTGTTTCTTACAAACTTTCAAAAACATCTCTTAATTCTTATGGTGGACTTGCGAAAATTATGCCAATCACATCTTTCTGCTTAGCTATTTCTTTACTTGCACTCGCGGGAATTCCCCCTCTTAATGGTTTCTGGAGTAAAGTAGTTTTGTTTGCAGCTGCTGTAGAAGGAGGTTATACTTGGTTAGCTCTTGCTGGTTTGGTTAATACCGTTATTTCTGTTGGATATTATGGTCTAATAGTGAAAAGAATGTATATGGATGATCCTAGTGAGAAAAAACCCCTTGTTGAACCAAAATCTATAATATCAGTTCTAATTTTTGCCACAATCATTATTATTATAACCGGTTTAATTCCAAATGTTCTGTTAGATTATATTACTATAGTATCTGATAATTTCTTATCTAATTATCCCGCATTACAGTAAAATCTGCCAAATATTCTAAAAAGTCTCTTGCATCATTTTTTCTTAATTTCAGCAATTCTTTTTTAGCATTTTTTGCATATTCAGTTGCTTCATTATTTAGATCTCTCTTGGAAATTTTATTCTTGAATAAATCTGTTAATCTTTCATCTTCCATCCAATCAAGTAAATCATCTTTCATTTGATATGCTATTCCTAAATTCAATGCATATCTTCCAAATATTTCAATTTCATCCTGATTTCCTCCTCCTATTATGGCCCCTATTCTAGCTGATGTCTGGAATAAAGCCGCAGTTTTTTCTTCAATTATTCTTTTGTATGTATTCCATCCTACATTTCCCAAGTTTTCATACTGAATTTCTCTAATTTCACCCTCACACATCTTTAATGCAGCTACTGATAGTTCTTGTGAAACTCTTTGATCACTATATTGTGCTGAAATATCTAATATCATTCCAAATACAAAGTCTGCAGTTAGTATTGAGAAATTTAATCCATATTTTTTATGAAATGTTTCTTTTCCTCGTCTGTAATCTTGCTTATCTATTATGTCGTCATGAATGATCGATTCTGTATGCAACAATTCTATTGCTACAGCAGCTTCGTTTGATTCGGATGTTTTCCCTCCTAGATTTTCAGCCGTTAATTTTAATATTAATGGTCTAACTCTCTTTCCTCCAGTTGTTGCATATTTTAATGGCGAATAAAGATTAGATCTATTATGTTTTTCTAATACTTCCAGCAATGATTTATCAATATCTTTTGTATATGATGCTGATTTTTTCTGTAACAGCTTAATTAATTCATCTTTTTTCAAGATTTAACACTTATTTTTTTGATTTTTTTTCTTGTTTTTCTGCATATATCATGTTCACTGAATGTTTACCTTCACAATCTGATTTGTTACATTCACCAATTGTTTTATGTACAAAATCCCCTTCCTCAAATTTTCTTTTATTATTGTGATCGCATTTACTGCATTTTATAATTGAATATACTATATCGTTTCTTTTTTTCTTTTCCGGTGCTCCCATAAGAGGCATTGGTGAAGACATTTTTATTGCGCTACTCCCACAGTATTTCCTACTCCTACAATTATTACTGTATCGCCTTCTTTTGTTCTTTCATTAATGACTCTATTTAGTGATTCGTTTACTTTATCTTTTGATTCTGCTATTTCTTTTCTCATTGCAGATATTGCATCCAGGATTGATTGTTTAATTACTATTGCATAAATTGGAATCGAATTATTAACTGCAACTTCTTCTATTTTGAATCTGTCTACTCCTATTCCTCCAATTGCTGCACCTATTCCTTCTGCAATTTCACCAGTCTTTTCACCCTCTAATTTTAGCGCTGCATCTATCATTATTATTGCATTTGGCTTTATTTTCATCTCTTCTACAAGCTTTTTCATTGCTGTTCCTGGTTGTCCAACATTTGCTTCTGGACCTTTTGCAGTCATAAAGTATGCATTTCTTCCATTTATTTTACCTTCACTATATACGGTATCTTTTGCTATTGTTTTCTTTTCATGTTCTAACATCAAATTTCCAACAACCATTGGTCCTATTCCATCACCTATTGGCTGTGAATTTTTAAATGCTTTCATTGCACCATTTAATGCTTCTGCTTCACTTAAAATCATGGGCATTATCATTTGTAATTGTGCCAAAACAAACATCGACGTGGTCTTTTTACCGACTAGGTAGAAATGCCTCACAATTTTATAAATCATATTGAAAGATGCTGCTATTTCTACAACTCCTTCCATGCTACTACTTTTCACACTATCAACATCAGGTGCTAATTTTTCTATTTCGTTTCGCATTCGTTCATCTCTTAGAACCATTACATGTTCTACTTTGTTTATTATTCCAGCTGGGTCCATATCGACCGGCATTATAGTAAAATATTCAAATATTTGATCTAACTTTGACGTTAATTCGTCACTTTTTTTCCCATTTGACACATATTCTATTGCATCCTCTCTACTTTTTTCTTTCATAACTTTTAATTTTCCAACAGCTCTTGAAACATCATTTAGGATCATCCATGTCTGAAGTCTTTGTCCATATAGTATCAAAAGCGCTAATGGAAGATACATTATTATTAGGCTTATAATCGGATTACTTGAAATTGGATTTTCTGCACCTAGAAGCTGAAGCATGATATATGTCTCATATACCTTTTTTTGTCTTTATAAGAAGTACTGCAATTCTCAATTATAGTTTAAATACCGGCACCACTGCTTCACGAGACCTCTCGGACCTCACTAACACAGTAGCGTGACAAGGCTTAACTTCTGGGTTCAGATGGGACCAGGTGTGCCCTTGCCCTATGGCCGGCTGTAAGCGTATCTATAATCTTCTCATAAATTAATATTACTGCGTTTCGTTCATGATTGCTAGATTTATGATATTTCTATAATTATGCGATATTCTCATTTTTTCCAGTTTTTCTTTTAAAACTCAATCTTCCTGAATATTAAATTGCATTAAATTTATGTTTGGATACAAAATAATTATCTTTGAGATAAAATCTCCATTGTTTTTTAGTTGCTAACATGCTTTTGGATAACGAATTATTGCAAATACGGCATAATATTTTCGATTTTGGTTTATTTTCAACCATTTTTTCATCAATAATTAATTTGGAATTGCATTTTGGGCAGAAATCTGATATTCCAATTCTTGGAGATGTTGATATCTTTTCTATTTCTGATTTTCCATTTGCAATATATAGTTCTCCTTTTTTGGTCAGATCTTTTCCATTTAATTTCTTATCAATTATCAGAGCCTGTGTAAGTTTTCCTGGACCACTTGTTAGTTCTGTTTCCTTTATGACTTTTCTATTTATTTTCATCTGTTCTATTCCAATTATTGGTTCTACTGCTCGTACAAGTACTGCCCCTGCATCTTCTTCCTGCTCTTTTGCTACTATGTTGAACATGAAATACATTCCATATGAAAGATAAACATATGAGACTCCATTTTTCCCAAACATATTCTTGTTTCTTTTTGTTCTGTGTTTCCATGCATGACTAGCTCTGTCCTTTATTCCTGATGTATATGCTTCTACTTCAACAATTTGACTTAACATATGGCCATTATTTACATCACGGACAATAATTTTTCCAAGTAATTCTTTCGCTACTTTGATTGTATTTCTGTTGTAAAATTCTCTCTCAAGTGGGCTTGGATCTTTGAATGACATTCAAATAATATTATAATAGTTAATTAAAAAAAGATCATTTTTTATGTTTCGTTTATTAGATGTAATTATATGGGGACGTAGCCTAGCTCGGTTATGGCGTCGGGCTCCAGAAGCTCTGGCTTTAGACCTTTTGGTAACTGACTAACGGATGATGTAGTTTTGGAGCTGCCGTGACCCGGAGATCGTGGGTTCAAATCCTGCCGTCCCCATTTTCAATATTCGAAAAAATTTTTATTTAATTGGTGATCTTAAGTATATTTGATTACTGTTATTGAATCCACTATCAATTCTTCAATATTCTGTTAAAGCAATACGAGAAAGGAAACTTCGTTCAGGTCTGACTATCTTGATGGTGTTATTGGGTGCTATGCTTTTAACAGGATTAAATGGATTGGGCCAAGGATTTTCTTATAATATTGATCAAGAATTTTCTGCTCTTGCTCCTGATGTATTAACAATAACTCCTTCTCCACTTATTGGCGGTCCTGGAGAAGATCCAAATGAAGTAATACAAGAACCTCCCGTAAAATTGAATGATAGAACTCTGAAGGCACTTGGGTCTATTGAGGGTGTGGAAAAAGTAATACCGAGTTTTCGGTCAGGTGTTAACCTTGCTAAAGCCGGTAAATCGCAACAAACATCACTTATTGGAATAGCTCCTAAAAGCCTTCCGTATGTTTTGCCTGGTATGAAATTTCTTGATGGCGGTTTTCAAGCAGATCGTGATATGACCGGAATGTTGTTAGGCTATACAGTCGCTTTTCCTGGAGGTGAAACTCAAGATGCCTTTGCTTCTGTTGGTGATATGGTATGTGCTAACATAAGTCAAGTGGAAGAAATTGGAGGCATTGAAAGAGCCGTATATAATAAAAAATGCTTTGTTGTACGTGGCATTCTAGATGAAACCGGAAATATATTCTATGATCAATCTGTTTCCATATCTCTACAATCTGCAAATTCATATATGGATAAGGGATTTGAATACGATCAAATTTTTGTCGTTTCAGAAGATGATGACTTGAATGATTTCATCGAAGAAGACATCCGAGAAATTTATGGCGATGCAATTGGAGTAACCACTCCTGCACAATTACGGGAAACAATTCAAGGCTTTGTACAAAGTTTCAATGTGTTTTTGTCTAGTATAGGATTTATTTCACTACTTGTAGGAGGTGTTGGAATTATTACTACATTATACACATCAGTTACTGAAAGGACAAAAGAATTGGGTACCTTGAAGGCTATTGGTGCTAGTAATTCTAATATTATACTCTTGATTCTTTTTGAAGCACTAATAATTGGTGTTATTGGAGCGAGTTTAGGGCTTGGAGCAGGTTATGGATTAGGCTGGGTTCTAACACAGTATGGTTTTGGTGCTCAGTTTGGCGATCTTATACCCATATTCTTGGTAAGGGATCTCATCAATGTCTGGCTTACTGCATTCATACTTAGTATTGTTTCAGGTGTTTATCCTGCATGGAGAGCATCTAAAATGACTCCTATGGAAGCACTAAGAAGAGATTAGCTTTTGAAACCTAACAATTCATTAAAAATTGTTAGTTATTACCAACTTATTGTAGGATTATTAATTCTAGTTTATTGGATATTGTTTATAATAAATAATTCAAATTATTCAATTCCTTTTATTTCTCATCTGGTTGCTGAATTGCTAACTTCGTTTGCTTTACTAGTTTCGTCTTATGGCATATTCAAGAAAAAATCTTGGTCTATTAATTCTACATTAATTTCATGTGGCATGTTATTATATGCATTAATCAATATATTGGGAATATACATTGACACGTCTAATACGTTGATGTCATTATCCATTTCTCTTGGAATTGTTTCTGTGATAGGGATTTTGTACATTGTTTTATTTTCTGATTTAAAACTAAAAAATGATGCAGTGTAATAATATATGTGCGCCATTTAGTTTATTGTTCAGTACTATTACTTCTTTTATCATTTAATCCAGTTTTTGCCATTGATGAGAATTCATCTATAAACATACTTCCAGATGTACCTTATTATAATGATTGTATTGACTCGGAACAACTTTTTGTATTACACCTAAAAAATAGACATCTTGAAAATCTATACTTGTTACAACAAAATAACGTAACCATCTATAAAATTATAAACAATATGGCTCAAGTCTCAACTCATTGTGATAATTTACATTTTATAAATAATCTGGAATTTGTAGACCATATTCGTCGCCCTTCTCACCCAACTACTTCTGAATACACAATTGAATCTCTTGACAGATTGCGAATACCTGAAGTGCATAATGCAGGATTAAAAGGTAAAGATATCAAAGTTGTTGTTATTGATACAGGATTTGCGCCTAGTAATTCGGAAATATCAGATAATGTGATAATGTCAAGATCTTTCTGTAGTATTCCTCAATATTGTCCTCGACCACCAGCTCCAAAACATGGAACTGCAGTCGCTGAAATAATTGTCGACATTGCACCTGAGGCTGATCTATATTTGTTTGATGTTGGTTTTGCTATTGATACCGTTGATGCTATAAAATATGCTTCCGAAGTAATTGACGCAGATATTATTTCTATATCTCTTGGCTTTAATGCACAACCAACTGATGGTACAGGTATTATTGATCAAGCTATTGATGATGCAAGGAGTTTGGGAACATTAACTATACTTGCTGCAGGAAATGATGGTCAGCAACATTTTTCACAGACATTTAGAAATTCTGAAAACAATTGGCATCGATTTGATACAGGAGATTCTCTTGATCAACGATTTGAATTTGAAGTGGAAAGTAATGGGGGTTATGTTATTCTGAGTTGGTATGACGGAGGATACGAAAATTCTATTAATAGTCGTCAAGATCTTGATTTATATCTTTATCGTAAATATTCTGATGGTTCAACTCAATTAGTAGAGTCATCTAAGGATAGACAAGCTTGGCGTGTCGAATTGCCTTATGAAGCTGTTAGTATTAAATCAACTGGGAGTTATTTCATTTCAATACGCAATTATTCTCTCACAAAAGAAATTGATTTTCGATTACTATGGAGATGTCTTTGCACTCCTGAATCTTATACTCCTTCAGGCAGTGTTGGATCTCCTGCCAGTTCAAAGGGTGGACTTGCTGTAGGTGCCATTGCATGGAATGAAAATACTATTACATCATATAGTTCACAAGGACCTACTCAAGATGGAAGAATTAAACCTGATGTTGTTGCTCCATCTCACGTTTCAACATCTATATATGGCCAGATTAGTTGGGCAAATGAAGGTTTTAGTGGCACTTCTGCATCGGCTCCTCATGTTGCAGGTGTAGCTGCTTTAATAAAAAGTGCCAATCCTTCTCTTGATGCTGATGATTTGTTTAAAATTATTACATCTTCCGCAATTGGAGATTTTGGAATTCCTGGAAAAGATAATGTCTATGGTTCAGGATTGATTCAATCTGCTATGACTATTATTGATGTCTCCCCAAGAAACTCATCCATAACTGTTGATGGAGTTTCCTACTCATCTGATCAACTCCCTATTGTAAAGGCCTGGCCATCTGGTTCTTGGCACAATCTTGTCGTTACAGATGAAGAATGCATATCGTATGACATGCACCTACTAGATTCAGACTTCAGCCCATTCACGTGTTCTTCTATGATTGATTTTAATTCTTGGCAATCTTCAACATCATCCCTTGCTCCAATTTTTTCGAGTTCGAATGCTTTTCTCTTCGATGGCGGTATTGATGTAATTAACGCCACATATGATTATTCTCATAGACTTGTTGTTATGTCTGACTATGGACGATTAAAAGCGAAAATTGCATGCGATGAATGTGCAGAATTTGGATTAGGACGGTGGATATCTAATGAATGGTATAAAGATTCGGAAGTCACAACACTGACTTTTCAGGATCGTTTTCAATTAGAATATCCAAGCACTGAGCTAGTAGGAATTGATTATCAAAACGACACACGTAGAGTTCTTGATGGTTGGTATATTGATGACAATTTGGTGTCTAAGGAGTATGAAATAAACTTCACAGTTTCTGCGCCTCAGGTAATTGATGTTTATTGGGATAAGGAATATTCTCTCTCAATAGGCGGTAATGCCACTAGTTCATCTTTTTCGGAGATGTGGTTATCTGCTAATGATGATTACACTTTGTCATTCGAAAATGTAATTTATGAGAATGAATTCACACGATCTAATTTAATTTCATATGTTCTTATTCACGATCTTCATAATCTAAATAATCGCCAAGAAACGATTAATTATGTAACTAGAACTGCTGATGATTATTTTATGTTAAATATATTCATGGACAATCCCAAATCATTTGTAGGATATTATAAACTTCAACATAAATTCGATATAAATAGCGAATCTATCAGCTCTTCCACTCATCAATCTATTTCTGATCAGATAAAATCTCTGTCTCCTACTGATGATTTCTATATTGATCCAAATACTGAATTTGTAGTTGATATTGATTATATTTCGGATAATTCTGAGAGCTCAAGGAAAAGAATATCGAGTGCTAGTGTAAATACAAATGGAATTGATTATATACTGAACCCTGATCAATATCCAACAATTTTTCTACTAACTGAAAATAGAGTTAGCATTCCATTCTTAATGTCTTCTCCGCAATTTCTTGAACTATTTTCTGTTAATGACTATTATGTATCACTTGACAGTATTTTTTCAACTACAGGAGAAGGATGGTATGAAGAAAATACAATTGCATCTATTTCCTTATCTGATGAGATCATTCAAAATAATGATTTGGATAGATTCAAATGGATTAGCTGGAACAACATAAACTGTAATCAGCCATGTGATCTAACTAACAATGAAATTCAATTCCTCGTAAATTCTCCTGAAAGTATTTCTACTAATCATATAACACAATATTTCTTAGAGATCCTTCCATCTTATTCCTATTCAGGTGAAAACTTATGGCTTGATAAAGATTCTATTTTCACCTTTACAGTACCTGATGTAGTTGTTAATCATCAAAATAACACACGCCATGTGTTTACTAAATGGAGTAATGATGACACAAATGAAGAAATTTCTCTTAGAATAGATAGACCTCATGTAATTGATTCTTTGTGGAACACAGAACACCTTCTCACTTTACAATTCTTCGATTCTATTAATCGAGAACTTGAACCATCAGTAGTTACCATGTCTTCACCTGATGGTGAACAACATACATTCGATCCTTTAATCGAAGAAAATAAAGTATGGCTACGTCCTGGAGAATGGAGTATTAATTCTATTATTTGGCAAGATGTAGATGTAAAAAGGAATATGAATCCTATAATCATCGACGAATCCCAGTCAATAGAATTGGCAGTCGATGTACATGATTCTGTTATTGTACTAAAAGACTTGATTTTTCCATTATCTGATATACTTGTTGAAATTTCATTTGTAAATGGAACTGTTAAGGAATTCCTATCAGATCAGGATGGTGAAATATCTCTAACTGGAGTACCTCTTGGTCAATATACAGGAAATGTTGATTATTTTCTTCAGTCCAAGTCTTTTGTTTATGATGAAAAATTAGCTATTGATAATGTTACTGAACAAACATTTTTCGTTGGTAGTATATCTTCAATTATTTATTTTTCGATTTTTATACTAATTGGATTATTTGTTCGTAAATCTAGAACTTGATTTTTATTGTATTTTCTTTATTTGTGGTAATGCGTAGCAGAATCCTACATGAATACAATCTTTAGAATTATCATACATACATTTTAGCTCTTTTTGGTGAAGGTATACTTCTACAATTCTATCTAATTTTTTATCTTTCAGAATTGCACTATTTCCTTCTAATCCTATAATTTCTATTATTGGTGATGTTTGGTTTATTTTTTCATCTGCTTCTATAAATCCAGATAAAACATTTGTAGTGTATGATGACACACTCTTTTTTTCCTTTTTTGCTTTTGATTTGATCTTTTGATATACTTTTTCTGTAACCGTTAATGTCTTGAATCCTTTATCTGGCATATGTCTTCCGTATATCTACGGAATTATAAAAACATTATCTTTTCTATATGAATAAGGTTAGTGCTTTTGGCTCACTAGCCCATCCTAGAAATGCGGATGCACCTACAATATCATCTACTTCTGGTATGAAATCTTCTTCTTTAACACCCATAAATCCCATTGTTGGTGAACATGCGTGCAATTTTGCGCCTCCTGCCTTTGCTTCTTTGATCATATCATAAATATTTGGCCAGAATTTAGCAATTTTACCTTTCATCATCTTTGTTGCTAGATCTGTCATTCCAGGCAAAACTCCTACTATGTTTGGCATTGGCATTCCTGTGTTTCCAACTGCTGGAATTTTTACTTTATTGACACCTTTCTTTGTTAACACATTTAATCCCCAAAATGTAAAGTATAAATCTACTTTCATACCCATTGCTGCACCAGTAACTGCTAGAACTAATGCTGGATATAACATGTCAACTGTACCTTTTGAAACTACTAGAACCAATCTATCTTTTGTGAGATTTTTTATCTCTTGGTTGTTTTCTATTTCTTTTTCTATTTCTTGAGATAATGATGTCATTTTCATGCTTTCCTTATATGAAATGTAAATGTCTTTTCACTTTCATCAAATGTTTCTATTATATTGCCAGTGCTACGTGCCCAAGCTTTGAAATCTGCTTTTGAACCGGGGTCAGTAGTTGTTACTTTTAGAATCTGTCCTTGTGAGAGTTTAGATATTTCTTTAGCAGTGTTAATTATTGGCATTGGACAAAGCAATCCTTTTTGATCCAGTACGTGATCTACTTGTATATTTTCGGTCATTTCTTTCTCATTTTTTTCTTTTTATTCAGTTGATGGATCTGAAACTAAACGAATGTATGGCTTTACCGTCTTCCAACCATCTGGGAAAAGTGACTTTGCCTCTTCATCTTTAACTGCAGGAACAATTATTACATCATCACCTTTTTTCCAATTTGCAGGGGTAGCCAATTTATGACTCACAGTCAGTTGTAATGAATCTATCACTCTTATCAGCTCTCTAAAATTACGACCAGTAGCCATTGGATAACTTAATTGCAGTTTAATTTTTTTGTCTGGACCAATAATAAAAACGGATCTGACAGTTTGATTATCTGCAGCAGTACGTCCAACACAACTACCTTCTGTAGAAGCAGGTAACATATCATACAGCTTAGCAACACTGAGTTCTGTATCTGCAATAATTGGATAATTTGGGCGAAAACCTGTAACTTCAGCAATATCATCTAGCCATGATACATGATCATCAACAGGGTCAACACTCAGACCAATAACTTTTGTATTTCTTTTAGCGAATTCAGATTCTAACTCTGCAAGCGCACCCAGTTCTGTTGTACATACTGGTGTAAAATCCTTTGGATGAGAAAATAGTATTGCCCATCCTTCTCCAACCCAATTATGAAATTCAATTTCTCCTTGGGTAGTCTGTGCCTTGAAGTTAGGCGCTATATCATTTATTCTAATAGACATTTACAATACCTCGCTTTGAATCTTTTTTTCTGTAAATTTTGCTCATTTGATATTTTCTCCGGTAACACCTCTGCTATATAAATATAACGTGTGTTATATATTTCATTCATTTGTCACTATTTGACTTGCCGTGACCATCATGTTTTTCTTTCTCAATCTACAAATTACTTGGAGATACTATGGAGATTACAATCTATTACATTTCCTTATTTGTTGGTCTAGTTTCTGGAATATTTTCTACTTTTGTTATGACCGTTTTTGAAATTCCCTTCTATAGGTTATGGGGTATTAAAGGCGTATATGAATTTCATGAAAGTGAAATGATGATCTCAAAACTTTTGAAACGTTCATTCTCTGGAAAGTTATCTAGGATGGGTATGATGATGCATATGCTTAATGGAAGCATGTTAGCAGTCCCATTTGTTTTCTATATGACCATCACAAATACCATTCCATCTGCATTTATGGGAATAGCATATGCAATTGTTGTTTGGATTGTAACTTTGTTACCTATTCATAAAACTATTACTGGTGAATCTCTTGGTAAAAATCCCTATGGGTACAAACCAATCATTGTAAGCATATTCGGTCATTTTATCTATGGTTTTGTTTTATATTTCACCTATGTTCGTATTATGTGAGTTGTTTTCATGGAGTTTGAATTTTTACAAAATGGATTAATTACAGGATTACTTGCAACTCTTTTTATGACTATATTCCAAATACCAATATGGAAAAAATGGGGAATATTTTCCATACTTGAATGGCATGAAAATCAGACATTAACTTCTGAATTATTTAACAAATCTATTGACGATTCTTTATTGCCAAGTTTTGCATTCCATTCTCTTCATGGAGGTTTAGGTGGAATTGGTTTCGCGGCAGTAGTTTACTATTTTCAAATAACTAATTATATTTTTGCTGGATCTGTTTTGGGAGTTCTTTTTACTTTTATACTTCTCTTAATACACAAACCAATAACTGGAAATTCTCCATTTAAACAACCTCTGAATATGAATCCTTTTGGACCTTTTGTAATTAGTCTTATTTCACATCTTGTTTATGGTCTAACATTGGGATACTTTTTATCTATTCTATCAATTTGATACACAAAATTCATATTCTAGCACTGAACAACATAATACACCTAATTATGAGATGAATTGATATGGTCAAAATTACACATAAACCAATAAATGAATACGTAGTCTACAAATGCACCAAATTTAGTTCTCCGGATGACTTAACAAGATACACCATAATAGATTCCGGACCAATGTCTCCTCCACACCTGAAATGGATTAATGGCGTTGTTTATCGTGTTCATTCTCCTGGCATTTCCATAATGACTGATCTATTTACCAAAGATTTCATGGATGGAAAATTATGGATAGAGGTCGAATTTGCTCTTATGAAGGAATTTAACAGTACCATAAAATCAATTGAAGATAATGTTGTAATTCCTGTGATAAACTGTTCGAATGATTCAAATGATAATTCTTTGGTCGAATGGCTACTTACTCAATAAAACTCACTAGAAAAATTTGTCAATTATTTCTTTAACTCCTTTTCCGTTTTCAAATTCACAAACGTAATCTGCTTCTTTCTTTAATTCCATATGTGCATTAGCGACTGCAACTGAGAATCCCACTTTTTTAAAGACTGGTAAATCGTTATACGAATCACCCATTGCTAATACTTCTTCTTTATTATAACCAGTCATATTCAATACTTTTTCTATACCTATTCCTTTATCAATATTTTTCGGCATGACATTTATCATCTCATCTGGTCTTGTTATATTGAGTTCTAATTTATTTTTATTCAATATGTCAGCTACTTCTTCTACAAAATCATCAAGATCTATTCTTTCTTTTCTATCCAAAGCTAAAATTATTTGTTTGTCATGATGTGCTTCAGGTGGTAATTTTACCATTGGTAACAAACTTTCTAAATTATCTCTTAATTTGTTTATATTTTTCAAATCTCCATTTATTATTTTCTTTTTCTTAAATGGATCGTAAATTAATGTACCTTCTTCACATATTACAAAATCTTCTATTCCTAAACATCTTGCTATTCCTAAAACGTAGTATAAAGTTCTTCCAGAACACAATATTACTCGTATTTTTTTATTATATATTTCTCGTATTGATTCTATTAATTCTGGTTTGATTGGCTGCTTTCCAAATAAAGTCCCATCTAAGTCTAACACTAGAACTTTGTACTTTGAATTCATATGACTCTAAATTGAAAATTGATTATTAACTTCTGTCATTTTCTTAAAATTAGTTAAAATGCCGAGAGCCGGATTTGAACCGGCGACAGCTCCGGCTTCAGCGGAGTGCTCTCCCAGGCTGAGCTACCTCGGCTTTGATGCGCTCGACGGGATTTGAACCCGTGTTCCGGAGTTGGAAACCCCGTGTCCTAGACCAGATTGTCCCCATTTATTGGACTGGACGACGAACGCTGTTATTGCTTTAAAGCTGTATATTAAATAAATATATTAAGTATATTTGTTTTCTATACAATTTAATTCATATTCATATAACATTCTTGAACACACTATATGACTTTCTAATTGTTCTTTATCAATTGAGTACATTTCATTAAATTTTTTCTCCGTGTTTTGTCCAAAATCACCATGAGGAAATCCACCTATTATTAATAATGGTCTATCATATTCCTCTAGTTTTTTTGCAATTTGTCTACATTCCTTTATTTCTCCCTTCGATGAAAGACCAATTATTATATCTGGCTTAGTTTTTCCAATTAATCCATCTAGATCTGTATCTAATATTTCTATTAATTTTTTATTTTCATGTTCTATTATTTTTTCACGAAAAAGCTTTGACATTAATAATTCAAATCTTGAATATGATTTAGGCAAACGTACGTTTTTATGAATGCGTATTATGTTGTTGTTTATTGTATGTATGTATATTTCTACTAGATTATTCTTGTATAGTGGAGTTGCTATTATATTCAATAAAGTAATATGAATTAGATCAGGTCTTCCTCTCTTATGTTTATCTTTTAGATTCTTCATTGCATCAAAATGTATACTCTTATCAAGTAGGAAATATTCTAATGATTTTTTATTTCTGTGAATTTGCTTCTTAACTGAATTATTTTTTGCAATTTCTGGGGGTATTGGCTCTAAAGCTGATTCTGCTAATATTAATGTTAACATTTTTTATATACATCTTTTTATTGTGTATTATTTATATTATATTATGCGTCTAACTAGAAGAAAAAAGCGACAAATTGGACAGCAAAGGTTTAATTATCTTATGGATGTTGCTTTGTCAACTTCTACCCAAGATAGATTATTGGGTAGACAACAAGCTAGATTAGCTAGACGAATCTGGTTGAAATTCAATCTCAATATTCCTTATAGTTTTCGCCAGTTGTTTTGTCATGGATGTAAAAACTTCATTATTCCAGGTTATAATTGTAGAATAAGATTATCTAAGGTGAGAAAGGGATTGAATATAACATGTTATGATTGTGGGTTCATTTATAGAAAACTTCTATCATAAATCAAAAAACCTAAAATACTCCATAAAACAAAATTCATACTATAAGAATATGACCGACGCATTTCAAGTTCCACACGATATGTTAATCGACAAATTGGCATCTACTCTAAAATCTAATGACTCTATAAATCCACCTGACTGGGTTCTCTATGTAAAATTAGGATCTGCCAAGGAAAGACCACCTCACAGTAATGATTGGTGGTATACTAGATGCGCCTCAATTTTACGTAAATTATATGTTAACGGACCTTTGGGTTTATCTGTTTTAGAAAGAGAATATGGAGACAAAAAACAAATTAAATTTTCCAAATCTCATCAAAGAGATTCTGGCCAATCTGCAATACGAAAACCACTTCATCAGCTAGAGCAAGCTGGTCTAGTCGTAAAATCATCTAAAGGAAGAATGTTATCAGGTTCAGGACATAGTCTTTTAGATAAAACCAGTTCTGAAATAATCAGAAGTCTATCTTCTGAAGTCCCTGCACTTTCTAAATATACTTAGCTTATTATAAAGTGAAAAAAATTTGTTAGCTATATTTGATACAGAAGGAGTTCTAGTTGATGGTGAATTTATGCCTCAAGCTGCACGACTCTCAGATAAAGCGAAAGAGGTTTCTGAAATTACCGATCAAGGAGTTCGTGGTGATATTGATTGGGTTACAGGATTACATAAACGAGTTGAATTACTCAAAGGCATATCATATGATGATTGTTGTAGTATTGCAAATGAAATGACTATTATGGATGGAGCGTTTGAAACTATTTCTGAATTAAAAAAACTAGGCTTTACAACAATAACTGTTTCTGGAGGCCCTGACATCTTAATTAATAGATTAAAAAAAGAACTTAATCTTGATTATGTATTCTGTAATGATCTAGTATTTGAAAACAATAAATTAACGAATATTAATGTAAACGTTAATCATAAGGCTCAAGTTGTGCTGAATTGGTTTGATGGCAAATTCCCAAACTCTTTGCCTCCTCATGATCTCTCAATAGATACAGCAATTAGTATCGTTGACGGAGCAAATGATGTTACTTTGTTTGATATTTGTAAATTGAATATTGCTTTCAATGCACAAGAAATTGTAAAAAATAATGCGGATGTAATAATACACAAAAAGAATTTATTAGAAATACTCCCTCACGTTAAGAAAATATTATCTTAATATTCATTTATTATTAATTTTTTCTACTATATTTATTCCATTATTTTCTAACCATTCTAATCCATCAACAAATACTTTTGATGCTTCTATTGTGGTGAAAACAGGAATTCCCATTTCAACAGCTTTACGCCTAATTAGATATTCATCTTCTATTATATCTTTCATTTTATTATCTGTTGATTTTGATGGAATGTTTATTATAAGATCTAACTCTCTTTTTACTAAATAATCTTCGAGATTTGGTTTTCTATCTTTTTCCCCAATTTTATATAATGCAATAGAATTAATATCATTTTTTGCAAGATAATCTGCAGTATGTTCTGTTGCAAATATTTTAAACCCTAAACTATTGAATTTTTTAATTATTGGAAGTGTTTCAATTTTCTTATCTGTACCTCCTACACTAACAAGAACACTTCCATTTTTTCGAGGCATTACATATCCTGCCGCTATTAATGCTTTTATAAATGCTTCATAGAAATTATCTCCAAAACATGCAACTTCTCCTGTTGATTGCATTTCCACTCCTAAATTGGGATCTGAACCTTCTAATTGCATGAATGAAAACTGTGGTATTTTAACTCCAACTTTCTTTATATTTTTATAATGATGAAAACTTGAATCGATCGTTTTATTTGTAATTGCTAATGCTGCTATGTTCATCATATTTACTCCTGTTAATTTTGACACAAATGGCATACTTCTTGATGCACGTAAGTTACATTCTATTATGTAGACTTTTCCATCTTTTACTAAAAATTGCACATTGAATGGTCCTTTTATTTGTAATGCACGTGCTATTTTATTTGTGTAATCTATTACCAATGCTTCTTCACTTGGTTCTAAAGTCTGTGGCGGTATTGACATCATTGCATCACCTGAATGCACACCTGCTTTTTCAATATGTTCAAGTATAGCCCCTATGAATGTATTTATCCCATCTGAAACCGCATCAACTTCAATCTCTTTTGCATCTAGGAAAAATTTAGTAATTACTACAGGATGATCTGGACTTATTTCTGTAGCTTCATTTAGAAATTTTTTTAATTGTTTATAACTCCACACTGTTCTCATTGCTGCACCACTCAGAACATATGATGGACGTACTAATACTGGAAAACCTTGTTCGTTGACAAATTTTTCAGCATCTGCTAATGATCTAAATTCACTCCAAGCTGGTTGAGGTATATTTAATTGATCTAGTAGTGTACTGAATTTTGATCTATCTTCCGCACGATCCACATTTCTACTATTGGTACCAACAATTTGTATTCCTGCTTCTGCTAATTTTACGATTAAATTATTTGCTACTTGTCCTCCAACACATACCACAACCCCTTCTGGGTTTTCTTTTTCGTAAATATCTACAACTCTCTCATACGTGATCTCTTCGAAGTATAACTTGTCACACATATCGTAATCTGTGGAAACTGTTTCCGGATTACAATTAATCACAATTATCTCGTCATAACCTGATTTCTTGAGAGCCCAGACCATATTCATTGTCGACCAATCGAATTCTACCGAACTTCCAATTCTGTATACTCCTGCACCAATTACTATTATTTTCTTCTTTTTTGTATCACTGACGTCATCTTTATTCGCACCATATGACGTATACAGGTAATTAGTTTTTGCTGGCCATTCTGCACCTAATGTATCTATTTGTCTTGTATATGGTGTAATTGATTCTTTTTTACGTATGTTTCTTATATCATTCTCCGATTTCTCAGTTGCTAATGCTATTTGAGTGTCTGCAAATCCTAATTTTTTTGAATTCAATAATAATTCTCGAGGGATATTCTTCTTTTCTTTTTGTAATTCTTCATATGTTGATATTATGTTCTTGATTTTATCTAAATACCATACATCGATTGAAGTAATTTGATTAATTCTTTCTGTAGACATTCCTGCTTTTAATGCATGCATTACGTTAAACAGTATTTCATCTGTTGGATGTCTTAGATCTTCCTCACATTTTTCTATTGTTTTTATATCATCTATGTTATCAGTTAGTCCTTTTTTTCCGATGTCTAACATTCTTATTGCTTTTTGTAATGCTTCTTCGAATGTTCTACCTATTCCCATTACTTCTCCTACTGATTTCATTTGTGTTCCTATTCTACGTGATACTCTTTCGAACTTTTTTAAATCCCATCTAGGAAATTTTATTACTAGATAATCTAATGAAGGTTCAAAACATGCTGTTGTAACTCCTGTTACTTGATTTTTCAATTCATCTAATGTGTATCCGAGTGCTACTTTAGTTGCTAAATATGCAAGAGGATATCCTGTCGCTTTAGACGCTAATGCTGATGATCTTGACAATCTAGCGTTAATTTCTATCACATTGTAGTCTTCAGATTCAGGATCTAATGCAAACTGTACGTTACACTCTCCTATTATGTTGCATGTACTTGCTGCCTTCAAAGATAATTCTCTTAATTTATGATATTCTCTATTGTTAATTGTTTGAGATGGCGCTACAACTATGTTGTCTCCAGTATGTACTCTCATTCCCAAGAGATTTTCCATATTACATACTGTTACTGCATTACCTTTTGTATCTCGCATTACTTCATACTCTATTTGCTTCCAATCCCCAACATATTCTTCCATAAGTACTTGGGCGTTCATGCTGTTTGCTAAACCTCTTGATACTATTTCGTCTAATTCATATTCATTATGTGCAACTCCTCCTCCTTTTCCACCAAGCGTATATGCAGCTCTTAACATTACAGGATAACCCATCTCTTTTGCGATTTCATGAGCTTCATCTAATGAATATATCGCACGACTCTTTGGCACAGAAATATTTGCATTATTCATACATTGTTTGAATAGATCTCTGTCTTCTGTGATTTCTATCCCTCTGATTTGTGTTCCTAGTACCTTCACATCATATTTGTCTAAAATTCCTTGTTTAGCTAATTGTACACCACAATTTAATGCAGTTTGACCTCCAAATCCTAATAATATTGCATCTGGCCTTTCTTTTGCTATGACATTTTCAACGAATTCAGGTATTACTGGCACTAAATATACATTTGGTGATATTGCCTTGTCTGTTTGAATTGTTGCTATGTTTGGATTTATTAAAACTGTTGAGATGTTTTCTTCTTTCAATGCTTTAATACATTGACTACCTGAATAATCGAATTCTCCAGCTTCTCCAATCTTTATTGCTCCACTTCCAAGCACCAGTACTTTTTTTAAATTATTTTTGTTGATCATTTATTCACCATTTTATTAAACACATCAAATACAAATCCTGTATCGTATGGTCCTGGAAAAGCTTCTGGATGAAACTGAACTGCTAAAGCTCTCTTTGATTTATGTTTCACTCCTTCTACCGTGTTATCATCTGCATTAATGAACCATGGTTCAAGTTCTGTATCTTTCAATGATTTATGATCAACAGCATAACCGTGGTTCTGACTTGTTATGTATGTGTTATTACCTAACATGTCTTTGCATGGTTTATTTTGTCCTCTATGACCGTATTGTAATTTATATGTATTAGCACCTAATGCAAGAGATAATATTTGATTTCCTAAACATATTCCTAATGTTGGTAAATCTGAGTTAACTATTTGTCTTATTGTTTCAAATGTATTACTACATGTTTTTGGATCTCCTGGTCCATTGCTTATTACTATTCCAGCAGGTTTGTATGATAATATTTCATCGAATCCTGTATCATATGGTAATACTGTAACTGAGTATTTTCTCTGTAGCAAATTTCTTAATATCCCATTTTTCTTTCCAAAATCCAACAGTATGATGTTCTTTTTTCCATTACCATATGTTTGAGGCTTCTTGACACTTACATCTCTGATCAGATTTTCTTCTCCATATGTTCTTGATTTTTTCAAGAATTCAGATAACTCATCTAAATCACAATCACCGTAATATGTTTCTAATGCACCCATCATCACCCCTTTTGTTCTTAGTTTCATTGTAATAGTTCTTGTATCAATATCGTATATCCCTGGTATGTTTTCCTCTTTTAACCATTCACTAAAATCTTTTGATGACGCCCAATGGTTTGGTGTTTTGCACAAATCATGAATTATAACACCTTTTGTTTTTATTGATTCTGATTCAAAATATTTTGGAAGTTTATATTCATCTAATATATTGTATTTCGGAACACCATAATTTCCTATTAATGGATATGTAAAACATAATATCTGTCCTGCGTAAGAAGGATCGGTTAAGGTTTCAGTGTATCCAACCATTCCTGTATTAAACACAACTTCTCCACTTATTCTTTTTTCAGCACCTAATCCTTTACCATGTATTATTGTTCCATCTTCTAGAACCAATACTGATTTTGGTGTTTCTTTTGTCATTTTCTATTAATTACTTTAGGTATTAGATATTAATTTTCTTTTTATCTGAATGTTCGTCACTTGCCATACTTCGCAGTATTATTGGACTTATTATTGTACTAGCCATTATTACTGCCATTAAAACCGCATAGGCTTGACCATCAATCATCCCTACTCCATAACCAACTCCTGCTACAACAATTCCCACTTCTCCTCTTGATGCCATTCCAACTCCTACTCTTTGGGCCTTCAATCTATCTTTGAAAAACACGAATGCAGGGATTCCACATCCGATAATTTTTCCTACCATTGCCAATAAGAAAATTATTCCAAACGCGAATAAATCAATTCCAATTATTTCTACAATATTTATCTGCGCTCCCACATATGCGAAGAATATTGGAGCAAAAAATATTGAAATTTTGCTTGTAAATTCTTCTATTTCATGTTTGAATTTTGATCCTGCAATTGCCATTCCTGCCGCAAATGTTCCTACTATTGGCGACAAATCTAGATAATATGCAAATCCTCCCCAAATCAATATGATAACAATTGTTAGTGTTTCTATTGTTCCTGGAACCTTAATTTTTGAATTCACCATATCCAATAATTTTGGTAACAAGTACACTGATCCTATTAACAATGCCACCCACAGACCAACTGTAATTACAGTTGTTGATATTATATTACTCGTATTTGGAACTATTCCAGTTCTTCCAAAGGCTAATACGACTCCTAAAACTGTTAACCCTAAAACGTCATCTACTACAGCTGCATATACCATTACTTCCGACTCTTTATTTTTCAATTGATTAAGTTCTTCTAATGTTCTGATTGTAATAGCTATACTCGTTGCCGTTAGTGCAGCTCCTATTAACATTGATTGCAGAGATTCGAATCCTACATATAAACTTCCATAATACCCTAAAATAAATGGAAATACCACTCCAGCTGTTCCTATCACAAATGCAGGAGCGCCCGCTTTTCTAAATTTTCTGAATGTAAATTCAAGACCTGCAGAAAACAAAATTATCATTCCTCCTATTTCAAATAATGTTTCAAACACAGGATTATGTCCAATTGGTCCATCAAAAATATGTTCTCCTCCCAATGAAATCAGTCCACCTATTGCATATGGCCCGAATATTAACCCTGCACATATTTCACCTACTACTTCAGGCAAATTCATTCTTCTAAAAACAATTGCTAATATTTTTGCTGTAAGTATTAGCATACCTATTGCTAATATTGTTGTAATGGGACTAAATTCAGACATTTTTACACAATTTTACGTTTTAACCTAATTTAATCTTTGGTCTTCTACCTTTCCATCTCTTATTGCTATTATTCTGTCAGCTTGTTTTGCGATATCTAAATCATGTGTAATTATTACTAATGTGGTTTTTGTCTTTTTGTTTAGTTCTCTTAGTAACTTTGTTATATCACTTGTTGTTTTTGTATCTAGATTGCCTGTAGGCTCATCTCCGAATATTATTGCTGGCCTATTTGCCAATGATCTAGCAATTGCAACTCTCTGCTGTTCCCCTCCACTCATCTGATACGGTTTATTACTCCATCTTTTTTCTAATCCAACCATTTTCAGTAATTCATATGCCCTTTTTCTTTTGTCACTTTCTCGCCCCAATATTATCATTGGTAATTCTACATTTTCAATTGCTGTTAATCTCTGTACTAAATTAAATGATTGAAATATAAAACCAACTTTTTGATTTCTTAGCGCAGCAAGTTGGTTTGTATTTAGCTTAGTCATTTCTATTCCATCTATGAATACACTACCTTCTGAAGGTAAATCTAGTGCACCTATTATGTTTAGCAATGTTGATTTTCCACTTCCTGATGGTCCTATTATTACCACAAATTCACCTTTTTCTATCTTAATATCTACTCCATCTAGTGCTTTTGTGATTACACCATGTGAATTGTATATTTTTCTTAACTTTTTTGTTTCTACTGCTGGTTTCAAATTGTATCAGAATGGATTTTTATTTTTACGTCTATTTCTTATAAATATAATTAATAATAATAAGAATCCAACTACTCCAGCAACTACTTCGGTTGGAATATTATTTATAGGATTGTTTGAAGATTCTTCATTTTCTTCATTATTTGTTTCCTCAATATTCTGATAAGATCTTTCTTTAACTATTAATCCTAGTTCTTCAGTATTTCTAAAAACATTTCCATATTCATCTTCGAATTTTATTTCTATTGCAATTTGCATTATTCCTTCTTTAGCTTCATCTGTTAATCCAAATTTCAGACTAAATGGAATCGGTGTGTCTGGATCTAACTCTCCTATGTATTGATAACTTTCTTCTGAGGTGGAGATAAATTCTGAAGATATAATTCTAATTTCACTAAATATTCCCTCTGTATCTCCTTTATTCAATAGACTTCCTGAAAATGTGCTATTCCTACCAATTGATATTACTTGAGGACTCAATGAAGGTTCTTGTGTTATTACGTTGATGTTTCCTCTTACTGAGAAACTAACTTGCTGTGTTTCTTTATGCGGATATCCTTTTGAATCTGTGTATGACAGACTTATTTGCACAGGATAAGATTGGTCCTTTGAATCTAATGTTGCAAATATTTGAGGATATATTGTCGCTGACTCTAGCTGATTTAACTCATTAATCTTCCAATCTGAATCTCCTGAATTCGAGAAAATAGGTGAAGATCCTTGCTGATTTGATGGAAATACTAGGTCTACGTTAATATTTTTCATTTTTTCATCTCCGTTGTTAAAGATTAAAATTTCTTTTTCTGTAACCTTTCCTGAATACAGTAAATTATCACTCAAACTAACGTCAAACGGAGACTCCCATTCTTTTATAATGAATACTAGGTTGGTGTTTGTTACTTTGATTAAACCATTTGTATTCCTGTATTCAACTGAAATCGATATTTCAGATAATCCTTCTATCGCATTAGATGATATGTAGATTGGATATTCAATTCTTATATTTTCATTTGGATCGATTTTTGTAATATGTCTCTTTGTATTGCCATCCACTATTGAAAGTTTTGCGGCACCAACTGGCGTTGTTAACATTTCTATGTTTACTTTATGCATTGGAGCTGTACCTGTGTTTTTTATTTCTAATATTACATTATTTTCGGTTCCTGAAATTAATAAATTATTAATTAAGTTTATTTCTGTTTTACTTTTTCCTTCTATATCTACTGTGAATTCCACTTCTTGATTTTGTAATATTGAATCTTTATCTAAATATGAAAAAATAATTTTTATTTTATAATTCCCTATTTGTGCGTTCTGATCAATATTTAATAGAAATTCTGAAGTTGCTGTTGCACCTGATAAAATAGATTGTCCGAAAAATGTTGAACTACTTTTTCCATTTGTATTACCTGAAAATGGATTTTCTAAAACTAATGTACCTTGAACTCCTGATATTGGCCCTGTATTTCTGTTTTGAATAGTAACACTTAATCTCACTTTGTTGTCTCCGGGTTCTACACTTATTTCATCATTTGTTTTTCCCCAAAAACTATTCACTACTTCTATTCCTTTACCTTCTAGTTTATTGATCTTTATATCTAATGTTCTAGTTTCAGTCTGTTGTGTTCCTAATGAGTTAGAGAATGTCAACTGTCCAGATATTTGTACTGTTTTACCTGCTTCCGAAAGTGGGACATATATCTGAGTGTTCAAAGTAATTTCGTTATTTGGTGCAATAGAACTTAATGACCATTTGTTATCTGAACCAATTAATATTAACGGTGTAGGAATATTCAATACAAAATCTATTGTTCCTGTTTTTGCAGTACCCTCATTCTTTATAGTGAAAGTAATGTCATTATATTCATCTGGAACTAGATCTTGCTTATCGATCGAAAGTTTTACAAAGTTTCTACCTGTTACTGTGAAATGTATTTCGGTTACTACCGGAATGCCTCTTGCTTTATCTTCTGATTTTTTGAATTCAATTGTTAATGGTAGATTCTGTTTTGTTAATGGTGAATCTTCATCTATGTTGATTAAGAAATTAAAACTAATTGTCTCTCCTGATTTTATTGTACTTGATTTAATGTCATATAATCTTGAACCACCTGTTCTATTTGTAAAGTATTCATTCAAAGTAATCTCTAATGACAAGTCATTTACATCGAACCCTCCTCCATTTCTTAATATTATGTTGAAATTAGCACCTAAATCTCCTGGCGCTACTTCTTTGGGACTAGCTTCTGTTCCCCATCCTTCGAATAAAATCTCAAATTCTGTAACAAACACATCTAGTTCATATTGTCCAGTCCCTGAGTATTTGCTTCCAACCAATTTCAAATAATGATATCCTGTTTCTGTTGCTGTATATTTTATTTCTTCATCTATTCCAGTATTTTCATTATTTGATGATTTTAGTAGGTTACTTGAATCACTAGAAGCATCTGTTTTCTTTGGATCATATAGGAATATATCTATATTAGTTCCCTCAGGTACGTCGAGCGAAATTGATAATAATTGATCTTCGACTAGGTTTATTTTATAAAATTCGTTTTCAGCAGTATTCCAGGTACTAGTAATTTTTCCCGATGTTATTTCTACTGCATTTTCGAAATTGCTTCCGCCTTGCCCAAATGCTAAAGTAGGTAAAAATAACATATTTGTTATCAGAAATAAAAGAAAATATTTGGATAATCTATAATCTCTACTTTTGTCTTTGTTCGGCATGTGTACTATTTCCTTGTTATTAACTAATTATTGAGATATAATAACATTTTCTTGATTTTCATAATCATGCTTCTACACTCAAATTTTTAATATTGTTGATACATTATTACAAAAGTCACACAAACAAAACACGTAATAACAAGTTACTTTATAGACATATCTATCAATGGCAAGACATCATGGTTATAGAACGAAAACTCGTTCTGTTTTATCAGGTAAAAAGCGAGCAGGAATATCTAATTTTCTCATTGACTATAAAGTAGGAGATAAAGTTGTTATAGATATAGAACCTTCCCAAGTTAAAGGAATGCCTCATCGAAGATTTCAAGGCTTAGTTGGTCAGATTTCTGAAGTGATGAACCGTTCTGTAGAAATAGAGCTCGTAGTAGGAAAAAAACTAAAAAAGATCAAAGCCAGACTTGAACATATTAAACCTCAGATTTGAATTAACATGAAAGAATTAAGTCGAAAACCAATAAGTGCAGGAGAAGTTAAAGAAATTCTAAAAAAATTAGATGAAGATTCTACAGATCAAATTCAAAGAAGAACACTTGAATATGTAAATAAATTTACAACTGCTAATCCAAAAAAAGTTAATAAAACTGTAACCAGTCTCATGAAAGTAGAAGAATTGACTCAAGAACAATGTTATGAACTTATTGACATAAATCCTCAAACAGTTCAAGAATTAAGGGTATTTACTAGTGGGTGGAAAAAACTTCTACCTAATGAAAAATTAGAAGAAATTCTTTCAATTACTGCAGCCAGTCGTGACTAACATCGTCTTTTTAGACAACGTTTATAGCCTTTTTTAACGTAATCTCTATTGGTTGAATTATTGGGGGAATTGTATGTTTTTATTTTATTTATCTTATAATATCCTCTTTCTGAATTCTAAATAAATTTTTATTTCTCATAAATACGGTGATTGATTATAAGTCATAAATTTACTAAAAAATATGAAGAACACGCATTTGTTTTAGACTTTATACAAAATGGAAAATCTTCAGTAATTAAGGGCAGAGGCGGTCCAATAATACAAGCTATTGGAAGTGATCATTTAACTATCCTTGAATTAATTGCAGTTCGCGGTGCAAATTTTGATATAGGTGAACAAATAGGAATAGGGAAAGAAGGACGTTCTAAAGTTCTAAGCGTTCTTGGTAAAATATCGTATGATAATCTCACAGAAGATTCAAAAAGTGATTTGAATTATGTTTTAGAAAAAATTGTTGCTAAAAATGAACTGAAATATGTTAATTGGTTGAATTATGGGGCTCAAGCCATCACTCCTAGACATCACGCATTAGACATGATTCCTGGGGTAGGTAAAACCTTTATGACACAAATTATAACCCAGCGAGAAGATAAACCATTTGAAAGTTTTGAAGATTTAGAAAAAAGAGTAGGCCTTAGAGATCCTGGCAAATTAATTGCCAAAAAAATAACATCAGAAATTGCAGAAAACCCCAGAATGACCTTATTTCTCAACAAATAGATTTTATAGACTTAAATTTTAAATTGTACATTTATCATTATATCTATATTGTCTAAAGTCGATCCAAATGAAAATATAAAAATTACACCAAAAAGAGACGTTTATTCTGAACTTTATAATATTATTGTAGGTTCAGGTAAAGATGGCATTTCCCAAAAAAAAGTATTAGGTGTTTCTAATCTAACAGTTGCACAAATCTCTAAATTAGCTATTAAATTAGAAAAAAACCAATTTATATCTAGAGAAAAATCTCTCGAGAATGGTAGATGGACATATACTTTGAAGGCACTTAACGTATTGAATCTTGGTCCATATGAATTTAATCCTTGTATGCGTTGTCCTCATGAAATTAAATGTATTTCAAATGGTGTTGTTACTCCTGAGGAATGTGCTTTAGAAGCTTATGACCAAGGTTTATCTAATTGGGTTTTATCGGAGTATAAAGCGCAAGTCTCTGTTAGTACAAAATAAATTTTACACTGATAAAATATGAGAAAAAATTTAGGACAGCACTTTCTAAATGACAATTACATTCTCACTAAAATATTGAATTATGCTGATATACAAGAAAATGAAATTGTTTATGAAATAGGAACAGGACATGGACAACTCACTTCTAAATTATGTGAAAAATCATCTAATGTAACTTCCTATGAGATTGATCCTGCCTTATATTCAATCTCATTGAAAAATTTATCCGAGTTTAATAATCTCGAACTTGTTAATTCTGATGGTTTAACTTTTAGAAAAAAATTTGATGTGTTGGTTTCGAATTTACCTTATGAAATATCTAATGCATTTATTGAATGGTTAATAACGCGTAAATTTAACAGAGCAATAATAACCGTTCAAAAAGAATTTGCACAAAAACTCATTTCTTCACCTAATAACAAAAACTATCGTGCCGTGAGTGTTATATCTCAACTATGTTTTCAACTTAAAATTCTCGACGAAATACCTCCTGAAAAGTTTTCTCCTAAACCAAAGGTTCATTCTGTAATATTACAAATTATTCCAAAAAACACTATAAGTAAACAAGATATTCAAATGATTAAGATCATTCTATCCTTTAAAGGAAAGACTCTTTCTTCCACACTTCGACACATTGTTAAAAAAATGGAAATTGATCATAATGAATTCATGAAACATTTCCAATCAAATAAAAGAGTAAATGAGCTACGTCCTGATGAAATATATGAAATTGTAAGAATGTTAAAATCATTAATGTCGTAATATAATATGTGAACATTTATCCTCCATCTGAAGATACTTATTTTTTGTCTGACTATGTGAAAGATTTTTCAAATTTACAAGTACTAGAAATAGGTTGTGGAAATGGATTCGTAACTACTGTTTTAGCTCAAAATAATGAATCTGTTATTGCTACTGACATTGATATAAACTCTGTAAATGCAACTCAAGCTCTCCTTAAATCTAAAAAACTTACAAATGTGGAGTTGATTGTAAGCAATTCTGCTAGTGCAGTGAAATCTTCTATCTTTGATCTAGTTGTTTTTAATCCACCTTATTTACCAAATTCTTCTATAGATGATAAAAATCTTGATGGTGGAACTACAGGGGTAGAGTTAACTAAAGAATGGCTAGATGTTTCTCATAGGGCTCTTAAAAATAATGGAATTGTTGTTTTCGTTGCCTCATCACTTTCTAAAATTGATGAGATTTTTACTTCTTCTCTATTTAATTTTGATGTTAAACGTAGAAAGCATCTATTTTTTGAAGATCTTTTGATAATTCAAGGCACAAAAATTCAATAATTTAGTTCTCTTCTATTGAACTATTGTCTATTTCTCCTCTAAATTCTTCATCTAAGTCGTTACATTTTGTCAGATGTTCTTTCATGTCTAAGTGTGAATTGTCTCCATCAAACCGTTTTCCACATCTCGGACAAAATGTTATTTTACTGTAATCTTTCATGAATGTATAATGTTTATTAATTCTACAGAATATATGTTATTTTGATTTTCCTATTGGACAATAAAATAATCCCTGTAGTTGTTATTGTTGCATTACTTCTTGTAGGCGGTATTATGTTATTTTCTGGAAATGAACCTGAACCAGCTCCAGAACCTGAACCAGTTCCAGAACCTGAACCAGTTCCAGAACCTGAACCAGTTCCAGAACCTGAACCAGTTCCA
>JAYZAG010000009.1:0-4386 GCA_036422215.1 Thermoproteota archaeon
TCATTGTTTTTGTTTCGTTTTTCACTGTTGCTATTTTAACATGTTCTGAACCTACTTTTTCTTCACTGACTAGATATATTGATTCTACTGCTAACTTTATCGCTTCGTCTAATGTTATTTTTGATGAATATTTATTTTCAAACAATTCTGTTACTTGATCACTGCCTGCACCTATTGCTACTGCATTATAAGATATGTAATTTCCACTAGGATCGGTCAGATAAAGTTGTGGTCCATTTCGATCTACCCCTGTAATTATTAAAGAAACACCAAATGGTCTTACTCCTGCATATTGTGTAAATTGTTGAGACACATCTGCTAATCTTCTAGCTAATATTTCTACATCTATAGGTTCATCATAAGCTAGTCTGTTACTTTGTGAGATCAGTCTAGCTTGATCCACTTGTATTCTTGCGTCAGGTATGTATCCTGCAGATCCAACTCCTATGTGATCGTCAACTTGAAATATTTTCTGCGTTATGCCATATGTTTGCAACTTTCTTGTTTTTTCTTCAACTGCTAAAACTACACCTTCTGAAGACTTTATCCCTAATGCGAGACTACCTCTTCTTACCGTTTCTATTGCATATTCGACTTGATACAGTCTGCCGTCAGGAGAAAATACTGTTATTGCTCTGTCATAACCTGCTGCGGATGGAAACAATTTATATCACTTCTGATAAACAAAAACTAGGGTTATAAAGTTTTATTTTTAATGAGAGATATGACTGAAATAAAAGAATCTGTAAAGTTTTATGGACATCCAAATATAACCGGACTCCATAAAACTACAATTGAAGTAACACGTGATAATTACTTGACTAAAAATGGAGATTGTATAATAGGAATTTCATCAAATAAGGGATGTATTGATCTCTCAGATGAATTTAAACAAAAACTCAAAACAGATAACACCAGGTTGGAAATATTATTGTTAGTAAATAATAACGAATTTTTAATTACTGCTAATGGCTCATTAGATTTACTATTTACTCATTCTACTGATCTTGTGATACGCAAGAGTAATTTCTTATGTTCTAGAACTCTTGCAATTAATAGTGACAAATCCGCATTTGACATTCCAAGAGATATTATTTCAGATCTCCAAAATACTAATACTAGTGGAATTCTTGAATTAACTGTAAGTGATTAATATGGTTATGAAATCTACTGCTATAGCACATCCTATGCAAGGATTGTTGAAATATCATGGTCTTAAAGACTGGAATCTTAGAATTCCTTATCACGATAGTATATCAGTCACTTTAGACTCGCTGTGGACTAAAACTTCTGTAGAATTTGGAAATTTTGAAAATGATGAAATTTTCATAGATGGTAAACAATATGATGACAGTGTTAAAGATAGGGCATTGGATATCATAAACACCATAAGAGATTTATCACAAATTGAAGATAATGTCAAAATTTCTTCTTCCAACAGTATAAAGCTTGGTGAAGTTAAAGGTCTGGGCTTTTCATCATCAGGTGGTGCTGCATTGGCTGCCGCTGGCTTTAAAGCTGCAAAGTTAGATGAGAAATATGGTTGGGATTTAAAAAAAATATCAACAATTGCTCGCCGATTAGCTGGATCTGCATCACGAAGCATTACAGGATCTTATTCTAGATGGTATGCTGGAACTGATGACGAAAGCTCATACTCACAAAAGTTTGCAGATTCTAAAAATTTAGATATTTCTATGATTGCAATTCCCTTTCAATCTACTCTTACTACTGAAGAAGCCCATAGGGAAGTTGAAACATCTCAATTTTTTGACTCTCGTTTAATATCTGCGAATAAACGAGTAGATGAACTTGAAAATGCAATAATTGATGGCGATTTTGATAAATTTGGTCAATTAGTCGAATTGGATTCTCTTGAACTTCATTCTATTACTATGACTGGCATTTCGAGACATGTATTGTTTAATGAGAATACGATCAAAATCATAAAATATGTTAAACAAAAACAACAGGAAAATATCCCTGTCTATTTTTCAATGCAAACTGGCCCATCTATCTTTATTAATACATTACCTGAATATGCTGATGATATTTTTTCAGATTTATCTGGTTTTGGCTTCAACTGTATTAGATCTAAAATTGGCGGTCCTGCCACTATTGTTAATGATTAAAATTATTCGTTCTTGAATTAGTCACTAATGTTGATAATGCTGAAAATGCTGAGCCTACATCCTTAAGCTCTACTACTATTACTGTATCTGTGTATGAACTAACTGTGTCTTCTATGTTTATTTTTCTTTTTGCAAGTTGTGAATAGAACGAGAATGCACATCCTGGTGTTGAGATGAACTCTGTTGGACTGTGAAGAATTATGGCTGCTAAATCTTCATGATCTTCTAAAATTTCATGGTTTTTGAATTTTTTGAGAATTAGTTTTCTCATCGAATTATCATATATCACAGTTATTGCTGATGTTCCTTGTGAAATTTGTATTATTTCTTCCTCTGATTTCATTACTACTTCTCTAATTTTGGATTCATTTTTCTTATTTTTTTCTACTGATAATTTTGAAAGGTTTGTTCTAACATTCATTATTGTTTTTGAAATTATTTTTTTTGTTTCTGGATTATTTTCTTTATATGAAAAACTTAACCTTTTCAATGCTGTAATTATTGCATCATCTTTTACTTTATGTTTTGTAATTTTTTCTACATCTTTTTTAATTATTCTGGCAATTCCTGAATAATTTCCATAATTTCTTTCTAGTGAATCTTGAATTGTTAGATCTTCATCGATTATTTCTCTAACTATTTTTGCAATTGATGGAATGACCGATTCTGGCTGTTTCATGTTCTATTATGGTTAATATTGACCAAAAACATTAAAACCTTTTGTTTATTATGTCTCTTTACATGACAGAGAAAGTAATATTGGCATTTTCTGGCGGATTAGACACGTCAATTGCTATAAAATGGATTGAGGAAAAATATGATCTTAGTGTAGTAACTGTTACTGTTGATGTTGGTCAAAATGACGATTATGAATCTCTTGAAAAACGTGCATATGAAATTGGTTCTCATAAACATTATAATGTAGATGCTAAAAATGAGTTTGTTAATCTCTATGTTAATCAAGCAATTAAATCAAATGCAATGTATCAAGGAAAATATCCTCTTGCAACTGCTTTGGCAAGACCTCTTATTGCTTCTAAATTAGTTGAAATCGCTAAAAAGGAAAATTCAAAACTAATTTCTCATGGATGCACTGGGAAAGGAAATGATCAAGCTAGATTTGATATTTCGATAAAAAGTCTTTATCCTGAAGCTAAAATTATCGCTCCAGTTCGTGAATGGAATTTGTCTAGAACTCAAGAAATTGAATATGCTAAAAAACACAAAATTTCAACTGAATCTACATCAGAGTATAGTATTGATTTGAACCTTTGGGGAAGATCAATTGAAGGAGGAAAGTTAGAAGATCTTACTTTTGAAGCTCCTGAAAGCATTCTATCTTGGATTAAATTATCTAATAAAGAAACTACATCAAAATATATGGAAATAGAATTCCAGAATGGAATCCCTGTTAAAGTTGATCTAGAAACTGATTCAATAAAAATTCTTGACTACATTAACAATATAGCAGGCAGTTATGGTGTGGGACTAGTAGACCATATTGAGGATAGATTAGTTGGGTTAAAGTCACGTGAAATCTATGAAGCTCCTGCCGCAATTACTTTGATAGAATCTCATAAAGATTTGGAGAAATTGGTTCTCACACGTAATGAGTTGGAAATAAAGTCATTTTTGGAACAAAAATGGGCCTGGCTAGTATATAATGGATTATTCTATGATCCTAGCCTTGAATCTATTAACAAGTTTGTCGATTCAACTCAAAAACGTGTTAATGGTAAGATTAAAGTGAAGTTTTATAATGGTAATTTTAGAGTTGTTGAACGCTCTTCTGACAATTCAATATATGATAAAAATATTGTTTCATTTGATACTGATGCTTTTGATCAGCGTCAAGCTGAAGGTTTCATATCAATTTGGGGAATGCAATCAAAAATTAATGAAGGAGATTCAAAATGAATAACAAAAAAATAGATATTCTTAGAGGATATAAAATGAAAGCTGCATCTGATGAAATGTTGCAGTATACTAATTCTATTGATCATGATTATGAACTTTTTGAATATGTTATTAAAGTTAACACAGTTCATGTCTTATCTCTTTATAAAAAAGGTATAATTGAAAGAAATCATGCACTAAAATTGATTAAATCTTTAAAGTCTATTCGTAAATCTTCTGTAAATGATTACAAGTTGGAAGATGTTCATATGAACATTGAAAATATAATAATTAAAAAGACAGGTAAAAAGATTGGCGGTCAGCTAAATTTAGGTAAAAGTAGAAATGATCAAGTTGT
>JAYZAG010000010.1:0-8605 GCA_036422215.1 Thermoproteota archaeon
CAAACATATAACTTCCATTATAAATAGCAGAGTACAGTGGAACTGGCGTTCCTTCTGGAGCATATTCTCCAAACCAAACAATACCGGAAATAAAATGTGCTGAAAATCTTCCAAACAATGCGACAAAGACACTAGAAAATACATTGTTTTTTATTTGAGGTAAACCTGCAAGACCTAAAGCTGCGAAAGCAATTGGATAGTCCAATAAATATTGAATTGGTGTAACAATATAAGGTGGACTAAACACATGAGAAACAATTGAAAATATAAATCCACAAAATATTCCATATTTGTAACCATGACGAACTGAGAATAATATTATAGGAACCATGGCGCCAAATGTGAAAGAGCCGCCTTGAGGTAGAGATGGTAATAGTTGAGAAATAAAATCAAGGGAAGTAGCTAAAGCTATCATAATAGAAGCTTCTGCTAAAATTTGGCGAGATATTGCCATGATCAAAAAGAAATGTAAAAATATTTATGGATTTACAAAAAATAACTATTATAATTCAAAAATTATACTCATCTTGAGCCTACGTATCTAGCTATAGTAGAAATTAATCCAAATATTGGTGCGCCGAAACCACCACCAATAAGAAGAATTAAAACTGAACCTATGAGTATATGTTGACCACGTTTGTATGGGATTGATTTCAATGGGGGTGGTGCTGTGTTTGGAACATCGGGAACCTTTGCTTCTCCTTCACGATACGTTTGTATAGTAATGATACCGAGCATTATGGAAAAGATTAGTGTTAGAATTCCAATTATCGAAAATGGTAAAAATGTCAAAATTGTCATAGCGGGAAAACAATTCTGTGATGTCCCGAATAGACCTGTTCCTAGTTCACAGGCAGCGCCAGTGAAAGGTTCTGAACCGAAGGCATCAATTGCAACCCCAGCAGGACTTCCATCCTGTAGTACTTCACCTACGCCATGTACACCGGAAAGGATTGCAGCTAGGATACCAAAAAGTAATGAAATTGCATATAACGCTTTCATTGTTAGTGTAATGGTTCGAGTCACTTATAGAGGTATCGAAAAAATTACTTCTGTATTATAGTTACTACGTCTTGATCAATTACTATATGTCCCTTGCCAACTTTTTGTCCATTAAATTTTGCACTCTCTCCCCAAACGTATGCATATCGAAAATTTCTTTTTACATCACGATGAATTTTTTCACAAATAGTAATTACTGATGATCCCCTTGGAATGATCAGTGGTTCTTTATAATCAGCTACGCCTCCCTTAGGTCTCAAATAAATTCTGATAAGATCTAATTGATTGTATATTGCTTCCTTTAGACCGTCAAAATTATTATCTTTATCAGCTGAAATGGCAATGAAATTACCGCCTACTTTCTTTTCTATTTCTTTTAATGATTTTTTTTCTACTAGATCAATTTTATTTAGAATAGTTATCGAAGTACTGTAAACTCTGTTCCCTGTAACCACATCAATAAATTGTTCAGCAATTATTGGTTCGGGGATGAATACCCTTGCGTGGTGTACTTTATTAATACGAAGTATAGCACCAAGAAGCTCATTAGAAATTGAATCAGGTACTAAATTGGTAATTTGAATTCCGCCAGAGCTTTTTTTATCCACGGTTATGTTAGGGGGATCCTGATCTAATCTAATTCCAATTTGTGAAAGTTCATTACGAAGTAACTCGGATTGATCTGGTTTGAAAACATCCACGATTAGGATTATAAGATTAGCAGTTCTGGCAACAGAAAGAATTTTTTTACCAAATCCCTTTCCAGATGATGCTCCTTTTATTATTCCTGGTAAATCAAGTATTTGAATTTTAGCTCCGTTGTATTCCATCATGCCAGGAACTACATCTAATGTGGTAAAGTCAAATGAACCAACTTTTGAATTAGCGCCGGTTAAATTGTTTAACAGAGTAGATTTACCAACGCTCGGTAATCCTATTATAGCAACAGTAGCATCTCCGCTACGTCTAATATCGTAGCCACCGGATGATTTGCTGGAACGGCCAGATTTTTCATCTTGCTCTAGTTTTAGTCTAGCAATTTTTGCACGAAGAATGCCTATATGATGATTAGTGGCTTTATTGATCTGAGTTTTGCGTATTTCGTCTTCAAGTTTTTTAATTGATTCTGGAACTCCCATTTTTATAATTTAGATACCGTATCACATTATTAAAACTGTCAATATGAACAGGTTTATTTAAAGAATATATCCGAAATAGACGTAATATTCACAGGATGAGTGATTCAGGTGTTATAGAAAGTGTAAAGTTCAATCATAAAAAATTTTATGACTTGTCAAATGATGAACTTTATGACATTTTAAGGCTAAGAAGTCTGGTGTTCAACCATCAACAAAACGTTATCCAACTGTCAGGAGGCGAATGTGTTGAAATTGATGGTGAAGATAAAAAATGTGGTCATATTATTGGAAGAGGTGAAAATGAGGAAATAGTGGCTACAGCAAGGTTGTTTGATAATAATGAATCATTTAGACTTGGAAGATTGGCTGTACATCCCGAGTTGCAAAAAAAAGGTATTGGAAAGCTGGTAATGAATTATCTTGATTCAATAATAGATTCTAAACCTATTGATATGCACGCACAGTCATATTTGATAGATTGGTATTCGAAGTTAGGATGGAGTGTAAAAGGCGAGGAGTTTATGGAATGTGGAATAAAACACATAATTATGACTAAAAATCAGTAATTAGTTTTTGATAAAGTGCCTCTTTAAGCAGTGTGCTATTGGATGTCCAATGTTTCGAATTAACTGTGAGTTTTGAGAAGGCAAATTGAAGTGCCTTGGACAGTGTGTCGAATTTATTAGGTTTAGTTCTGAGTTGTTGGCGTATGCTTTCTCTAACATTCCAAACACCAACAGGTAATACATAACCGGGATGTATTTCTCGTAACAATATTGCGCTAGCTTGACGTTTTTCATTTTTCAGAGCTTCAGCAGTTGCAAGACGAGTGGAATAATAACATCCACCAACTACAGCATATGTTTTTCTTCCGTTATAATGTTCATAATCACCAATTATATAGGGAGATGATCCCCATTGATTCCAGGTCGTTTTAGGGAACCAAGCTTCAATCCATTCAAATTTCCAGGGGACTGGTAACAAAATTGTTACATAAATATTGTCAAGATGTTTTAGTTCGTAAACACGGTACTCGTCGATTGTTGGATATTGTTTTATGGTTTTGATTAAAGATTTGGATATTGTGTCGTCTACCGCCGTAATACTCCATCTTGTTGGTACCATTTTACGGTTTTTGCCTATGCCAATAGAACCTGTGCTGAAAGCTTTTTGTATTTTGGTAACAAGAACTCCGTGGTCATATAAATTTACTATTCCATCAACGGCTTTCAGATCACGATCATAATAGGATTTTTCAATTCGCTTATCTACTGAAATGTTTGGAGTTATCATTGAATCAAGTGGGGCAGAAGGTCCAAAAGGTTGGGAATTTTCGTTGAAAGTCACTCGGTTACTTGGTTTAGTGGTCAAAGTAAGTTCCAAGTCAACTGGTTTAGATGCCATAGATAGTTCTTGTATTTTTTCTATGAAATTTCCGCCTGAACTAGCATCCGTGACCTTAATAATTTTATTTCCTCTTACTAATGAATGTCTGTAATCAACAATTTGATCTATTGATTTTCCATACCACTGTTCAGGAGTATCAAGAATTTCTGTATCTCCATAGAAGTTTGGTGACATTGGGCCTACGTACACTTTTGGATATCCAAATCTTCCCACAAATATTCCTGGTGGGGCAGAACCGCTAATTACGTTAGAATCTATTGATTGCCGTAGTTGTTCTATATTTACAGTCTTGTTGAGACGTCGAAGATCTTTTGACTGCATGTTTAGAATAATAGTGTCATTAAATAAAAATTGTAAAGTTAATCTTTTTTCATTGAATCTATGCAGTGAGATCTATTTTTAACCAGCAATTCTTTCTCTAACTCGTCTTCATTCAACCATAAATCACAGTTAAGACAATGATAATGTTTCATATCTTAAATCAAGACAATGTATAAAATTAAAATTTACTGTTTGCCTAATTACGTCTAAATATCTAGAAAATACATTTAAACAATTAAACAAACATCAAATCAGAGTGAAATGAGTTCCAAAAAAAGTAAGAAAAAAAATGCTCCTATGCCTCAGTCAAGTGCGGGATTGATGAGGTTTTTTGAAGATGAAACAGATGGCGTAAAAATTCCACCGTATTACATAGTAGGTCTTACCGTATCACTCATAGTTGTATCAATTGTATTGAGAGTAATAGTTCCAGTATAACAGTAAATTTTTTGAGATATTAATGAACTCTACATTCAATATACAAAAAAGATTCAATTTACTTTTTAGACTTCCATCAACAGCAGCTTCAGTAATGCTAGCAAGCGCTTCTGTGCTAAGTTTGCTAATTATTATAAGTACATCACAACAAACAAGTTTGAATTATAGATTCATAGGTTATTTCTTAGTTTTGTTTTATTCATCCATAATACTAGAAAGAGTGCTATTGGGCAGACATTCAGTGGCAAATTTCCGTAGACTGTTCGCAATGTCTATAGTACCAAACCTGATTTGGGTCATTCTTGTGATGTTTGGATCATATAAATTCCTAGCAAATGGGTTGACGGAAATATTTTACATGATGACACTTATGGGAATGTTCACAGCAATAGGAATACGAACTTTGATAATGGGTTCAATATTTTTTGAAAAAATAATATATGGACTATTGGCTTCAATAATACAGCCATTAGTTATACTAAACTCAGCTATGCCAAGAATAGAAATATTCAATTTGTTTAGTACAGAGACACTTGCGGTATCTACAGGAGTTTTCATACCAATTGCAGCAGTCACGTATTTATTTATGTTAGACAGATCTCAAGGAGATGTTCTAAAAAATTCCCCTTTGAAATTATTAAGAGCTTTCCTAAATGCATGGGTAGCAGAAAGACCAAAACTATTTGAAGATATTTTTGAAAAATTAAGTTTAGAAAAAGAAATTGATACAAAAATAATAGAGTTTAATAAAAAAACTCTTTTGGTTGTTCCAGAAGTTCATCCAGGACCGTTCTACCCAATAGGAAGTAGTAACCTTCCATTTGAGCTTTATAATTATTTTACAAAATTAGGGGCAAAACCGGTAATATTCCACGGAATATCAGGTCATGAGTATAATTTACCTTCAAAAAGAACAGTTGAAAAATATATTTCGAATTTAGATAGTGTAAAAGAATTAGGAACTGGTAAAAAATGTAGTGTTCCAATTGTAACAAATAATGGAATTGCAACGGTTACGGGAATTGCGTTTGGTGAACAGGCATTAATATTAATCACAATGTCACCACATGGTTCTGAAGATTTTCCAAAACATGTCAAAGATAGAATAAATAAAATTGCATTGGATGTTGGTTTTAGTGGCTCAGTAATAATAGATTCACATAATTCACGTGGATTAGCGCCTGAAAATGAGATTTGTGAAAGTGTTGTAAAAACTGCAAAAGATATGTTATTGCAATTAAAAGAGAGAAAACAGTTTGGTTTTACAGTTGGTTATTCACATTCTTCACAGATCAAAAAGGAATTAAAAGATGATATAGGGCCTGGAGGAATTTCCTGTGTGGTATTAAATATTGAAGGAAAGCCATATACAATCATAAGTTCTGATTCGAATAACATGGTAAAAGGTTTTAGAGAAAACATTATGGAAAAAAATTCTAATGTTTTAGAAATTTGTACAACAGACAGTCATTATAATGCGGCAAAAGTAATGAATTCTTTAGGGTATAAACCATTAGGAGAAAGTACTTCATCAAAAGAATTCCAGAACATAGTAGATAATATGTTTACGATTGCAAAGAAAAAAATGGAAAAAGGAGAATATATTATTCAGACAAACAAATCTAGAGTGAAAGTGTTAGGTTCTGCATTGTTAGATGATTATTCGTTTGGGCTTGACAATGTGTTTCGTTTGGCAAAATTTGGTGGAATTTTCTTGATATTAATAAATGTAGTTGTGTATTTGCTGAGTTATAGATTAATAACGTAACATAATTTTTAAATGAGTAAATCCAATCTATAACTGAATTAAATTGGAAAGATCGAGGGGTCCAACTGATCACTTAAAGAGAATTGAAAGAAGATTATTCATAAGTCTACTTATCAGTATACTAATTGTATCAGCAGCTATTTTTGTAAACTATTCTGGAGTGTTAATGTCAGAAAAGCAAATTACAGTTCCTGTTAATGAAGGAGGAGTAGATAGTCAAGAAATAGAAAATCCATTTGATGCTAATGGTACTGTAGGAGCCTTTGGAATATTAATAGGAATATTTCTGAATTTCATGGCAATAAACAAATACACGTCTGATTATGAAGATATTGAAAGGGATCTAGAGGATCTTGGTGATCAAGAACATGTAAGACCGAAGAGCCAGCTTAGAATGTTAGGAGTAGTTGTTACAGTTCTAACAGTTGGAATAGCTTATGTCCTAATGTTCGTCTAGTTGTCATTATCAAATTATAGAATTCTGTATTGTATTTGTGTAGAATATATTTAGGTATAGTTGAAATATGATTTTTAAAAAGGAGAAAATAGAAAAAGGGATTGTAAAATTACCTATTGCATTTAATGCTAAAACTGAATTAGGTCAATCATATGTACATGGAAAAATTTTTACAGACAATTTTGAGTTTCCAGTGAATATAAGTATGGGAAGAGGTGAAATGTTGTTACCTGCAGAATTTCAAAATATAGGACAAGATATGTTAGTGAGTTTTAATACCGAAAAAGGAAATGTTTACAAAATAAAATTAAGTACTTCAGAGGGAAAAACTGAAGGGGTTCTTGTTTTCGATGATATATTAGTAAAGATAGCCAATGATAATCCTGTGCATATGAGTTTTAGTGTGGAAGAAAAGTAATCAAATGAATATAGAAAATAATAAACAGAAAATGGTTCTGGTTACCGGGGCAACAGGTTTTGTTGGTAAACCACTAGTAGAAAAATTATTTTCAATGAATTATAGAGTAAGAACAATTTCCAGAAATAAAAAACAATTAGAAGGTGTATTTAATGAAGGGGTGGAAATAATGCAATGCGATATATCGAATAATGAGGAACTTGAAAGGGCTCTGACTGGTGTAGACATTGCGTATTATCTAGTTCATTCGATGGAGGGAAAGTCGTCACAGTGGGAAGATTTTGCAGAGAAAGACAGACAAATTGCAAAAAAATTTTCAGATGTGTCAAAGAAATGTAATGTGAAGAGAATTATCTACCTGGGCGGTCTCGCACATGGAACTGATAGTGAAATGTCAGAACATATGAGAAGTAGAAAAGATGTTGGAAAAATATTAAGCAAGTCAGGTATTCCAGTGACGGTTTTTCGCGCATCAGTAATTCTAGGTAAGGGAGGAGGAGGTTTTGAGATGATGCATTATCTAGTTGAACGTCTTCCGCTTATGATTTGTCCTAAATGGGTTTTAACAAAATTACAGCCTATTTCGCTCCATGATACGGTTGAATATTTGGTTAAATCTATCGATGTAAGTGAAACAGAGAATAAGATTTTAGATATAGGAGGTCCAGACGTTCTAACTTATGTAGAAATGATGAAGGTTTATGGAGATTCAATTGGTAAAAAAGTTAGGGTTATAATTATTCCATTCTTGAGTTTAAGGTTAACATCAGTATGGGTTGACCTAATAACTCCCATTAAATCATCATTAGCTAGGCCTTTGGTTGAAGGATTGAAAAACGAATCAACCGTCACTGATAATGAAATAAAAAAAATAATTCCGTTGAAATTAAAAGGGATAGAAGAGTCAATTGAATTATCAAAAGATGATTCAAGGGAAACAAAAATACATAGAAATGACAAGTTACTCATTGGGTTATTGTTATCTTTGGCGATTATAGGATATACTCAGTTTGTGTTGGATGTAAGGATTGGTGTTTTTAATTTTATGTGGTTGGTTGTAATGATTGCATGGAGTTTATTGTTGGCCGTATCGATTTATTTTACAGTAAAAGATGCGCGCATAGGGCCTCTAATAGGAGCTGTAGGAAGTTGGATTACAGTGTCATTTTGGTTAATAGATAATGCATATTTGATTTCAAATCTTCAGCAAATTGGAGGATATAAAATAGGTCAGGCATTCGAGTTGTTGGGTAGTTATCCCAGTACAACAATAACCATGTTGAATTTAATGGGAATAGTTGTATGTGCTAGTTTAGCAGTTGTTACACACTTTTCATTTTACAGAGAAAGAAGTTAAGGAGCTTCCGGCATGTTTATGTCTTGATTTTGACCTACAGGCACTAGCGGTTGCACATCATCAGCTAACAGCATCATAAATCCTGCTTCAGGATTAGCTGCATATATTTTTGCACTATTTACATCCACATAGAAAGAGATCCTGGTGTTTTCGTTAAGAGTTTCAAATTCAAAGTGTACAATATGAGTTATTTTTGATGTGTCGCCTATGAAATCAGCTTTGAAAAATTCATATGGGACATCAGTTGGTATACAATCACTTACCCATCGATATTTAGTATCAGAGTGTTTCCAAATGT
>JAYZAG010000011.1:0-3900 GCA_036422215.1 Thermoproteota archaeon
CAGAATTTTTCAAAAAAATAAAAAAAGAATTAAAAGGCGATACAAAAAGCAAAACAAAAAGCGAAACAAAAAGCAAAAATACTGACGAAATAATATTATGTTAAGAATAAAAATTGAAATAATTTTATATCCTGATTCACAAGAATATTTATGAGCACCATGATAAGGGAGTTAATCCTGTTTCTGTCTGTGTTTATTTTTATGGCACTTGATGTATCAGGATTAACATTTACCCCAACTGATGTTTTATGTCAAAATACAAGTATGTGTGTCTATAATACATCTGCACCATTTACTTCTTATATCTCTTGTAATACAAATATTTGTTCATGTAATCTTACTTGTCTCCAATGGGATAAAGGAATTTGCACACCAAAGCCATGTTATAGGATACAAGATAATGAATGTGAAACTGTTGGTTTTGACAAACTTACAATTATATTGACTGGAATATTCGTTTCTTTTACAGGCACTCCTTTTTTCCTGATAGGAGGAAGTCTTTGTGTAGTGTTAGGAATTGTATCTATTTTATCAGCATTCACTTGTGGAATATGTTTTCTATCTACTTCTGCGGATGATGAACCTGATACAAAACGAACTGCTTGTTGTTGTATAAAGATTTCAACTTGTCTTCAGGTATCTCTATGGATAATTTCGATTTTATTAGGGGTATCTTCTTTTCTATGGGGAAATGTTAAAGATTATGGGCATTGTCCATTAGTAAATCCTAATTTTTAAATTTGGATTTAAAAAATAAAAAAATTGATATAAAAATTTCCGACCCCTATATCTTTAAATTATGAACATACCATTACACAAATGGCGAGTGGTGGTGGTCTTCAAGACTTGTTGGCTTTTGCTGAATCTCAGTCTGATGTCATTTCAGAAAAACCAAAATCTGAGCAAGATAAAATAAATATTCTTCGAATATTAGGAATTATAAAGAATAAATCCTTTTATATAAAAAATCCGAATGCAAATTTCCTTTTTGATACTTCAGCATCTACTGAATTTGAAAATTTTAGAAGAAATGGGCAAAATTTATATTGGAAAACATTAACTGATTTAATCATTAATATTAACTGTTTCAAAGGTATTCATTCTTGGGCTAATCATATATCACTAAATTTGAAAACAAATGAATTAATATATAATTATTTAATTGATGCAAGTAATAAAGGAAATGATATTTCAATGAGGATTAGTGCAATAAATATGTTTATACAATGTCTAATGGGATTACAAGAAGAAGAAAGGATCCGAAGTATAAAATATTTTACTAGACGAGCAGTATTTTATGGTGGTGGAACCCAACCATCAAATATATTTATTGAACAAAAACAACTGGAAAAAAGTGTATTATTTATAATAACAGATGGTGAAATTACAGAATTTGAAATAATGAAAACTGTATCAAGTGCAAATAATGCCTCTTATCCAGTAATTGTAGGTCTAATAATCCAGACAGACGAACGTATTTTAGAAAATGTATCAGTATTTTCGGGACAGACACCAAAAATTGTATTTTCTGTAAATCCATTACAAGATAATTCGCTAACAATTAAAGCGTGTAGTCCAAATATATGGGAAAAGTTGCAGAATTTAGTTGGGTTTGAATATTTGCGTGAATACCCATTTGAAGAAATGTCATTTTCCGTTTTGAATGGCAAGAAGCTTAGTTATGAGCAAATTTATAGAATCTGGGAGGTATTGCAGACAGATGCTTTTATAAAACAGCGTTTTGATTTGCGAAAGTCTGGAAACAACCTAACTATAATTTTTAATTCTAATATTGATAGTATGGGTATAAAAAAAGGAATATATGATTGGGAAGAATTTTCTTTTGAAAAATTCAATCAGTTAAAGGGACAATTTTCAAGAATTCCAATTAGGGATATGGAGTTATTTTTGAATGCATTTCGTGAGGTTCCATTGAACAATCCTGCAAATACAAGATTGAAAGAAGAATTTGACAGAATGGTTGATTTCTTAAAGAATGAAGCAATTGCATCCAAATCCATTTCAGAATCTAATCCAGAAATTATATCTCTTCGTTCAGAACAGATCCGATTAGGTTTCACTTTAAGAGAATCTAAAATTAGTTCTGATGAAAAAGATAGAATAAAATCGCGATTAAAGGTAATTCGTGAAATACTGATGAAGAATAAAAATTCATTTCAAAAATCGAAGAAAGATTTAGAAATTTTGAATTCAATGAAGTTTGGCAATAAAAATCTTGTAGATGCATCTCAACGTCTTCGTTCAAACATGGAACAGAATATAAATGATATACGTAATGAGGTTGCTGCCGGCGAATCTTGTCAGGATATTCTTGAAAAATATCCAGGAATAAAAACACTAAATGGAGAATGTGGAATCTTATTTTCAGATGAAGACGATTTAAGTTTATTATTATCTGGGAAGATAAAAATTATTGATCTAGCAATTGATTCGAACAAGATTGTTCTTCAGGACACGATGAAAAAAGGTTTTTCCCAATTTAAGGGAACTGTTTTTAATATGTTAATTTCGAAGTATTGTGTAGGTCAGTATGAAGAAACCTCCGGATTTTTACCTGAATTAAGTCCAGAAATCATGAGAAGTCCTGCTTATGCTATGGCAATCATTAATTATCTGAAAATATATGAGGATGTATTAAGAAGTGGAGTTGCTTTAGAAAATGTATCTGATGACACAGATGTTGCCAAAGCACGACTTCTTATTCGCTATCAATTAGGTTTTCTATTTAATCTTCCTAAGGAAGCTGATGGAACTCCGAAGCATATGCAGCATTTAGAAGATATTCTAATGTTATTTGTGTTTGTTAATCAAAGTGAAATCAGTCCAGAGTCATTCGACATCTTCCAGTCTTATGCAATTGCAATTATGAATAAGTCGAAAGCATATGGTGGCGATGATGTATTGCGTAAGCATCTTCATGCAATTATCGGAGATAGAATTGGAGACGCATCTATACTAAATCCTATAGATCACAATCAGTTTCTGTTTTTGATGTTATTTTTGACTACAGTAGGTCCTGCATATGTTTTGGAAGAGGCAACAGGAAGATTTCTCCCAGGACTCAATAAATTACATCCTTTATATGATGAGGTGAAGGCTAATCCAGATAGATTTATTCCATTGATTAAGCCAGAAAATATTCCAAGATTGTCATTGTCTTTATTTGTTCGTGCAATCATTAAGCATATTATAGTAAAGAACGAACGCATGGCAAGAATATCATCATCAATAATGTCTGTAGGAATAAATATAGATCAAAGAAACAAGCATTTTAGGAAGGTATTTAACAAGATTTATCCAAATGAGCAGAATCCTGAACATGCAATGATGAATCCAAGTTATATAGGTTCTACTTCAATGATAGATTATATCAGAAGTTTATTTGAGACAGATGAAGGATTTATGATCACAGTTGGATGTGTATTATTTAATATAGATGAAGAAGAGCGAAAAAGATTTTTCGATTATAAATTCAATCCAAATGCGTACAAGAGAGTAATCCCAGAAAAATCATTAAAGAAGGCATTCTTAAATCTTTATGGTGCAATTGATTCGAAAGATTATCGTGATTGTCAAAGTTTATTTAATAAGTATAATCAAGATGATACATCTGCAACGCATTCAGGAGCTTCAGGAGGATATATTGAAACTGAGGAAACTAAGGGTATTAAGAAAGAATATCTTGAAGAATACCATCGTATAAAAAATCTATTGCAGCAAGGGCATATTAAAACATATACTGAGGAGATTTGTCCTGGTAGTGCTGAAATGATGGAAGGATATTATCCAATGTGGGATATGGATAAGTTATCTGAATTTTTACCTCGTTGGGCAATTGAAATACTTGGATGTAAAAAGGATGAAGAAAGGATTGCAGTC
>JAYZAG010000012.1:0-11806 GCA_036422215.1 Thermoproteota archaeon
TGAAAAACCTGCAACTAATGAAAAACCTGCAACTAATGAAAAACCTGCAACTAATGAAAAACCTGCAACTAATGAAAAACCTGCAACTAATGAAAAACCTGCAACTAATGAAAGACATACATTTGGTAGAAAACGTAATGATTATCGTCCTCGTAAAAGATGGCAACCTGAAGAAATTCCTTGGGTTCCAAATACTAAATTGGGTAAAGATGTAGCGAGTGGGAAAGTTACTTCACTAGATGAGATTTTTCAGAATGGCTGGAAAATAAAGGAAGCTGAAATAGTCACTAAAATTCTACCTGATCTTGAATCAACTGTAGTTGGCGTTGGCGTAGTTCAAAAACAAACTGATGCAGGAGAATCAACGAAATTCAAAGCTGTCGTAGCTGTTGGAATTAGTGGATGGTTTGGTATAGGCACTGGTAAAACTCCTATGATGAGAAATTCTATTGAAAAAGCGACAAATAATGCAAAAATGAAAATCATTCCAGTTAAATTGGGCTGTGGCAGCTGGGAATGCAGATGCAATGGTGCTCATTCTATACCTTATAATATTGTAGGAAAAAGTGGCAGTGTGAGAATTGAAATAATTCCTGCTCCAAAGGGACTTGGAATTGTTGCCGGTGAATCCATCAAAAAACTTATTGGTTTAACTGGAATCAAAGATGCTTGGACTAGTAGTAAGGGATCTACTGCTACAACAGAATCTGTTGCAAATGCTGTTTATGATGCATTAAAGAAAGTTCATGGAGTTAATATACAGAAGTGAGATAATGAAAACTATATTAGTTGTTAATATGAAGGGCACAGTTAATCAATCAAGCCAAATCAAAAGAACATTGGAGCTTTTAAAACTTGAAACTAAATTTAGAGCGACTATTATTCCTGATAATAAAACTAATCGAGGCATGCTTCAAAAAGTTAAAAATCATGTTGCTTGGCACGATGCTGATGAAAAGGTTATTCATGAACTACTTGAAAAACGTGGGAAGGAGAGTAATAATAAGAAAATAAATGAAAATACACTTAAGAATAATGGATATAAAACAATGAAGGATTTAGCTAACGAAGTCTTTTTGGGTAAAAAAACTCTTTCTTCACTCAAAGTAAAATCTACTTTCACGTTAAGTCCTCCCAAAGGCGGTTTTCTTAGATCCACTAGACGAATGTATGCTCAAGGTGGCATTCTCGGAAAAAATCCACAGATAAATGATATAGTACTGAAGATGATATAGGGAGTTAGATGATCATGGCTACACGATTAAGAAAAACTAGGAAACATAGGGGATCACGTTCTCATGGATGGGGTCAAGTTAAAGGACACCGAAGTTCAGGTGCCAAAGGTGGAGTTGGTGAATCTGGTAGAATGAAACATGAATGGACTCATACTGTAAAGTACGAACCTGACAGATTTGGACATCCTAAATTAAATCCTCCAAATCGTAAAATCATAAAAAAATGGATCAATGTTTCAGAGTTAGAACAACTCTCATCTAACATATCAAAATCTACGAATGCAGAAGTAACTGAATTAGATCTTAATTCTCTAGGTTATGAAAAACTCCTTGGGAAAGGTAAAATCAACAAGAAATTAGTAATTAAAATTAAATCATTTTCGAAGACATCTAAACAAAAAATTGAAGATGTTGGCGGCCAAGTTCTGGAGAATTAGAAATGAGTGCTGTTGGTAATACTTTACGATCTATAGTTTCTGTATTCCCCTCGGTTGTCAAACCTGTTAGGAAAAAATCACTTAATGAGCGATTGATCTGGACGGTTGGAGCTCTTTTGCTCTATCTAGTAATGTCTCAAATTCCTCTTTATGGAGTCGCATCAGGAATGGAAGATCAAATGTCTTATACTAGTATTATATTTGCTACTGCTCAAGGCACTTTAGTGCATTTGGGAATAGGACCAATCGTTACTGCAGGTCTGGTTCTTCAATTGTTAAAAGGAGCCGATATTATTCCCTTGAATTTTAAAGATCCTGCTGATAGAGCCCTATTCTCTTCATCAACCAAGGTATTAGCCCTTTTCATAACATTTGTCGAAGGAATAGCTTTCATGATTGGCGGCCAATTTGGTACAGGGTTGAGTGGAACCACTCAAGTCATAATTATTGCTCAGCTTGTTCTTGCCGGATTCGTCATTTTGTTACTTGATGAATTAGTTCAAAAAGGATGGGGTATAGGCAGTGGTATTAGTTTATTTATTGCAGCTGGAGTCGCACAACAAGTTTTCTGGAGTATATTTAGTGTTTTACCTACAGGAGATGGATATTTTGGCGTAATTCCTTATTTTGTTCAATCTCTACTTAATGGCAATGTTGGCAGTGCTTTAATGCGCTCAAATAATCTTCCAAGTCTAATTACTCTCTTTCTTACTCTTGCAATAATTGCTCTTATAGTCTATACTGAAGGAATTAGAATTGAATTACCTATTACATCTACTAAGATGAGAGGATTTCAGGGAACTTATCCAATAAAGCTACTATATGTATCTGTACTACCTGTCATCTTAACTGGAGCTTTGATGGCTAACATCATGTTCTTCTCTCAGTTTATTTGGTCTAGGTATAATCCTGCTAGTAATGTATCTTATCTGAATTGGATTGGAATATATAATCCTGAGAATCCAAGTTCTGGAGCAATTGGCGGTCTAGCGTATTATATATCCCCAGCTCGTGGAATTCAATCTTTATCTGCAGAACCATTACATGTTGTGACTTATGTTTTATTTTTCATGATTATGTGTGTTATATTTTCACGAATATGGGTTGAAGTAGCTGGCCTAGGTCCTTCAAAGGTTGCTGAAAATCTTTTGGGTGCAAATGTTCAAGTTCCAGGTTTTCGTAATAGAAAATCCTCTGTTGAAATAATTCTGAATAAATATATTCCTGTTATTACTATTATTGGTGGTGCTTTAATGGGACTATTAGCTGCGGGTTCAGACATTCTTGGAATATTCGGTTCTGGAACTGGTATATTATTGATGGTAAGTATAACCTTGAATTTCTATCAACAGCTTATGAAAGAACAATTGGAAACCATGATGCCTCAGTTAGCAGGATTATTGGGTAAAGGATAATATCTCTGAAAAAGATTAGTTTATCAATACCCGCTGTTAAAAAATAACATGGTCTCCTCTAAACGTGTTATAATTGTAGGTATTCCTGGTGTAGGAAAAACAACCGTAATAACTACAGTTTTTAATAAATTAACTGAACAACAAGTGAATACTAAACATATGGTATTTGGTACAGCTATGTTTGAAGAAGCACAAAAAATTGGTGTCACTGAAAGAGATGATATGAGAAAACTTTCTACTGATAAACAAAAACAACTACAAATTAGCGCTGCAACTTCTATTTCAAAACACGAAGATGATATAGTTTTAGTTGACACTCATTTATTCATTAAAACTCCTAATGGCTATCTTCCTGGATTGCCTGATTATATATTGAAAGCACTTTCTCCAACACATGTAATTCTTATTGAGGGTACATCTGAAGAAGTTATTAAAAGAAGACAAAATGATCCTACTAGAGCACGTGATGCTGCCACTGCATATTCTGTGGAACTTGAAAATTCTATTGCCAGGTCCATGTTATCTACTTGTAGTATATTGACTGGCGCTACGATTAATATAATTAGAAATGAACAGGGACAATCTGATTTAGCTGCTGATCAAATAGTGACCTCACTTACTGAGTAAAGTGCTTTTAGGTTGAAAGCTATTATAATATGCGGAATGTCGTCAGTAGGTAAGACTACTGTTGCACTTAATGTATCTAAAAAATACAAACTAAAACATTTTTCAGGTGGTGACATCTTGAAAGAACTTGCGATAAACAAAGATGAATCTGTATCAGGTTCTGATTGGTGGGATAAAAAACACGGAATGCGATTTCTTTCTCAAAGAATCCAAAACACAAAATTTGACAAACTGGTCGATAAGAAATTGTCACAATTAATATCAAAGGGAAATGTAGTTGTTACTAGTTATCCCATTCCATGGCTAACTACAAAAGGTATTAATGTGTGGCTTGGTGGATCTTTTAAAAGTCGTGCAAAGAGATTATCAAACCGCGATAATATTAGTCTAATATCTGCTAAAAAAATATTGGATAAACGTGATAAAAATAACTATAGAATATATAAAAAACTCTATAAAATAAATTTTGGAAAAGATCTTTCAGTTTTTGATTTTGTTATTAACACAGATGATTTAAACAGTAAACAAGTAAGCGATATTTTGTATTGTATTGTGAAGCAGTTTCAATGAATCACCAAATTGACACTTCCGCCGCAATAGTGCTTGATGAAGAACCAACTAATCCCGAATATGGAAATTATCCTCATCAAAGATCTATTGAAAATTTACTGCAATACGGTTTTATCCCTCTGGATAAACAAGAAGGTCCATCTAGTCATCAAGTTGTTGCTTGGACCAGTAAATTATTTAATAATATAAAGACTGGTCATAGTGGCACTTTGGATCCTCTTGTTACTGGACTGTTGCCTGTGGGCTTAGCCGAATCTACTAAAGCCCTTTCAATTTTATTACTTGGACCAAAGGAGTATATTGCTTTAGCTAAAATTCATGATAGCATTCCTGAGGAAAAAATAAAACAAGTCTTTGGCGAATTCATTGGAAATATATATCAAAGACCTCCTCAGAGATCTGCCGTTAAACGTGTTACTAGAACTAGAGAAATTTATTCTCTAGACATTATTCAACAAAAAGATAGATTTGTTCTTATGAAAATATCTTGTGAAGCAGGAACATATATTCGAAAACTAATTTATGACGCTGGAGAGTTATTAGGTTGTGGTGCTAGTATGTTGGAGTTAAGAAGAACCAAGGTTGCTCATATTACAGAATCTGATGGTTTAGTAAGACTACATGATCTGTTTAATGCTAAATATCTCTATGATCACGAACAGAATGACACTCAACTCAGGAAACTAATTCAGCCTGTTGAATCGATCACTAAAAATCTAAAATATTTTATCATTCGTGATTCTGCAGTGGATTCAATTTGTCATGGTGCACAATTAGCTATTCCTGGAATTTTAAAATTGTCTAATGGAATAATTCCTGGAGATAATATAGCTATATATTCTCAAAAGGAAGAATTAATTGCTATAGCAGAGTCCGTAATGAATTCTGATCAGATCCAAATTTCAAATTCTGGAATAGCATGCAAAACTAAAAGAGTTATTATGAAAAATAACACTTATCCAAAGATGTGGAAATCTGACAAAAATTCAAGAAACGATGCCGGGGTAGTCTAGATCTAATAAAGGACAATCTGGTAAGGCGCAGTGTGATTGCGTAAGCTTGGAATAATCATACAGTTAGCCTGTGACCCGCAAGGGTCTCGTGGGTTCAAATCCCACTCCCGGCGTTTTTATTAAAAATTATTTTTTATTATATTTCCAAATATAATGATCTGCAAATCCACCAATTCTAATTAAATGACCTTTTGTTTCTAATTCTTTTAATATTGAATTAGCAATAGAGACATTCACTCCAAGTTGTTTTGCGGTTTTGTGGGTTGTTATTGCTTTCATTTTTCCAAATGTTTCATCTATTTCTTTATCGCCAAGTTCTGGCCTGTTTAGAGCTTTTACTTTTGATTGTTCTCTCTTTAATTTCTCATCTTTTCGACTAGATGGTTTAGGAGCTATTGTAGCATCTTTTGCCGCTCTTCTAGCTTTTGCAGACATACATTTTTCATTTATTTAATAGAAAATAAACTTGACTACACAAACTAAAAAATACTTCTTTTTTGTAGTAATTACTAGTTTTATGAAATATTTGTTAGTATCTGACACATATACTGAGCTGGAAAAAACTACTAAGAGGCTTGAATTAGTGGAAATTCTCTCTCATCTATTTCAGAACACTCCTTCAGATCTCATTGATAAGGTCATTTATTTAACACAGGGAAAATTAGCTCCTGACTTTGCTGGAATTGAATTGGGAATAAATACAAAACTAGCGATAAAGGCTGTTTCTAGTGCTTCTTCAATGTCTGAATTAGAAATTGAAAATACATTTAATGAAACTGGAGATATTGGAGAATCCACTAAAATAGCAATTGAGAAAAAATCTCAAACTTCACTCTACCCTAATCCACTTACACTGGAAAGAGTTTTTGACACATTCTACAAGATCGCAAATGTTAGTGGCAAAGGATCTTTAGATATAAAAATAAAACACATCATATCATTACTAAATGATTCCACTCCAATTGAAGCTAAATATATTATTCGTACTATAACTGGAAATTTAAGACTGGGAGTTGCTGATTATACGGTTTTAGATGGATTGTCATTAGCTTTCACCGGAAGTAAAACTAATAGACCTATTATAGAACGTGCATACAACATTTCCAGCGATTTAGGACTAGTTGCAAAAATTTTAAGTAAGGAAAATCTCGATGTTTTGAAATCATTTCAAATTACTGTTGGAAAACCCATTAGACCTATGCTTGCCGAACGTTTATCATCTCCTAGTGAAATAACAAAAAAAATTGGTGGAAAATTCGCTGCTGAATTCAAACTAGATGGAGAGCGATTACAAATTCATATTAATGATAGTTCTGGTTCGATATTTTCGCGAAAACTTGAAAATATAACTGATCATTATAAAGATGTAATTGAATCTTGTAATAGCAATTTGAAATTCAATTCACTAATTATTGAGGGTGAAGCTGTTGCTGTTGATAATGACGGAAAATATCTTCCTTTTCAAGAATTGATGCACAGAAGAAGGAAACACGACATTGATATTGCAATAAAAAAATATCCCGTCATTGTAAATTTATTTGATCTTTTATATCTTGACGGAAAAGATTTTACTGGTCTTGCATATTCTGAAAGACGAAAAAAATTAAACTCAATAATTTCTAATAATGACAATATACAGATAGTTGATCAAATTGAAGGCAACACATCTAAAGAAATTCAATCATTTATGGATAAATCTCTAAATGCTGGAATGGAGGGTTTGGTGGTAAAAGATCTTAAAGGAATATATCGAGCAGGTGCACGGGAATTTTTATGGATTAAACTAAAAAAAGAATATATGGATAATGTTTCTGATACGTTAGATCTTGTTGTGGTTGGAGCATTGTATGGGAAAGGGAGAAGAACTGGAATATATGGAGCATTGTTGTTGGCTAGTTATGACAAAGAAAATGATCAATTCTGTACTTTTTGTAAAGTAGGAACTGGATTCAAAGATGCAGACTTGGAATCTATTCATTCTCGACTATCCAAACTCGTAATTAACCAGAAAGATGATAGAGTTTTTTCGAAAATTGATATGGATGTTTGGTTTATTCCTGATCTAGTTCTTGAGATATCTGGTTCCGAAATTACATTAAGCCCTATTCATACCGTTAATCTTGATTTAGTAAAAAAAGATGTTGGTTTGGGACTAAGGTTCCCAATATTCACTGGAAATATTCGAGATGATAAAAATCCTGAAGACATAACTGACGTCAATGAAATTTTTAATATGTTCAACTCACAATAATTTAGTCATTTCCTATTTTGGAAGCATCTTTAGATTTATTTACTTAGATTAACTCAATACTTGTATGTATTCTGGAGAATCCGAAGCTCAGGCTCGCCGTAAAACCCTTGCAGTTCTTTTAGATGAATCACGTAAAGTATTGGACTGTACACGTGAACTCAAAAATCTATATGATTTGACTATCAGTGGTGAGACTAAAAATATAGACGATTCTATGGAAAAAATAAAAACTTCTGAAGATGAAGTAGAAAATAATCGAAGAGCGCTTACTAGAGAACTAGCAGAAATTGGTACACTTATGATGAATAGAGAAGATTTTCTCAGTGCTGCATATGAAATAGAGGAAATCGCAGGTTATACCACTGGCACTGCATTTAGACTCTCTATTATAAAACCATCTGTTTTGAAAAAAAACAAGATGAATGAGTCATTTTTAGAATTAATTGACATGTGTGTTGAACTTGTTCAACGTCTTAGTGAAATGGTAAGATCCTTATCTGTAAATCCTGCTTCTGCAATAGAAATTGCTAATGTTGTACATAAAATTGAAAAAGAATCTGATGACAAGTATAGGGAATTAGTTTCTGTTATAATGAAAAAAGTAACCGATCCTAAAGATGTGATGTTACTTGTTGATCTTGCTGAGGGATTGGAAGATATGGCTGATGTATGTTCTAGTGCTGCAGATTCAATTACTATTGTCGCACTTGGATTATAGTTTTTTATGACTTCACACAAGTATAGAGGCGAACTAGTGGAAAACCGAATTGTTCTCTGGAATATAGAACAATCTAGAAATCTTTTTACATCTGGATTTTATGGAAAACCTTTAGGTGTACCTAAACCCAAAGGCGCAGATTTTGACGCACCTTTAATTCTTGATCTTATTGAAGGGTATTATTTGTTAAACGAAAACTTGTTGAAGGTTTTAGATTGCACTACTAGAAAACCTGTTTCTAAGACTAAACTTATGGAAAAATGTAATTCTGAATATGTTGAATTTAATGAAAAATATCTTGTGTACAAAACACTTCGTGATATGGGTTATATTGTAACTCCTGGAATAAAATTTGGTAGTGATTTCGCGGTATATGAACACGGCCCAGGCATAGATCATGCCCCTTTCATTGTTCAAGTTATGAATCCTAGTGATAATATTTCTGCCACTGCGGTAGTATTGTCTGGGAGATTGGCCACTACTGTAAGAAAACAATTTTTAATTGCATTGGCTGAACTGGATCAGAAAAAGGTACGCTTTGTTTCATTTGACTGGTGGCGAGCATAAAATGCTTTATATTGCTTTTTTTATTTCTAGTAATTTATGAGGATTATTTATGAGTGATAAAATAAAGGCTAATTCATATGTTTTAGTGTATTTGAATAATCGAAAGAGTTGGCTTATAAAAGTTAGAAAAAATGATCAACTGCATACTCATTCTGGGTTCATTGATCATAATGATATTATTGGTAAAGAATTTGGCACCTTTGTCGAAAGTAATTTGGATAGTCAATTTGTACTATTGGAGCCTTTAATAGAAGATTTCGTTATGAAGTCTATTAGACCTACTCAAGTTGTTTATCCTAAGGATTTAGGATTAATAGCTGCAGTTACTGGCATGTCTCCCGGTAAAAATATTATTGAAACTGGCACGGGAAGTGGAACCTTAACCTGTTTTGCTGCGAATCTGATTAAACCAAGAGGACGAATCTATTCTTATGAATGCAGAAAAGAGTTTCTTGAAAAAGCTAAAAAAAATATTGAAAAAGCAGGCTTGCTGAAATATGTGCATTTAATCGAAAAAGATGCATCAACCGGCATTGAACAAACTGACATGGATATTGCATTATTGGATGTTGGTGATCCATGGAATATTATTCCTGAAATGTACAAAGCATTGAAGGGAGGTGGAACAATAGCATCAATATCTCCTACATATAATCAAGTGGAGAAAGTTGTTTCAGAATTGGAACGTCATAATTTTGTAAAGATTAATACATTTGAAATACTTGCTCGGAATCTGGAAGTTAGATCTGGTAAAACTCGACCTGCTATGCGTATGGTTGGCCACACTGCCTATCTAACTTTTGGGCGTAAGACATTTGGTAAAATTTAAAGATAAGTTGTTGTGATCTAGTTTATATGAGTAAAATATTACAATCTGAAGATTTCTCTTATTTCTTATTCTTCTTACCTATAATTGCTTCTGGAATTTTAACTATTATTGCTACTTTAGAGTTTTCTACGTTTAATACTCAAGTCTATCTAGCAGTAACTCGAAACAGCTATTTATTCATATTTTCTATTGCTATAGTATGTGCAGCCACTATTCTTGAACTAAAATATTCTTCAGATGATGCAAAATCTACATTAAACAAAAACTCCTCTCGAATGCAAATTCTTGCTATTTCAGTACTTCTTTTATCTGCATTTGGTTCTTTGTTTTCTCTTGGATCAGATTCATCCTCTTATAATTTTCTTATTCTTTTTGTTTCCGCACGTTTTCCTTTAATGTTTTCTGCATTATTGATAATTCTCTCTTCTTTTATTACTTTTCAATTTCGAACCGATGTTAATGTTCAAGGGTCATTTAAATCTATTATAGGACTCGTGGTATTGCTCTTATCTCCCGTTTATCTGTATGTTGGACATACAATACAATTATCATCATCCATTCTGTTTGTTACTTCATTTTCCCTTGTAATCATAGGTTTGGGATTATTACTCAATGAAAACTTGGATTTTAATACCAGCTATTCTGAAGATTAATTCTACTACACATATAACGCCTAATCAAATAATAAATCATACATTTCTTTTATATTCTTGAACACATATTTTGGTTTTGTTTCTGTGTTACTGATATTTTTATAGAAATCATCACTGTTCTCAAAACCTAATGATTCATCATTAGTTACTAATATGCTATCTATTTGTGATCTATTTGCACCTTCTATATCTGATGAAATCGTATCGCCTATCATCACCGATTCACTATTTTTCACATCTAGTTTTTCTAAGACTTGATTGAATATCTCCTCAAAAGGCTTTCCTATATACAAAATATCTGTATCTGTTGCTATTTTCAATGCATTCGCAATGCAATATTCTCCCATAAAATATCCTACATCTCCAAAATATGATCCTTTGAACTTAGTTGTAGTTCCTGCACAAATCAATTTTGCACCATCTAAAATCAATCTCATGGCATGGTTCATTTCTTTATAGGTAAGTTTTCTATTTGCCCCAACCACTACTATATTTGCTTGATTATTTTCCACAACTTCAATTCCTGATTTCTTAATTTCTTCTTTGAGACCGCCCTCACTTATAATGAAACATTTTGATCCCTCAAAATTCTTTTTAATGTATTCTGCAGTTACAGCTCCTGCTGTGAATAATTCATCTTCTTTAACATTTAGTCCCATTTTAGATATTTTATCATAGATATCACTCTTTGGTTTTCGAGATACGTTTGTCAGAATAGCTATTTTTTTCTGCTTTCTTCTTAATTCTTCAATGAACTGAACTACTTTTGGTAAAGTTTCTACTTGGTCTATATTATTGCAAAGTACGCCTTCTATGTCGAATATGTAACCTTTTTTTTGAAGTAATTCTTGTTTTATATCCAATATATTAATAGAAACCATGATCTTTTATGAAAGATTCGTTTTTCTTAAATTATGGGAACAAATATTTCTGATTTTAAAAAATTAAAATCTGATGTAGAAACATGCACCAAGTGTCCATTGTCTAAGACGCGAACTAACGCAGTTCCAGGATCTGGAAATGTAAAATCAAATGTAGTTCTAATTGGAGAAGCCCCTGGTAAAGATGAAGATATTCAAGGAATTCCATTTGTTGGAAGATCAGGTAAAATACTCACTCAAACTTTGACTACTAATAAAATTTCTAGAGACGATGTTTATATAACTAATTTAGTCAAATGTCGTCCTCCAGAAAACCGCAAACCATCTGATTACGAAGTAGAACAATGTAGCGAGCATCTTGATACTGAAATACGCTTACTTAAACCATCTTTGGTTATGCTTCTTGGCGCCACTTCATTAAAACACATTCTTAACAAAGACCAAATTACTAAGATACGCGGAAAACTTATCAAAGGACCTAGTTATTCCTATTTACCCACATTTCATCCTGCAGCAATTGCACGAAATAATAATAATAGAAAATTCTTTTCTGCTGATATAAAAAAACTTAGACGATTTCTTAATAGGTGAATTATTTACGAGTCCTAAG
>JAYZAG010000013.1:0-4876 GCA_036422215.1 Thermoproteota archaeon
GTTTGTTATAATCCTCAATTTGTTTAATTTTCCATTCAAACGCTTTAATCAATAAAACACTGTCATTTAATTTAAGAGGTTGATTACAAACTTCACATGTAAAGAAAATATCTACCGCTTCATCAAAAACATAACGTTTACAACTATAATTTCCACAAGAATAAAATTCATTACTCTGCTCATGAGCAAGTCTTTGTTTCAATCGATCATAGGATTTTTTCTTTTGTGTGTGAATGAAACCGTCAACTTGATCGCGTTGCGCTTTCCATCTATATACAAACCATCCTTTCTTGATATCTCTAACTCTTATCCCAATAATCAAAGAACGTCCAAATAGATCATATAGTGCTTTTCTAACTACATTAATTTTCATATTAGTAATAGCGGCAATTTCTTCATCAGTAGAATTCTCATTATTAAGAAGTGCACGAGCAACTTGTACATAATCATCTCCTCCTAGAAGGCTAGCAATTTTAATAAATGAATCTTCATAACCACGTTGCAAAATTTTCACTTTTCGTTAGTTTTCACTCTAAATAAATTTTATCACTAAGTAATTAGAAATTAAGATTTTTCCAATTGTTTAAGATTATTCAATATAAAAGGTAAAAACGTACCAACATCAGAAACAACTCCAACAGCTTGGCCAGTACCTCTATCTAATAGTTTAGTTACAGAAGAAGGATTGATATCAACGGCAATAACTTTGGCAGTAGAAGGTAACATATTACCAACTGCAATAGAATGCAACATGGTAGATAACATCAAAACCACATTAACACCAATCAATGATTTTTTGTATTGTGATTGTGCTTTAACAACATCAGTTATAACTCCGGGGGCAGGACCATCATCTCGAATAGAACCAGCAAGAACAAAATTTACGTTATTTTTAACACATTCATAAATAATGCCAGAACGTAATTTACCAGTTTTTACCATTTTTGCAACAGAACCTGATTTAAAAATCTCATTAACTGCCATCATATGATTTCTATGTCCTTGAAATGTTGAAGTTCCCTTTTTAACATCTACTCCAAGAGATGTTCCATATAAAGCAAATTCAACATCGTGAACTAACAAAGCATTTCCAGCTAACAATACATCAATGTAACCATTTTTAATTAATTCTGCAAGAGCGCTAGTAGCACCAGTATGAACAGTGGCAGGTCCAACAACGGCAACAATTTTACCTCCTTTTTGTTTGGTTTCATATATATCCTGAGATATTTTCTTAGCTAGTGACTGAACAGGTTTTTCAGTAGAAGCTGAACTGCTCATGAATTGAAATACATCCAGACCCTCTCTAGGTCTTTCAGGAGGTGAGACTCTAATTCCTTCTTCTCCAGTGGCAATAAGATCGCCCTTTTTAATGTCTCTTATCATTTTACACAAAGCTTTGTTATTTTTAAGATCAATAACAATTGCTTTATCCATCATTTGATTACTCACCTTCACCCATTTTCCATTTAGCATTACAAAAGTAGGATTATTTGTAGTTGAATAGAAATTATCAGGCATCACCATGTCTCTAGCAGTTTTAGAATATGAAACATTTTGAAACTCCACTGCGATTGCTCCAATTCTATAAGTTTCTTCCAGCATTTTCCTCAAATGTTCTTTATTTTTTCCAATAATAGTTAATTTAACATGGCTTGGATCAGACTTTTTTACACCAATCTTGAAATCAGTAACTTCAAATTCTCCTTTCAGATCCATAATCTTATCAAAAATTCTAGTAAGAATCATGGAATCAATCAAGTGTCCATCGACTTCAATCTCTCTAGAAAATTTAGTTTTTGTAGAGGTCATATACAATAATATAGAAACAAAAGAAGATAATATCCTTTATTTATCAGAATATAAAAAACGATTTAATAGACTTTTTCATTATATAGAGAAGGTGTGACATTGTACAAAGAACGTAGTAAAGAAGTGACAGAAGGTCCAGAGCGAGCTCCAGCACGAGCTATGCTCAGAGCAATGGGATTAGACGATGACGATTTGGGAAAGCCATTTGTTGGTGTTGGCAGTACATGGAATGAAGCAACGCCTTGTAATGTTCATTTAGATAGATTGGCAAAAAAAGCGTCAGAAGGAGTGAGAAATTCAAATGGTACGCCTAGAGAATTCGCTTCAGTATCAGTAAGTGACGGAATCGCAATGGGTCATGAAGGAATGAAGGCATCTCTGGTAAGTAGAGAAGTGATTGCAGATTCAATAGAACTTATGGTTCATGCACATAGATATGATGGTGTTGTTACAATTGCAGGTTGTGATAAAAGTTTACCTGGTTCAATAATGGCACTTGCTAGGTTGAATCTTCCAGGGATTTTTGTATATGGAGGGACAATTAAACCAGGTAGTTACAATGGAAAAGATCTAACAATTCAGGATGTATTTGAGGCAGTTGGAAGTTATTCAAAAGGAACAGTCACATTAGAACAACTTCAAGAAATTGAAAAAAATGCGTGTCCTGGCGCAGGATCATGTGGAGGATTGTTCACAGCAAATACAATGTCTTCAATAAGTGAAGCATTAGGAATAGCATTGCCAGGTAGTGCTTCTCCTCCAGCAATAGAAGATACAAGAAATGAGATATGTTACAATACGGGAAAACAAGTAATGAAATTAATAGAGCTAGGAATAAAGCCAAGAGATATTTTAACATATGAAGCATTTGAAAATGCAATAACTATTCTTCAAGCAATGGGAGGATCAACAAATGGCGTACTACATTTACTAGCAATGGCTAATGAAGCCAGAGTTAAATTAGATTTAGATGATTTTGAGGGAATAAGAAAACGAACCCCACATATTACTGATATGAAACCTGGAGGAAAATATGTAATGTTAGATTTGGATGAAGTAGGAGGAGTTCCATCAGTATTAAAAAGATTATCCAAAGCAGGATTATTGAATGGTGACGTTTTGACGGTTACAGGAAAATCAATGAAAGAAAATTTGGAAAATATAAAACTAACATCAAATTTGGACATAATTAAAGAAACAACAAATCCTATTAGCAAATCAGGAACACTAACTGTGTTAAGAGGAAACATAGCACCAGATGGAGCCGTAGTAAAAACAGCAGGAGTGAAAAATTTAAAAATCTCAGGAAAAGCGAAAGTGTTCGACGGAGAAGAATCAGCGTTTAAAGCTGTTTCAAGTAATAAAATCGAATCAGGAGACATAGTAGTGATAAGATATGAAGGACCGAAAGGAGGCCCAGGAATGAGAGAAATGTTAGGCGTGACAGCAGCAATAGTTGGTCAGGGATTAGGAGATGAAGTAGGATTATTGACCGACGGAAGATTTTCAGGAGCAACGCATGGATTGATGATAGGTCATGTGTCTCCCGAAGCAGCAATTGGAGGCCCAATTGCAATAATAGAAAACGGAGACATAATAACTATAGATGCAGAAAATAGAAAATTAGATATCGAATTGTCAAATGAAGAAATTTCCAAAAGACTTGAAAATTGGAGTCCAAAAGAACCAAACTACAAATGGGGAGTATTAGCGAAATATGCAAGCTTAGTATCATCTGCTTCAGAAGGAGCAATATGTAGACCATTAAACAAATAGAAAAATTGCAAAAAAAAACAGTAAAACAAATAATAGAAAAATTATCTAAAGAATATCCACCAATAAAAACATCATTAGAATACAATAGTGTGTTTGAACTATTAATTGCTACAATATTATCTGCACAATGTACAGACAAACAAGTAAATATTACGACAAAAAAATTATTCAAAGAATACAACAAACCTGAAGATTTTATAAAAATAAATAGAAATAAACTTCAAAAAATAATCAAATCAACAGGATATTATAAAATCAAAACAGATAGAATAATAAAAACATCAAAAAAACTGAAGAAAAATTTTAATTCGAAAGTTCCAGATACAATGGATGATTTATTGAAATTAGATGGAGTAGGAAGAAAAACAGCAAATATTGTTCTATCAGTTGGATATAACAAAACAGTCGGAATAGCTGTAGACACTCATGTTAACAGAGTTTCAAACAGATTAGGTTTAGCATCAAGTTTTAATCCAGAAAAAATTGAAGAAGAATTAATGAAAATAATTCCAGAAAAAAACTGGGATAACATTTCAATTCTTTTAATATTGCACGGACGAAATATTTGCTTAGCTAGAAAACCAAAATGTCAGGAATGTATTCTAAATAATACATGTCCATCAAAAATTAAATATTAAACTTAAAAAACAGATTGATTTACTAATTCATCATAATTTTTAGAATTTTCCAACAAATTACGACTTGTCAACCAATTACAAATCTGGTCAAATTCATCTTCAGGATATGTTTGCCAAATATCCCATTCAGGAATTTTAACAGTATTAAGAAAATCATTCAGTTGCTTTTGCATGTGTTTAGGGAATTCAGAAAATATAGGTTCAATATAAGAACAATAATAACGAGTGAAGTTTTCAGGATGTTTGTTAATATTAGAAATAGCACGATTTGTTGCAGTAATAAAAGATTGAATACTATCTACAGGGAGATCTTTGGCAGCCACCATGAGAGTGCCACGCCTACGTGTGGAATCTATTAATTTTCGCAATCCAAAGAGAGGAGCCATTTCGGCATAAATTCCTAATAAACTGGACGCAGAAACTTCATTATTAATCAATGATATCAAACGTTCATGAGGATCCCCTAATTTTTTGAATTTTAAATTCTCAACATCCATATATTTTTCTAGATCATCAATAGTAGTATAATACGAACCTGTGCCTGCCTCAACAGCAATCTCTTTATTATCTAGATCGGTAGGATTTTCAATGACATCATCATCTCGAACAAATATGCCAAAACTTCCATTAAGTGCATTAACACTCCAAGG
>JAYZAG010000014.1:0-8152 GCA_036422215.1 Thermoproteota archaeon
ATTTATAATATTCTTTGTGATCTGTAGCTAGTATAACTATATCTGAATTTATTAGACATTCTCTTAGATCTTTTGTCATAGTGGCTCTTTTTTCTAGAAATTTATCCTTCTCAAAATATGGATCATGTATGAAAATATCAAATTTTTTATTTGTTAACATCTTTACAATTTCATACGTAGGTGACAATCTCTTATCTGGAATATTACCTCTAAAAGATAACCCTAAGATGGAAATTTTTATTTTTTTCTTAGATCTGAATTTATTATTCGTTATTTCTGTTATTCGTTTTACTGCATGTCTGGGCATATTTTCATTTATTTTTCGCGAAGCTCTAATTAAATTTGTGTATTCATGACTTTTTTTATTCATATTAATTAAGAAATATGGATATACTGGTATACAATACCCTCCTACACCTATTCCTGATTTGTGTATTTGACTATAAGGCTGTGAATTTGCGGCATTTCTAATTTCCCAGAAATCAAGTCCATTCTTTTCACATATTATTGCTAATTCATTTGCTAATGCAATGTTTACATCTCTGTAAACTCCTTCGAAAATTTTTTCTCCTTCTGCCGCTTCTATTGTTGACATTTCTATTACTCCTTTTGATGAAATTATATCGAATAATTTTTTTCCAAATTCTGTACTCTTTTTTCCTGCACCTGAAATTATTGCCGGATAGTTTTTCTCTATGTCTTTTACTGCATGTCCAGCTGAAATTCTCTCTGGTGAATATATGTAGTTGAAATCTTTTTCAACTTTTAATTTTGTCTTGTTTTCTATAATCTTTATTATTTTTTTTGATGTTCCAATTGGTATTGTTGGAGTAACAATTATAGTAATTCCTTTTTTCATATCTTTTGATATGGAGTTTATTACTGAAATTATATTAGTCAAATTAACATTTTTATTTTTTAAACCTACTGGAACTGCTATGATCACTATGTTCGATTTTCTAATTGCAGTCTGATGATCTGATGTTATAATTAACTTGTTTTCTTTTAATCCCTTTGAAATTGCCCTTTTTGAATGTGGTTCATTCGTTGGCGATTCTCCTTTTCTTAATTTCTCTAATACGTCTATATTCTTATCCACTGCAATTACTCTCGCACCTGCTCTGAGCCAAACTGTCATTATTGTTGTCCCAACGAATCCGATTCCGAAAATTGCTATGGTTGTTTTTCCACTCAACAGACGTTCTTTTAAATTCAAAATTGTCCCTCTTTTAATATCTTTTAATTGTTGATCATATTATAATTTATAGATAAATATGAATCCTGATGTGAAGAAGGAACTTCTAATAGTACTTCCTTATGGAATCGGCTGGAAATCTATAATAAACGAGCAAAATTTAATCTATCTTTCTGATAATGACATTAAAATAACTTTTCTATCTGAATCTGATTCTCTAAAACCATTAAATCCAAACATATCTTTTCATAATTTTTTGAAGTACAAAAGAAGCAAATTTGAGATTATAGTTGGAATATTAAGGAACTATATATTTGTTAATGAGGATCGTAAATATTCTGAATCAATTAAAATAAAAAATAAGATATATGGAGATGAACATAAAATTTTTCACATCTCTAGAATGCTATTTGGTAAAATATTAAGTAAAAGTGCTTTTATACAAAAAACTCTTTCTTGGATAGATCTAAATATCTCTATTCCAAAATCTCACAGTAAAATTTTTGAGAAACATTTTGATGCAGTTTTTTTTGCTTACCCTTTTTCATTTCATGTTTATCCATTTATACGACTTGCTAAGAAAAACAACATTCCCACTATTGCATACGTTCCATCTTGGGATAATATAACTTCTAAATGGAATATTCCTGCAAAGATTGATAGATTACTTGTTTGGAACGAAAATATGAAGAATGAAGCAATTGAATTTCTTGATTACGGTCCTAGTGAAGTTATGATTTGTGGAATTCCTCAATATGATATGTATTATGACATGAAAGACATAACTTCTAATGAAAAGTTTAGATCATATTATGGAATTGACCGCACAAAAAAAATTATTCTCTATGCAACAGGTACAGAGGAATTAACTGATGCTGAACCTAATATTATAGATCTTATTGTTAAGGCCATAGAAAATAATACTCTTAGTAAATCATGTCATCTACTGGTTCGACTCCATCCTCGTCGTTCAATTGACGCCTTTCTCAAATTAAAAAATCATCCTTGTGTAACTTTACAAACTCCTGGAAGACCTTCTGATGAATTTTCTGACTCTGGATATAAATGGAAAGCGGACGTTGAAGATTACGAATTATTGGCAAACACAATTATAAATTCTGATTTGACTGTAACTGTTACTTCTACTGTCAGTATAGAATCTTGTATATTTGACACTCCTGTAATTAATGTAGGTTTTGATGGAAATCAAAACCTTCCTTATTCTCGTTCTGTGAAAAGACATTTCGAGTATTCTCATTATAGCAATATATCTGCATTGAAGGGCGTTCGGAAAGCAGATAATGAAACTGAATTAATCGAATTTCTTAACCTGTATCTAGATTCTCCCAATACTGATCATAAAGGCAGGAGTGATATTGTGGATAATCAGTGTAATATTCTTGATGGTAATTCTGGGAAACGAATGTTAGACTATATAATACAATTTATATTTGAAAAGTAAGATTGTTTGATTATATAACATAACGTGATTTGATAATGAATGATATTAATAATTTAGTTGTAAAGCCTACTGACACTTTAAAAAAAGTTATGGAAGTAATTAATTCCGCACCTCATAAAGGACTTCCTTCAGGAATTGCAATAATTAGTAATCGCTCTAATAAACTACTTGGTGTAGTAACTGACGGTGATATAAGAAGAGCGATGCTTAAAGGCACATCTCTTTCATCCCAAGTTAAATCTGTTATGAATGTTAATCCAATTTTTGTAAACCGAAATCAAAATGTTATAAATCAAATCACTGATCTTGAATCTTTATTATCTAAATCTAAAAAATCCAAGACAGATTTTACAAATGTAGTAGTTGTCGATAATAAGCATCGAGTATTTGACGTTATAGATTTAAATGAGTTGAAAGCAAAATCGGATGTTCGATCTAAGAAAATCTGTGTAGTCGGTTTAGGATTTGTAGGTCTTACTCTTGCTCTATCCTTAGCAGATGTTGGATTCAAGGTAATTGGAGTTGACTCTGATAAATCAATAATAGCAAATTTGCGAAGAGGTAAACCTCATATTCATGAAATTGGTTTAGACTCTCTACTTAGATTTCATATAGGTAAAAATTTTCTAGTATCTCAAAACTATGATAAAACAGACTGTGATGTTTACATTATTTGTGTTCAAACACCATTGGGTCCTAATGAAAAACCTAATGTGAAACACCTTTCAAGCGCTGTTAAGTATGTTTCTAAATTATTGAAGAAAGGCGATCTTGTAATTAATAGATCAACTGTTCCTGTTGGTACAACTAGGAATCTGGTAATTGATATATTACAAAAATATTCGAAAATGAAAGCAGGGAATGATTTCTTTTTAGCAATGGCTCCTGAAAGAACTGTTGCCGGAAAAGCCTTGCAGGAACTGAAAGAACTACCTCAAATTATAGGAGGCATTAATGAGGATAGTTCATCAATTGCATCAAATATATTCCAAAATCTCACTCCTACTATAGTCAATGTTGACCAACCTGAACAAGCAGAATTCATTAAACTAATTGACAATACTTATCGTGATGTTACTTTTGGTTTTTCGAACGAACTTGCATTAATGTCATCAAAATTTGGTTTTAATTCGTCTGAAATAATCAAGGCTGCAAATGAAGGATATTCGCGAAATAACATTCCAATTCCTAGCCCTGGAGTAGGAGGAATTTGTCTTAAAAAAGATCCATATTTCTTTATTAATTCCGCAAAGAATGAAGGATATTCTCCAAAACTCGCTTCTGCTGCTAGACAAATAAATGAATCTATGGTTGATCACATCATTCGTCAAATTAAAAACTATTCAAATAAAAATGGAAAGAAATTATCCACACTTAAAATATTTATTATTGGATTTGCTTTTAAAGGTGAACCAGAAACTTCTGATGTCAGACAATCTACTGCTATTGATCTTGTTGGTAAAATTTCTAAATTTAATAACAATATTTGGGGATATGATCCTGTAGTTCAAAAAGCTATTATGTCAAAAATTGACATTCGTAATACTAATATAAAAAATGGTTTCAAAAATGCTGATGTTGTCATAATAATGAATAACCATAATTCTTACCTTAAGCTAGATATATATTCATTGATTAACACTATGAAAAAACCTAGCTATTTGTTTGACGGATGGTCAATGTTCAATAATAAATCTCTTGACGATATTGACACTCTTACATATGCAACTCTTTGATCATTTCATAATATCATTTAGCATATTGTTTAATAATAACAAATTATCTTGAAGATCTTTATCGGTGTATCCATGCCTTTCTTTGTGACATTCTATAATAAGATCTGGAAAAATATTATGCGATTTAAAATCATTTAATATATATTTAATTGGCACATTTCCATATTCTACTAATTTATGCTGATCCTCTGATCCGTCATTATCATTAATATGAATCTCATAAATACGATTCTTTAAAACTTCTAACATTTTATCTATATACTCATTATCTTTCAGTTTATTTTGATTGTAATGAAGATGGCCTGTGTTGAGTATTATGCCAATTTTTTCTGGAATATTGAGAAAATCTTCTGGCATTGAATACAAATATCCTCTTTCTGGTCTATAATTGAAATTCTCGATACTTAATCGAATGTTGTTGTTTGAATAATCCGTTAATCTTTTTAGACTATTAATTGAATTTTCATAGGCTTTTTCAAATGACATTCCTGATTCTATGTTTAAAGGCTCAAATTCTTTATTTTGCACTAGGTTATCTGCTGCATACCCTCCATGAAATGATAAATTTTCTGCACCAATTTCTATTCCAAAATCTATACTTTTCTTTAATGTTGTAATGCTATTGTCTTGAATTTCTTTATTTGAACTTGCTATATTTATAAAGAAATCTGGATTTGGTAGCCATATGCTTTGATGAAGTGCATATTTGATATTATATGATTTCTTTAACTCTAATAATTTCGATACTGTCCCGCTAAAATCATCTTCTGGGTATGAAGCACCTATTTGTACTAGTGGCCTTAGTTTCACATTATTGAAAATATTAACTAATTTCTCCACTTTGTCTATTATGTTTTTATTCTTAAAACCGTAGAATATTGTAGAAATTCCTATCATACTGCGATATAATTAACTAATAGTTCTATATTTTAATTAGTCGATTATTGTAAATTATAGTAGAGAAATGGTTGAAATTATAGCAGAACTTTGTCAGAATCATAATGGAGATCCGCACTTACTTAAGGAAATGTTATGGTCAGCTGCCGAAAATGGTGCAGATTATGCTAAAATGCAAATAATATTTTCTGAAGATTTAACTTTTCGTGAAGGATTTGAAGATGGCTTAGTTTAAGATAATATGATCAAAACTATAAAACGACCATATTCTTCTGAATATGAAAGACTGAAGAAACTCGATCTTGAGATCTCTACTTATGAAATGTTTATCGATGAATGCATTTCTGCAGGAATAAAGCCAATGGCTACTATTTTCACAAGAGATAAAATAGAAATGGCAAAAACTATAGGATTCAAAGAAATTAAAGTTGCTAGTTATGATTGTGCAAGTCATAAATTTATTTCTGAACTTAAAGATAATTTCGATAGATTGATAATCTCAACTGGCGCAACTTTTCTTAATGAAATACAAAAAACTACTGATATTCTGAAGGACTATAATTTTTCATTACTTCATTGTGTAACCATGTATCCTACACCTCTTGAACAACTAAACCTTCATAAAATTAATTTTCTTAAAAAATATTGTAATGCTACGGGGTTCAGCGATCATACTGATCTACAAAAAAATAATCTTACTTCTTGCATTATTGCATTATGGTTGGGTGCAGATATAATAGAAAGACATTTTACTGTTCTTGAACCTGATAAAACGAAAGATGGAATTGTATCTTTAAATCCTGAGAAATTAAAGTCATTAGTAGAACTATCTCAAATGAACAAAGATGAATTGTTTGAACTCGTACAAAAAATAGATAACTATGAAAAAATCTTAGGGGTGGAAAACCCTTCTCTCACTCATGAAGAACTACTTAATCGCGATTATTATAGGGGTCGATTTGCTAGTAAAATAGATGGTAAAATAATATATAATTGGGACGATGAGGAGATGAATTCATGAAAAATCCTAAAATCCTTGCAATAATTCCTGCTCGGGGTGGTTCTAAAACCATAAAGAACAAAAATATAATATCTTTATGTGGGAAACCTCTTATAGCATATACGATTGTCGAGGCTCTTAAATCCAAAAAACTTTCTAATGTAATTGTTTCATCTGATAATGAAGAAATAATATCAGTTTCAACTAAATATGGTGCTGAAGTCCCTTTTAGAAGGCCAAAAAAACTTTCTAGTGATAATTCTCTTTCTATTGATGTAATAAAACATTCTGTAAACAAAATGGAAAAAATTCATAATATTACTTATGATATTGTTGTTATGTTACAACCAACCACTCCTATGAGAACATCAAAACATATTGATGATGCACTGAAAAAACTCATAAATTCGAAAGCAGATTCAGTGATTAGTGTTGTAAACGTTGGCGCACATCATCCTTTTCGAATGAAAAAAATTGTTAATAATAAACTGAAAGATTATGCTGATGAAGGAACTGAAAATCTACCACGACAAAAACTTCCTAATATTTATATTAGAAATGGTGCAATCTATGCTGCGAGACGTAATGTAGTAATGGAAAAAAATTCATTCAAGGGAAAGAATTGTATACCGTTTGTTATGCCTTCTACTAATTCTGTTAATATTGACACACAAAGTGATTTGTTACAGGCAGAAAATCTTATGTCTGATGTGAATTATGATCATGTTAAACCTATCAATAGTTTTTCAGTACCTTGGAAATCATTTTATGGTAATGAATCATTCAATTTTGATTTACCTGTTGAATGGAATGTTGATCTCTGTAATATGAATGATGCTAAGGAAATTAATAATGGTAGAATACAAAAATCACTTTCTAACCCTGTAAAATCTAAACGCATTTCACAGTTGGCTAAGAAAAACTCAAAAGTTTGCATTGTCGTTGACGATCTAACAAAACCTACTGAAGCATGGAGAATAATTCCATTTTTGTTGAAAGAATTAAAGAAATCTATAAAAAATGACGATCAGATTTTCTTTTTGATTAGCACTGGAACTCATAGATCACTTACACATGATGATCTTGTTAAAAAATTAGGTTCTTCTATAGTGTCTAAATATAGGGTCTATAGTCATAGTGCATATCAGAACAATAAATTTATTGGAAAAACATCAATGGGAACACCACTTTATGTTGATAAATTATTTCTGGAATCTGATTTAAAGATCGGAATAGGAACCCTTATGCCTCATCCTTATGCAGGTTTTAGCGGCGGTGGTAAGATTGTCATGCCAGGTTTAGCAGGCATTGAATCAATTGATAAAAATCATAAACCTGTTAATTCTGCTCTTCAAGGAACTATTGGAGATGTGAACGGCAATAGTAGAAGATCAGATATTGAAGAAGCCGCAACTATGGCAGGATTGAACTTTATAATAAATACAGTTTCTAACTCTTTTGGAAAAACAGTGGCTGTATTTTCTGGACATCCTAAACATGCTTTCAAAGCTGCTGCCAAAAAAGCCCTTTCTGTTTATTCTACTGATCTTTCATATGGATATGATGTTGGCATATTCAATGCATTTCCAAGGGATACTTGGTTTTTACTTTCTCTTAATTCTCTAAACATATGGAGTTCACGAAATCCCGATCGTGAAATTGTCAGAAAAGGAGGAACAATTGTTATAATAAATGCGTCTTCTGAAGGCATGGGGGAACATGGCTTGGTGGGCAAAGGCATGAAACACCATGTTAAAAGACACAAACATGGCACTTTCAAAGGTCCCCTTGAGGGACGAAATATTATATTTTTTGCACCTAATATTAATCAAAATTCTATTTACGATCATTATTCTGAAGAT
>JAYZAG010000015.1:0-5922 GCA_036422215.1 Thermoproteota archaeon
TTGAAAATAAATATTCATCAAAAATAACATTAGACGAAGCGATAAAGTTAGCAGTAGAATCAATATATCTAGTCAGTGAAGAAAAAGTAGGTTCAGAACATGTTAAAATAGCAACAGTGAAAAACGAAACAAAAACAATGAAGCAGTTATCAGATGAAGAAGTAAGAGCATATACAAAAAGCTAGTTCAAAATAATTATCACTAAGTTAATTTATTTATTTCAATCATTATGCATTTATTCATTACAACAGATAGTCCTGCATTTTGAGCATCATTTGCAGCATTTTGATCAGATATTCCTAATTGAGTCCATACATAATTGGGAGAATTATATAATAGTCTCATTCTAAGAATTTTTTCAATAATAGATTGAACTTCAGAAGATTTTCTAAACACATTTACCATATCAATTGTCTTTGCTATTTCCGCAGGTATGTCTAATAAATCAGAATAGCATGGTAAACCTAGAATTTCATCCGAAGAGGGATTAACAGGAATGATTTCATATCCTTTAGATAGTAAAAATTCGGCAATTCTATGGCTATCTTTATCAGGATTCTTAGATAGGCCAACAATAGCAATTTTATTAGTTCTATCTAGAATATCAGATATAGTTTCCATTAACAGTTTTATACGTTATAAAATAATAAAGATATGTTTGAGGTTTTTATTTGTCAAATAAGTTGACCATAATCAGATATTCAATTAATGATCAAAATTTTGAAATATTCGTAAATCCGGACAAAGCATTAGAATATAAACTGAAGAAAACAGGAGAAATAAGCAAAATTATTGCAATGGATGAAGTATTTACAGATTCAGCTAAAGGATTAAGAGCGTCAGATGAAAAGATGAAAAAACACTTAGGAACATCAGATTCAACGGAAGGAACAAAAATAATATTAGAAAAAGGAACTTTACAACTAACAACAGAACAGAGAAAAAAGATGATAACAGAAAAAAAACGTCGTGTTGTTCAGATTATATCAAATAGTTTTGTGGACCCAAAAACACATATACCACATCCTCCAACAAGAATAGAACAAGCAATGCAACAATCGAGAGTAAGCATAGATCCTTACAAAGACGAAGAAGAACAAATTACAAAAATAGTAGAGGAATTGAGGAAAATACTCCCAATGAGCTCAGAAACAACTGTTTTAGACATAAAAATTCCGGCTCAGTCTGCACCACAATGTATTGGGGTTTTGAAAAATTCATGTGATATAAAAAATGAGAAATGGGAAGGAGATGGAACTTATACGGCCCAAATTGAAATTTCTGCTGCAACAAAAACTAATTTATTGGAGAAACTTAATTCAATAACAAAAGGAAGGATAGAAGCATCAGAGGTTAAATAGAAAATGGTTGAAATAAAGAGAAAATATGTAGTTCCAGGGGATTTTATAGCAGAAGGGAGTTTTAATCCTGAAAATTCAGTAACTCAAATAGAAAACAAATTTTATAGTACAAAAGTAGGCATGGCTGAATTAATTAACAGTACAGTAAGAGTGATACCTTTAACGGGCTTGTACAACCCAAGACTTGACGATGTAGTAATAGGAAAGGTAATAAAAACATCAGCATTTGCATGGGAATTTGATATAAGATCTTATTTTAGCGGAATATTACCTGCATCAAATGTTTTTGGAAGAGATTTCTCTGCAGAAAGACAAGATCTGTCGAAAAAATTTGGATTGGGAGATAATGCAATCTGCAGGATAGGTAATTATGATAGAACTAGAGATCCTTTACTGTCAATTAACGACAGAGGATTAGGTAAAATTCATAAAGGAACAATATTAGAAATTTCGCCAACCAAAATACCAAGAGTTATAGGAAAGAAAGGATCAATGATAAATCTTCTCCAGGAAAAGACAGATTGTAGAATTACAGTGGGACAAAATGGTTTAATCTTAGCAGTGGGCGAAAAAGAAGGAATTGAAAGAATACGAAAGAGTTTAAATCTAATAGAGAAAAAAGCTCATCTAGCAGATTTACAAAACCAAGTACAAGATTTATTGATGTGAAAAAATGACAGAATTACTAAATGAAAATAACATAAGAATAGATGGAAGAAAAATAGATGAATTAAGAAAAGTGACCATAAAGGCAGGAGTAATTCCTAATGCTAATGGATCAGCCTATGTAGAATTTGGAGGGAATAAAGTAATGGCTGCAGTATACGGTCCTAGAGAAGTACAACCAAAACATTTGACAGATAACAGTAAAGCTGTACTAAAATGCAGATATCACATGACACCATATTCAGTTGATACAAGAAAAAATCCATCATTTTCTAGAAGAGAAAACGAAATATCAAAAATAACAAAAGAAGCATTAATGCCTGCAATAATATTAGAAGAATATCCTAGAACGGAAATTGACGTATGGATTGAAATTCTTCAATCAGATGGCGGATCAAGATGTACGGGAATAAATGCTGCATCAGTTGCACTGGCAGATGCAGGAATAGCTATGAGAGATCTAGTAGCTGCATGTGCAGCAGGTAAAATCGAATCAAAAATAGCATTAGATCTAAACGATCAAGAGGATAAAGAAGGCACATCAGATATGCCTACAGCCTTGATGCCAAACTTTAATGAAGTAACATTATTTCAATTTGATGGTAAATTAACACATGAAGAATTTCTAGAATCTTTTGAAATTTCTATAAAAGGTTGCAAAGACGTATATGAAATTCAAAAAGAAGCATTGAGAAAAAAATATTTCGATTCGGAGGATGAGAAAAAGTGAAAATAAACATACTCTCAAGTTCAATAAAACGTGACATCATAGATAATTTAAAAGAAAACAAACGTCTAGACAATAGAGAACTCTATCAGCATCGTGAATTAGAAATAGAAACTGGTGTGATAGAAAAAGCAAATGGTTCAGCCAGAGTAAAATTAGGAGATACCGAAGTCATAGCAGGAATAAAAATTGAATCGATAAGACCTTATCCAGATAGTCCAAATGAAGGTCTATTAATGGTAAACGCAGAAATTTTACCAATAGCAGGACAAGAATATGAACCAGGACCTCCACAACCAAACACAATAGAACTAAGCAGAGTTTCTGACAGAGGAATACGAGAATCAGGGATGGTAGATTTTAAGAGTATGGTAATTAAAGAGGGAGAGCATGTGTATTCAGTATTCGCAGACGTAGCAATAATAAACGATGCAGGTAATTTATTTGATGCCACATCATATTCAATAGCAGCAGCATTATTAACAACAAACAAACCAATAATTGAGCAAGATGGAGACGGAATAAAAACATTAGATGAATATGAAAAATTGAAAATAGAAACAATACCCATAGCAACAACATTTGCAAAAATAGATAATTCAATAATAATCGATCCGACAAAAAATGAAGAAGGAATAATGAATTCAAGATTAACATTAGTTACAAACACTGACGGTACTTTTGTAGCAGCGCAAAAAGGAAATCCTGGAAGCTTTACAATTGATGAGTTAAAGGAACTAACAAATATCTCGAAAGAAAAGGGTGCAGTCATAAGGAACATTATAAAAGATAGAGTAGAAAAATGACAAAAAAACTCCCAAATCCAGTAACATACAGCAAATCAAAATATGGTGCAACAATACGCAAAAGACATTCATCTGTACTTAGAAAATTACAGAGAAAAAGAAAATGTCCAAAATGCGGATCAGAAAATATTAAAAGAAAAGTATCAGGGATATGGAATTGTGCAAAATGCAATTACAAAGTGGCAGATCTATCATATGACACAGCAACAATCGAATAAAAATAAATTTAAATTTACAGCAGAAATTTCAATTTCTTCAAAAAATAATTCAACTGCTAAAAAAATGTTAGAATCAATAAAGCCAGATCTTGATAAAGAAGATAAAATAAAAGTAATAAAAAAAGATGTGATATTATCAATTCAAGAAAACGATATTGCTAAACTTAGAGCAAAAATTTCATCACATACACGAGCTCTTGATGTTACATCGCAAATAATAGCAACATTATAAAGATTTATCTATGCGAAAGCTGTAATTAAGAAGTAAAATGGCTTCACCTCAAATTCCTCCATGGCTAAGAGAACAATTAACTAGATTTGATCAGCTACAACAAACCTTACAAAGCATACAAATACAAAAACAGCAAATAGAAGTAGAAGATTTTGAACTAGAAAAGGCATTAAAAGAATTGGAAAAAACATCTGAAAAGGATCCAGTATACAAATCTACAGGCACAATAATGATTAGATCAAACAAAGAAAATCTAACAAAAGAACTTAACGAAAATCAAGAATTAAACAAAACCAAAAAAAATCTTCTAGAAAAACAAGAAACAAGAACTAAAGACAACTTAAAAGAACTACAAGAAAAGATAGATCAATCAATAAAAGCCAATAACGTAGATAATACAAATAAATCCAATTAATAGATAGAATATATCAACAATGAAGGATACAAAGGACATAATTTCAATAAAAAACTATTCATACAAATACACTGGAGACAGTACTAACACAATAAAAAATATAAATCTTGACATCAAAGAGGGAGAATTCATACTATTATGCGGTCCAACAGGTTGTGGAAAATCTACACTACTGAAATCAATTGTAGGAATAATGAAGAATCTATATGATGGAGAAGAATCAGGATCAATACAAATTGAAAATATAGACATAAAAAAATTAGAAATGGATAAAATATCACAAAAAGTAGGGTTTGTATTTCAGGATCCAGAAAATCAGATTTTTATGTTTAACGTAGAAAGAGATATTGCATTCGGATTAGAAAACCTAGGAATAGAAAAAGATGATATAAAAAAAAGAATAGATGATGTTGTAGAACTCCTTAAAATAAAAAAAATAATAAACAAAGCTCCACATGAATTGTCAGATGGTCAAAAACAAAGAGTGGCGTTAGCAGGTACATTAGTAATGAAACCAATAGTGTTAATATTGGACGAACCAACATCAATGCTAGATCCAAAAACTGCATATGATTTTCTAATGCTATTAAATGATTTGAAAAAAAATAGAAACATAACAATAATAGTTGTTGAACATAGACTGGATTTACTTATAGAAATAGCAGACAGAATAGTAATAATGGATAAAGGAAAAATATTAGGAAACGGACATCCAAAGAATATAATTGAACATAATAAGAATATAATAAAATCATTAGGCTTACCATTAATCACACAACTTTCACAAAAATTGAATAAAGAAATAAAAAACATAGATACTGCGTTCAACGCTGAAGAATTAATAAAAGAATTAGAAAAGAATAAAAATTGATAGAATTCAAAGATGTTTACTATAATTATGACAAAGACACGAGTGTTCTAACTAACATCAATCTTAAAATAGAACAGTCAGAAATAATAGCAATTATTGGAGAAAATGGAGCAGGCAAAACAACACTAATAAGGCACATAAATGGTCTCCTAAAACCAACAAAAGGAGAAATAGAAATTTTTGGAAATAATACAAAAAAGTCTTCAGTGGCAAAAATGTCAAAAGAAGTTGGAATAGTATTTCAAAACTCCAATAATCAAATTTTCGCAGATACAGTTGAAAATGAAATAAAATTTGGATTGGATAATTTCATAGACAGTGATGAAGAAAAATCAAAGAAAATAGATGAAATACTAACTAAATTTGATTTACAGAAATATAGAAAACAGCCGCCTATGAAATTAAGTGGAGGAGAAAAAAAAAGACTATGTTTAGCATGTGTGCTTGCATGGGAGCCAAAAATAGTTGTTTTAGATGAGCCAACAGTTGGGCAAGATCACATACAGAAGCAAAACCTTCTAAAATTAATTAAAATTTTGAAAAATGAAAAAAAATTGTGATAATAGTTTCACATGACCTGGAATTTCTATTGTCGATACAGCCATACACATATGTTATGTCAAATG
>JAYZAG010000016.1:0-2216 GCA_036422215.1 Thermoproteota archaeon
ACCTGTAATTATTGGAGGAAGTATGGAAACAGGATCATATCTTTTATTGGGGACAAAAGAAGCACATAAAGAAACATTTGCTAGTACTGCACATGGAAGTGGAAGAATTATGAGTAGAACTAAAGCAAAGAGAATGTTTAGAGGAGAGACATTGTATAAAGATATGTTAAAAAAAGGGATTTATGTTAAATCAGTTTCATATAAAGGACTTGCAGAAGAAGCTGGAGATGCGTATAAAAATATTGATGATGTAGTAGATGCAACAGTAAATGCAAAAATCTCAAAACGTGTAGTAAGATTCATCCCTATAGGCAATGTCAAGGGATAATATTGCCGTATATATATAAAGACGATATATCAATAGCCGATGCGGCAATAGAGGTTTATTCAGATTCATTAGAAGGAATTTTTATTGATTCAGGAAAAGCATTAACAAATACCATGGTTGATAATTTAGAAAGTATAAATATTAAGAAAAAAATAGAATTCAAAGTTGAATCAGAAGAAATAGATATGTTATTATTTGAATTTTTAGAACAATTAGTAATAGAAAAAGATGCAAATCAACTAATATTTAGTGAATTCAATATTAATATTAAGGAATTAGATGAGAAATATGAGTTGTATGCAATAGCAAAAGGGGAACATATTGATTATAAAAAACATGAGCTATGTGCAGATGTAAAAGCGGTAACACTACACAAATTTAGTTTAACAAAAGAAGATAGTAGATGGAAAGCCACAATGATACTAGATATTTAATTATTTTTTAATGCTTTCTTAACAACCTTATCAATACCAGAACTGAAATGAATTGCTTTCTTAGTTTGATAAATTATCTCTTCAGGAAGTTTTAATTTTTTAGCAACAGAACGAAGTATCAGTTTTCTTATATCATTTGCAACATCGATTTTATATTCTATTGGGCAGTTTAATGCAAAATTAACTATAGGTAAAGAAGCATAAGGAACAAATAAATCAACAAAAGGCGATGTAATTTTCTCATCTCGTTCAAAGTTTTTTGTATATGCATTATGTACATCAGAATTCATCATATCTGCTACAAATTTTGAGCTTTCTTCTGAAAGAGTTCGAATATATCTAGCATAGCCGCCAAATAATTCATCGGCAAGTTGACCAACAAAAAGAGTGGATGTATTATGTTCTTTAGCAGTTTTTGCTACATAGTAAAAACCCAATGCAATGCTCACGTCCATAGGTCGAGTAATTTCAGCAAGAGAGATAATATTGGGAATATCGTCAGGAATATTATCTTTATTTGGTTCAATTTCAATAAGATCAATTCCGAGTAGATTAGCAAGTTTATTTGCATTTTCAAAATCATGTGAATCTTTCATTCTTACGTTAACAGCCTTGATTTCAGTGAATTCATTTGCGATAGAAATCAAAATTGAACTATCAATTCCGCCAGAAAATGAGACGCCGATATTTTTCTTATTACCTATTCGAGAAGATATCGATGTTCTCAAAAGATTCAATAGGATATCTGCGTCATAATTAGAGTAATTCTTCGGATCGGAGAGATTTCGAGAATTTATTAAAATGTCATTTTCCAATATCATAGCAGTTCCTGGGATAAAATCTTCAACCTGGAAATTAGAATCAAGTAAAATGGATTTTTGTGTAGATATGGAAATAGAATTATCTTTTTTACCAATATAGAGAGGTTTACAGCCAAGCGGATCACGACAACAAATAGTGCCCAGCTTGCCTCTGACCACCATGCAATAAGAACCATCAAGTCGATATAGTTCTTGAATATTTGATTTTAATTCATTCACAGTATTGGAAGAAATAATTTTATCAATAATAGGAAGAAAATTTCCATATATTTCTCCGTGAATTAAAATTTCTTTATCATGAACAATAGAACCACTTAGACAACCAATTATTTCATAAGAAAAATTATTTAATTTGTTAATAATAGAATAATCTGATTGTTTGTTGTAGCATAAATATCCATCCCATGCACGGTGAACCATAAAATCAAGATTAGAACTAGTTATTCCATTATTGACAGTGCATAGTAATCCTCTAACGTATGTTGGGGTCATCACTTTTAAAATCCTTTAGTTGTTCTTTAATTTTTTTAGCAAAAGAAGGAGTAATAAGAGGATGAGGGGTTTTTGAGATATCGTCAATAGAAGCTAGATATAATGACTCGCGTGTTTTGAATCCTGAATCAAATAACGCTC
>JAYZAG010000017.1:0-3604 GCA_036422215.1 Thermoproteota archaeon
TTTCCAGAGTTAACTTAAAATTTTTCCTATGATTCACATCATATTCCATAATTTTAATCTGGAGTTCTCTTGGCAAAGGTAAACAATTCATATTGTTCATCCACTTTTCTAAAGTTTTTTGATAATCCATTTCATTTGCTAGCTTCCGCAAAAGAGATGGAGTAAACAATCCTGTTTGTACTTTTGACTTAAGCAATTTGAGTTTTCGAGAACTCACTATATGAGGATATTCTGGTTTTTCTGTACTCATATTTTTTATTGAGTAGCTACAATATTTAATAATTTTATGAGACGACTATCATTTTTTTTAATTTTATACAGTAAAAAAATATGCGCCATCACTAATTCGCTTCTTCATTCTGTAAGTCGCATTCCTCAATAAACAAGATATGAAGAGTTGAGGATTTTTTTCCTGCGATATCCTCATCCCAATTAGCATATCCACCAGATAAGGCAACAGATTTTACATATGTGTCTCCTGTATGAATATTCGTCAGATAACCCCCTAATGTAACATCTAATTGAATAACTCCATTCATAATATCATCAAAAGGATTATTTTCAGTTTCAGTTATTTGAACACTACGAAGCACTTTTACGTATGTCTTGGTATTGAACATAGTATTTAGTTCGATATTGCGCTCTTCACAACATTCTAAATATGAATTGCGAGCAAATGACACAACTTCATTCAAAATGTATTTGACCTTGAAGAATTTTTGCTGAAAGTTGGACTTTGCCTTCTCTTTCTTAGCGACTAATTCTGATAATTGGATGTATACTTCTGAAGACATTTGATCTTTGTGTTCATAAAGGTAATCCATAAGTTCACGATTTTCAAAGCTGATTGGATCTGAATTCGTATTTGCGGTAGTCATGTTGATATTTGGCTATATATCTCTTTTGTATTTTGCCCAAATCAGTGTTCATTTTTTATTTTTTTGAGCTTTTGTACATTGGTATAAATGTACGCCTAATTTATTTATAACCTGTTTTTTATGCTTTTTTTCAGGGTCTGATAAATCTTCATCAGGTGTATTCATAATTTGTATTAAATCGTTTATTTTTTCTCCATTAGTTTTATTCTTAAATACATCGCTGCCACCATATTCGTCTCTTATTTCATCCATAAAATTAACTAAATTTCTGGTGAGTTCTTCTAATGTTTCATCTCTATTATCTAAACTCCATCCATCTATTCCATCTCCACGTTTTGTAAGTATTAAAGGTTTTTGCATATTAGTCCATTTTATATTCTGGAATTCTGGTTTATTTGCATTGAAATGTACGTATTCAAGCATAGCCCTTAATGCCATATTGGGGGAGTTTAACATATCTATCTTTTGTTTGTCCTGAATATGCGATATTGATTCATTTCCAAAATTCTCAATTTGAATATTTACTTGGTTATTAACTGTTGTGTTATAGTTGTTGATAGTTCCAATTGGTCCAATATTCTTTTTGTTTGCAACAGATTTCTCTAAAACACTCATTCTTTCTTGTAAAGTAGTATAATTTTCTTGTAGTTGTTTATTACTTTCCTCCAATCGAGCATTACTTTCCTCTAATCGGGCTATAACAAGCATCAATGGACCTGCATTGATAGATTTTTGTTTCTGAAGCTCTTCTATTATTTTTTTATGTTTACTTGTTTCAATATGTCTCTTATAATTGCTTTGATGCGGAGTGCTATAATTACAGCAAGTACAGGTATACATAATATATATTCACAAAAATAATCTTATAATTGATTGATTTCATTACTTGCTTTGCATACTAATGAAAGATATTTTCCAATCTTTTCCATTCGTTTCTTCATAGATAATTGTTCTTGTTTCATTTGATTATAGTTATTTTCTATCGTTTTATTGTGCTGTATCAAAATTTTGATTTTTTCCTCTAAGGCTGCAATTGCTTTACTTTCAATATCAATGTTCACAGTTTTAACTTGTGAATTCGATTTACTGGAATCAGTATTAGCAATAGGAGTACAAAGAGATTCTAATTTCTTCTTATGCTTTAACGATTCTAAGTGACGTTTGTAAGAAGATGCATTTTTTGTGGAATAATTACAGACTTGACATGTATACATTATTTATTAATCTAATTTATTCCTTATTTTAAAAACTAATAGTTTCTTCCATTGGATTTTTTTGCTCTTTGAAAAAGCTATTTCTCAAACCAATATTATTACATTCATCAATAAAGTTTTCAATAGAAGTTTCAATGATTTCAATCGAAGATAGCACATTTTTATCATCTTCATATGTTGAACAAAGTTCACTTAATCCAGATCTACATTCTAATAATGTTTTATATAAAAGCATTAGCTCATCTTTTTGTAAACTATCTAAATCATCTAAAGTCAAATCTGGAATATATCTGAAACGATGTAAAATTGAATTTCCATAATTTATAGCAAGTCTAATTGTTGAACTAACAAATTTCAACACATCATATCTATTATGTCCTTGTATTTTTCTTCTTAATCCTCTTAGTTTTGAATAAGGGTCAATGTATAATGTACCATAATTCACTAACAATTTGTCATATTGTTCGATTTTACTAATCGTATTTAAATTCAGAATTATGTCTTCAATCATTATCAATAATATTTTCAATGCATTTAATATAGTTAAGGATATATCAATTTATAACAATATACAATGGATGATTTTATAGAAACTGTACCATCCCCAAGGGATGATATTAATCTAGAAACAACCAATACAAATACAGAATTAAATTTAGGTCAAATCAAATCAATGCTTGATGAAATAGAAGCAATGAATGAAGATGACCATTCAAATATTATTAGAATATTAGAAGACAATGATATTAATTTTATGGAAAATGATAATGGAATCTTTGTTAAGATGAATCAACTTCCTATTAAAATTATTAAAGAAATATACGATTATGTTTCAGATATTAGAGAAACTAAAAAAGATTTAGAAACTGCAATTCAATCAATGGAACCCTCTTTGATAATGGATGAACGTAATAAATCTGCCGATAATAGTAATACAAATTCTCAAGAAGATGTAAATATTAATGTCGAAGATTGGAAACTGGCAATTATTGAAAAGATGCGAGATCAGACTAAAAATAAGAAGCAGAAAAGAACTAAACCAACTTCAAAATCATCTGTATCATCAAGTTGAAAAAAAATTATAGTAAACTAATTAATATGGAATGGCGTAACTGGCATGAATTTGTACCAACTCTAATGGAAGATTCAGACGAGTGGGAAAAATTGTATAACACATTCTATAACGATGATATGTTAACAAATCCAGTTGCATTAAATGTGAAAAAGGGTAAAATTTTTCTTTCTTTTGCCAGAGTTGACGCTTTAATCAAAAATTACAGCAAAATTGTGTCAACTGTTCAGAATAATATAACTGACCCAAAATTTGATGAAGTTCTTTCAATATACGAAAGCTTTAAAAATAATGGAAGGATTTCTAATTATAAAACTCAACTGAAATATGGAAATAATATTATAGAGCTTTTTCCAGTAAATCCATTCGCACTTTCAATACCTTCTAAAAAATTCGTTTGGATTGATTTATTCAAAAATGTACAAACTATTCCAAGCAAT
>JAYZAG010000018.1:0-29829 GCA_036422215.1 Thermoproteota archaeon
AATTGATTGTTCGTGGAAAAAAATTAATAATACATTCAATAAAAAAATGAAAGGAATAAATAAACGACTACCAATACTTGTTGCTGGAAATCCAACTAATTATGCTAAACCATCGGCATTAAGTTCAGTTGAAGCATTATCTGCATGTTTGATTATTATTGGTTATGATGATCATGCGAAAGAATTACTATCAAAATTCAAATGGGGTAATACATTTCTCACCCTTAACGAGGAGCTTTTGATTTCTTATAGAAATGCCACTAATGAACGGGAAATTCTTAAAATTGAAAAGGAATATTTTCCACATTTATAAACGCAAATATTAATTATACTTTATTATAAGTAATATTGGTGCGAGTCGTAGGGCAAGTCACGGGGTAATTCCTGAGGAAACTCCTCTCTCTTAGCAGAAATGTGGCATTGAGAGATGCGTTCAGAGATGATTGGCAACGGAATAGAAACGAAATCCAACCCAGCTGTAAACTATGATGACCGACGTCTGAGATTTCTGGTTAGGAATGAAACGGCCGTCCCACATTGAGCAAGGCCAAACAGGATCTATGAATTCTGCTTGAGATCCGGGTAGGCCGCTTAGTCGAATCTTGCCTTAAACAAAAAGAGGGTTAAGAGAATATCTCCCTAAACTAACGGTACGCACCAAATGCCGGCAAAATAATTACGAATTATTCTGCCGGCACCAAAAATAAATATTTTTCTTACTTATATTTTATTGAAGTTTTGGAAAAGATTTACGATTTAACAATTATTGGCGGTGGTGTTATTGGTTGCACTATCGCTAGATCTATTTGCACCAAACGTAAGTTAAATGTACTTTTAATTGATAAAGAAAGTTCACTTGGTGTTCATGCTAGTACTCATAATAGTGGAGTTATTCATTCTGGATTTTATTATGAACCTAATTCAAATAAAGCCAAATTTTCAGTTGCAGGTTCTAAATTGATTATTTCATATTGCAAAAAAAATAATATTAGTTTTAAACAGAATGGTTCTCTCATTTTAGCAAACAATGAGAATGAAGTACAAACACTTGAAAGTCTAAAAATCAATGGTGAGAAGAATGGTGTAATAGGTCTTCGATTAATTGATCATGATGAAATCCTTGATTTTGAACCATATGCTAAAGGAATTTCAGGATTATATTCTCCACATAATGCGGTAATTGACGTTAAATCTTTTCTTAATAATATAGTAACTGAAATGCTGTCTGCTAATGTTGCGATTCAATTAAATTGTTTTGTGAAAAAAATAGAAGAAAAAAATGACTTTATAGTGTTACAAACTAACCGTGGAGAAATTCTTACAAAATACGTGATAAACTGTGCAGGTGTTAATGCTGATGTTATTGGTTCATATATGGGAGTCTCTAATGATCTTCAAATAATTCCATTTCGTGGTGAATACTATGAATTATCTAAAAATAAAAGCACACTTGTAAATTCAATGATTTATCCTGTACCTTCAAAATCCACTCCTTTTCTTGGAACTCATGTTACTAAAACTGTAAATGGTAATATATTATTTGGTCCGAATTCTGTTATTGCTTTAGGACGTGAATCGTATTCTAATTACGAAATTAATCCCAAGGATCTTTTCAATATGTTGAAATATATTGGATTTTGGAAAATGCTGAATAATACTCGAAATATACAATTCTTTAACTATTTTCCTCCATTCAAAAAATCCACCTTCTATTCTGATATTTGTAACCTAGTTCATAATGTTAACAAATCTGATATGGTGAAATCATATTCTGGTGTACGTGCTCAGCTTGTCGATTCTGATGGTAATTTTATTAAAGATATTCTTATCAGAACTACTCCTAGATCCATACATGTACTCAATGCTGTCTCTCCTGGATTGACGTGTAGTTTAGCTTTTGCAGATTATATAGATAAAATATTTGAAAAAATATGTTCTTTTTGAATTTATATGAAATAGTTCAAATAGATGTATTTTTTCTATTAAAGTTATGGAAAAAGGCGATTTAATTCTTGTGGATTGGACTGCAAAGTTAAAAGATACTGGAGAAGCTGTAGAGACTACATTAGAGAAAGAAGCTAAGAAACTTGAAATTTTTGATTCAGCAAAAACTTATGATCCTAGACTTGTAGCCGTTGGAGATGGCTGGGTTCTAAAAGGACTAGATGATGTATTATTAACTTCTGAAACCGGTAAAAATATTTCTATTGAATTATCTCCTGAAAAAAGTTTTGGAGTGCGTGATTCTTCTAAAGTAAGAATGATTCCCATTCGAAAATTTGGAGAGAAAGCAGATCAGCTTACTATTGGTTCTGAAGTAGATATTGATGGGAGAAGAGGAATAGTACGGTTTGTAGGTTCAGGGAGAGTACAAATTGACTTTAATCATAAATATGCTGGAAAAGCGATAAATTATAATCTGACTGTTGTAAAAAAATTAGAAAGTGACAATGATAAAATAAATGCATTAATTCGCAGACGAATTCCTGTTAAGGAAAAAGATGATATTGTAAACATTGAATCTGCTACTGTTCTGATTTCTATTCCTAAAGATTATTTCATGATTGAAGGTCTGCAAATAATGAAAAATGCATTATCTGACGATGTATTCAAATATATTGAAAATATTAGTAAAATTCAATTTGTGGAGGAATATTCATCTGAGAAAGCTGATAATGTTGAAACGAATACTGTTGCAGTGGACGATGAAAATAAGAAATCTGACACTGTTGAAACGAATACTGTTGCAGTGGACGATGAAAATAAGAAAGCTGACACTGTTGACACTTCAGATGACACTAAATCTAAAGAGCAAAAAGACAATTAGGCAATTTTAGTTTCATCTATTATACTTTCGATCTCTGCCCTGTTCAAATTTTTCTTCGTTAATATTGTATATCTATTTCTTAGCTTTGGCGCTAATTCTATAGCATTGATAAATTCTTCTATACTCAAACCTATTTCTTTAATGTTCGTGGGACAGCCTACTTTGTTGAGTGCTTCTTTTATTCTTTCCCAATCACCATCTTGAACTTTTGCTATGAAAATTGAAGATATACCACATTTTTCTCCATGTAGTCCTTTTGATGGATTGTTTTTTTCTAATGCATGACAAATCAAATGTTCTGATCCACTGCATGGTCTGCTACTCCCTGCTATTCCTGCTGCTACTCCTGTACTAATCAGAGCTTCTACTAAGTCTCTTATTGATTCTTTATTTTGCAAATTAATTGGCGAGTTTTTTTGGAACAATATTTCTGTACTCATTAATGCTAAATTAGCTGCATATTTACCATAATATTCATTAACGTCATTTTCTGCCAATTGCCAATCTTTTACGGCAGTTATTTTTGAAATTAAATCTCCACAGCCACTTGATAGAAGTCTTTGAGGTGCTTGTTTTATTACATCTATATCTGCCAGTATTCCTATAGGCGGTCTCGCAACTAATGAATATGGTTTTTCTAATCCCATTATTGAAACAAAAGGACTTGCTATTCCATCATGTGATGCACTTGTTGGTATGCTTACGAATTTTCTATTTGCTAAATGTGCAGCCAATTTTGAAACATCAACTGATTTTCCACCTCCTATTCCTACAATTAGAGAAGTTTCTTCATTTGAAGCAATTTCACTTATTTTTTCTGCATTTTCTATGTTGGGATTATTTACCACTTCCCATGAGAATGAAATGTTTGAATATTCTAAACTTTCTGTAACTATATTCTCAAATTTATTCTTTACATTTGGACCGCTTACTACTATTACCTTTTTTTTTAATTCTGAAAATTCTGTAATGAACGTTCCTAAATTGTTAATGGCATTTTCTCCTATGATAACCTTTCTAGGAAATTCCATTGAATGTTTCTTTACTGCCATAATTCACTTCCTCTTAATAACACCTCATATATAATATATTGATGTTTTATCCTCAATGAGATAGTATTATTACTTATTCATACTCCTATTTTCTTGTTTGACAGTAAAATTATTTGATATATATAGAAGTTCAAATATTGGACTATTTCTCAATTCTACTGAGAATTATGCATTTGTTCCCTTTGGAATACCTGCATTCAAACTCGAATATGTTGAAAAGGTTCTTGATGTGGAATTAATACAAACTTCACTTGCGGGAAGTTCTCTAATAAAAATTCTTTCTGCGATTAATAACAATGGCATGTTAGTCTCTAACTTGGCAGAACATTATGAATTGCAGAAAATTTCCAACTATGGAATAAATGTATCTAAACTATCTTCTAATTATACTTCTGTAGGAAATTTAGTTGTTGCCAATGATCATGGCGCTATTGCTTCTACTCTTTTGAATGAAGACTCGATCTCTCAGATAAAACAAAAATTAAAAGTTGATGTTTTCCAGATGAATATTGCCACACATCTTAATGTAGGATCTGTATTAGTTGCATCTAATTCTGGTGCTATCATTCATCCAGAGGCAACTGAATCTGAAATCACTAAAGTTAGCGAAATTTTGAATGTAGATGTTTTTCCTTGCACTATTAATGGCGGAATACCTTATGTATCATCCGGCATTGTTTTAAATTCAAAAAATGCCCTTATCGGGAGTTCAACAACTGGCACTGAATTAATGATGATTACTAAGGCATTTGACTTGTAATATCTTGTTTTTAGAAATTATTTTAAATACTAACATCGAAAACTATTATGAAACTTATGTCTTCTAACGAAAATATTCAAGAATTGGCCAATCAGGCTCGTGTATTAGAATCTTATTTAAGCGAGATTCAATCAAGAGAAAATCTCTCAATGAAAATAATTACTGAGACCAGAGCTTCTCTAGAATCATTAAAATCGCTTAAAGATATTGATAATGTTGAAACAATTTTCAACATGGGCGGTGGAATTTCAATCAAATCAAACATTGAAAAACCTGATACTTTGATGGTCAATGTGGGTGCTGGTGTAGTAATTGAAAAAAGTATAGCAGATTCTATTCAATTTTTGGAAGAGAAGTTAAAAGAATTGGAAACTGCATTTACTGCATTAATTTCGCAAAAGAATGAAATCAGTAAACAGTATAATCTATTACGCAACTCATTAAATCAACTTATGCAAAACTAATGATTGTTTCATGTTTGACAATATAAAGTCCGCATTTTCTGCCATTCGTAATGTTGTATCGAATGATAAAAATATTGATGATATTGTGGAAAAATTTCAAATTACATTGCTTGAGAGTGATGTTGCTTTTGAAGTTGCAGATAAAATTTCTCAAAAACTACGAGAATCAATCCAAGAAGGTGAATCTGATGTCGATAATATAATATTAAAACTCAAAACTGAAATCTTGGAATCATTTCCAGAAAGCAATTCCATAAATATGGTAGAAAAAATTAATTCAAAGTCTCCTAAACCGTTTGTTATAATGTTTATTGGAATGAATGGATGTGGAAAAACCACTACTGTAGCTAAGACTACGAATTTCTTAAAAAAACATGGACTATCTGTAGTACTTGTAGCAGGTGATACTCATAGACCTGGTGCCATTGAACAATTATTAGAGCATTCTGAAAATCTTGATGTTAAAATAGTTCGTCAAAACTATGGAGCAGATCCTGCAGCTGTTTCTCACGATGGAATCTCTTTTGCTAAGAATCATAATGCTGACGTGGTAATAATTGATACTGCTGGAAGAATACAAACCAGTAAAAATCTAATGGATGAATTATCTAAAATTTCTAGAGTAGTTAATCCCGATCTAAAAATATTTGTAGGTGACGCTTTAACTGGTAATGATGCAGTTTCTCAGGCTAAAACTTTTCTTGATGCTACTGATTTCGATGGTGTAATTCTTACTAAAATCGATGCCGATGTTAAAGGCGGTTCTGCTTTATCTATTGCTATGGTCACTCAAAAGCCTATATTGTACTTTGGAACAGGTCAAGAATACGACGATTTTGTTGAATTCAATTCCGATCAGTTTGTTTCTAAACTTTTAAATCTAGAAACCTAATATTATGCTGTACATTGAATAACCTATTAACACTCTTTGATCTATCGAAGAAAGAGATATTGGATATTATCAACTCATCCAATAAATTGAAAAATAATCCTAAAAAAAATAATAAATTAAATAATAAAACTCTTGGACTACTTTTCAGTAAACCCTCTACACGCACTAGATTGAGTTTTGAGGTTGCTATATCTCAACTTGGTGGTAATTCGGTATTTCTAAATTCCTCTGATCTACAACTATCCAGAGGTGAGACAATAGAAGACACTGCAAAAACTCTTTCAGTTTATCTAGACGTTCTAGCAGCTAGAGTTTACAATCATGATGATCTTGTGAAGATCGCAAATATTTCTACAATACCTATTATAAATGCACTCTCTGACACTAATCATCCTTGTCAGGCATTATCTGATCTTCAGACAATCCAAGAAACTAAAGGTAAATTATCTGGATTGAAAATTGCATGGGTTGGCGATGTTAACAATGTTTGTAGAGATCTGATGATTGGTGCAGTTAAGGTTGGAATGGATTTTTCCATTGCTTGTCCCAAAAAATATCAGCCTAGTAAAGCGTCCATGTCACCAATTTATGATCTTTCTAGTGGTAATTCAATTACTATCTCTGAAAATCCCATTTCTGTAATTAATAATGCGGATGTTGTTGTTACTGATCGTTTTATTTCTATGGGTTCTGAAAAAATTGCTAAATCTAAACTTTCTGAATTTTTACCAAAGTATACAATAACCAAATCACTTCTTTCTAATGCGAAAAATGATGTTATTTTTATGCACTGTTTACCCTCTAACAGAGGAGAAGAAGTTACCAGTGAAGTTCTCGATAGCAGTTGTTCTGTAGTTTGGAAACAAGTTGAAAATAAACTATTTACTCATAAAGCCTTATTGCTGAAATTGTTGGGATAAAATTCATTATATAATTCTCATTATACTCTTATTATTTCCAAACCTGTTTTTTCTGTTAATTCTAAAATTTTATTCTTATTCTTTCCTAATCCTTTCCAATCCAGAAATATAAAATCAACTTTCTTTATTGATTTGTTGATCATTTGAAGTATAATTTCATCATCTACAAATTCCAAATTGTGTTTTGAAACATATCCTGCAATTGAATATCCTTCCTGACAAATTAACTCTGTGAATTTTCTTGAATAATGGAGACCTCCAAATCCTATTCCTGTTCCTTTATCCTGTTTTACGTTTTTCATATTACATATGGCATCTATCAAACATTTTGTCACTACTTTTCCAGTTTTTTTATCTTGCCAGTTTTTGATCTGTGATCCTATTTCCACAAATAATATTGGAACTGAATATGATGTTGGTCCATGATGTGTAGCTTCTAGAGTTATTTCATAATCATTTATTTCATTTTTTGATGTTTTCAATTGTTTCATAAATTCTGACATTAATGCAGGATCTGTATGTCCAAATTCTTTTCTTTTTCCTCCTAGTTCTGCTTCTTTTACATTTCCGATAAAATGCGATGTTACTGCTGGTATGCCTTTTTTACTAACATGTTTTGAAATAAATATCAAACTTTTTTCTGCTATTAAATTTTTATTTATTTCCACTTCTATCAAATTTTGGTTTGTTGTGATTAATGTAATATTATTGTATGAATGTATACTATTTCCTTCAAATTTTTCGTCTGATGTTATGAAATTATAATTTTCTAATATCATTTCTCTCATATTGACACTTGCTTCATCTAATTTTGAACTTATTATTGCATATTGGACCATTTGTATTAGATTTAATACCAACGTCATGAAAAAGTTTATTCATAACGTCGTATAGAAGTATAATATTATGGCTGATATTAATGAAATCATTAATTCATATATTAATACGTTAAAAATGGCAAAAAAATCAGATAAGAAAGAATTCTATCTGTACATGAAATTAACGTTTATAGGATTATCCATTGTAGGCACTATTGGATTTGTGATTCAGTTTATTGGTTCTATATTCAGATTACAAGGTTAATAAAACATGGAAGAAAAAATATTAGGTAGAATATTCGCCGTCAAAACTACTGGCGGACAAGAAAAATCGGTTGCTAATTTTATTGGAAATCGAGCTTTAAGTAATAAGAAGCAAATCTATGCATCTATGGCTCTTGAATCTCTCAAAGGATATGTATTCTTTGAGGCTCCTAATGCTCAAGTTGTTGGTGATGCAATCGCTGGTTTTAAACACGTTAAAAGCCAAGTTCCTGGAATTATTCAATTTACTGATATTGAAAAATTCCTAGTAGTGGAATCCGCTGAAATTTCTTTTTCATTGGATGATATAGTTGAAGTAACACATGGTCCATTTAAAGGACTAAAGGCTAAAATTACTAGAGTGGACAGTAAATCTGAAGTCACTATAGTATTGCTTGACGCTCCTTATCAATTACCTGTTACTGTAGATGCTGCTTACTTAAAATTAGTTGAAAAGGCAAAAACGGAGGATCAAGATCTCAATGACTGATGAGAAAACTATATCTGCTTTAGTCAGTGGTGGAACTGCTAATGCAGGCCCTCCTCTTGGTCCAGCTTTGGCTCCTCTTGGAGTAAACACTATGGCAGTTGTTAAGGAAATAAATGAAAAAACTAAAGAGTATTCTGGCATGCGCATACCTGTAAAAATAACTGTTAATACTGGAAATAAACAGTTTACTGTAGTTGTTGGTGTACCTACATCATCTGCCTTAATTGCCAAAGAACTTGGAATTACTAAAGGATCTGGCACTCCAAATACTGAATTTGTTGGAGAGATTTCTATGGAACAATTGAAAAATATTGCAACCGTTAAACTAGAGCAATCTTATGCTATTACTATAAAAAGTGCAGTTAAGGAAATAATTGGTTCATGCGTTAGTATGGGAATTAAGGTTGAAGGACAGGATCCTAGAACGGTATTTGAGGACTTTGAAAAAGGAAAATGGAATAAGATGTTTGATTGATGGATGCCCTAAAATTTATTAAATCCATGTAATTATAACAAGTTATTATTAGTGGAATTGATCTGAATTGAAAAATATAGAACAACTAACTGAATTGGTCTCTAATGCACGTTCCTCAAAGAAATCTAGGGAATTTAAGCAAACCTTCGAAGTAATCATATCTTTGAAAGACATAGATACTAAGAAGAATGACTTGAATTTCAATGAAACTATTTTTCTTCCACACAAATTAACTAATGAACCAAAAATCTGTGTAATAGCATCTGGCGATGTAGGTCTTAGAGCTGGAAAAGCTGATGCTGACAATGTTTTAGATCCTAGCGAGGTTGATTCTTTTGGCAAAGATAAAAGGAAAGCACGAAAAATTGTACGTTCATATGATTTCTTTATGGCTGAAACATCTGCCATGCCTTCTGTAGGAAAAAACTTGGGCCGATTTATGGGACCTAAGGGAAAAATGCCTACTCCAATAGCTCCAAACGCTCCTATTGAAACTCTTATTCAGAAATATAGAGCTGCCACTCGAATTCGTGGTAAAAATCAATTAACTATTGCAACCAAGGTTGGCGATGAAGATTTAGATGATAAGTTAGTTGCTGAAAATGTTCTCACTGTTATTAATGCTCTTGTTGATAAATTACCAAATTCTGATCGAAATCTTAAGGGAATTGTCATAAAACTCTCAATGTCATCTCCCATAAAATCTCTTATTACTTAGGTGAAATTGTTTGGCGAAAAAATCCATCGATCCTAAAAAACTCCAAACTGTTCAGAAATTGGAGACTATGTTCAAGGAAAGCAAAACTATTGCAATTTCTAGTCTTCATAAAGTTCGTTCAACACAATTAATGTCATTAAGGAAATCTTTTAGAAATGATCTTACTATACTAGTTGTTAAAAATAATCTTGCTAAAATAGCACTAAGTAAATCTGATATTTCTAAATCCAAAGAATTATCTGATGAAATCAAAGGATCTACAGTCTTTCTATTCAGTAAAATGGATCCATTCAAGTTACAAATGGTATTGAATAAAGGAAAAATTGATGTTTCTGCCAAACCAGGTGATATAGCAACTAATGATATTGTTGTTCCTTCTGGTAACACAGGTATTCCTCCTGGCCCAGCATTAAGTGAATTCAAGGGACTAGACATACCCACAAAAATTGAAACTGGAATGATATCTATTACTAATGACACTGTTGTAGCTAAGACAGGTGATGAAGTAACTTCTCCTTTAAGTTCACTTTTATCTCGTTTATCCATCAAACCTATCAGTGCAGGAATATCGATCAAACTATCTTATTTTGATGGTTTATTATTTTCTACTGAGGATGTTGCAATTGATCTAGATGAATTCATTACCGAACTATCCTTTTCTCATCATTCTGCATTAAGCTTAGGCATTAATGAAAACTATTTCAGTGTGGATACAATTTCATTTATTCTCAATAATGCTTATAATAATGCTTTTAATTTATCAATCAATGCAGATGTTTTGAATTCTGATTCAGCACTAATAATATTACAGAGAGAGTACTCTAAAGCTACTACAATGTTAGGTATTCTAAAAGAGAAAGGATACTTATCCGAATAAACTAGATAATCCTTCTAGTGCTTCTTCTTTAGGTTTTTCTTCCTTTTCTTCTTTCTTTTCTTCGCCTTTGCTTTCGCCTTCAGCTGCAGGTGCTGCTGCTGCAGGTGCTGCTGCTTGTACTGTAGTTGTCTTTAATGCTTCTTCGATATCCACTCCATCAAGTGCAGCCACTAATGCTTTAACCTTTACATCATCTGGCTTAGCTCCTGTTGCAGTTAGTACCTTCTTTACATTATCTTCGTTTATTTCTTGTTGTACTTTATGTAACAATAAAGCCGCATATACATATTCCATCTTTGTATTCAATGAACAATCTTGCTAACAAATATTTAAGGTTTAAACCAATCCTGATATTCTGTTTGATATTTTGTGCTGTTTTACATCTAAATAAGTTCTTTATTAGCAAGAAATTATTATTATATGTATAATTCCATGAATGGTAAAGAAATTCTGCAGTCTAAATTCTCACAGAACTTCAAAAAATACTATGAAGTTGAATTATTTCGAAATGAGGGATTTGATAGACGTCAATGCATTCAATGTTCTAAATATTTCTGGACATTGGACAATAATAGGAAAACATGTCCTGAACAACCTTGTCAGCAATATGGATTTATAGGAAATTCACCAACAAGTAATAATCTTGACTATCTTAATACTTGGAAAACTATCGAAAACTTCTTTGTAAAAAATTCCCATCAAAGTATTGATAGATATCCTGTTGTAGCTAGATGGAGACCTGATCTATTCTTTACAATAGCATCTATTGTTGATTTTCAAAGAATTGAAGGAGGAAAAGTTACATTTGATTTTCCATCTGATCCTCTTGTTGTACCCCAGGTATGTTTAAGATTCAATGATATTCAAAATGTTGGAGTTAGTGGAAAACATTTCACATCATTTGTAATGATTGGACAACACAGTGGAAATGGGACAGATGGATATTGGAAGGATAGATGTATTGATCTAGATTTTCAATTATTGAATAAAGAATTTGGAGTACAAAAGGACGAAATAACTTTTAAAGAAGATGTTTGGGTTGGTTACGGAGCTTTTGGATACTCTCTTGAATATTATGTAAGAGGTTTGGAATTGGGTAATGCAGTCTTTACAGAATTCGAAGGTTCTCCTGAGAATTTCAAAACAATGGATAATAAAATCATAGATATGGGTGCTGGATTAGAAAGATTTAGCTGGCTTACTCAAGGAACATCTACCGCATATGAATCAGTTTTTGGACCTGTTGTTGATAAAATGTTCAAATCTTGTGGAATAGAATATGATCGAGATTTATTTTTCAAATATTCTAAACTTGCTGGTAATCTAAATGTCGATGAGATTACTAATATTAAAGAAACAAAAACTAAAATTGCATCTCAGATTGGTGTATCTTTAGAACAACTGGAAAATAATTTTCATCAAATTGAGAATGCTTTTGCTATCTTGGATCATACTAAGACCTTACTTTTTGCAATAACTGATGGGGCACTCCCAAGTAATGTAGGAGGCGGTTATAATCTAAGAGTTCTTTTACGACGTGCATTGAGCATGTTATTAACGAATAATTGGTCTGTGGATTTGAATGAAATTTCTGACTGGCATATATCATATCTTTCTAATATGTATCCTGAACTACGGGAACACAGAGATGAAATACACACAGTGTTGGATATAGAGAAAAAGAGGTATTATAATACTCAATCTAGGACTAACGATATTATCAAACGACTTAAGACATCGTCATCTATTTCTACTGATGAACTCATTACTTTGTATGATTCTGAAGGAATACCTCCTGAATTACTCAAGGATAGAGGTTTGAATATAGAAATTCCTACTGATTTCTATAAACAAGTTACTGATAGACATCTCACTCATAAACTTGATATTAAAAAAATCACTTTCGATCTTAAATCACTTGATAAAACAAGAACTCTGTTTTACGAAGATCAAACTCTTATGGAATTTGATGGTAAAATTCTACGTAAATTTGAAGATGATAAGTTTAGCTATTTAGTATTAGATCAAACTGCATTTTATGCTCGTGCAGGAGGTCAAGAGCCTGATCTAGGAACACTTAATGGAAAACAAGTTATTGATGTTGAAAAATATGGCGATATAATTCTACATAAAATAGAAGGCAAAGGCTTTAGCTTAGATGAATCTGTTCACGGAATAATAGATTCTCAAAGACGAGATATTCTAACTAAACATCACACTGCAACTCATATAATGTTAGGTGCCGCTAAAAGGGCACTTGGTTCATGGATTTGGCAATCTTCTGCTTTCAAAGATGTTGACAAAGCTAGATTGGACATCACACATTTTGAACATTTAAGTAAAGAAAAAATTCATGAAATTGAAAATCTCGCTAATCATGCAATAAGAATGAATCTTTCTGTACAAAAACTAATTATGGATAGAAAGAAAGCCGAGCAAAAATATGGATTCACAATCTATCAGGGAGGAATTGCACCTTCTAAAGAACTTAGAATACAAGATATTGATGGCTGGGATGTTGAATGTTGCGCTGGAACTCATGTATCAAATACAGGTGAAATTGGATTGATTAAAATAATAAAAAATGAACGTATTCAAGACGGTGTAGAACGATTGGAATATGTTGCTGGACAAACTGCAATTAATTTCATTCACCAACAGGATGCTCTTTTGTCAGATATTAGGAATAAACTTAGTGTTCAATCTGATAAAATTATTCCATCTATTCAAACTATACAATCCGAAAATGACACTCTTAAAAAGCAAATTAAAGGCATTCCTAAAAGAATGTCTAAGCCTATTTTAGATGAAATTCTTAATTCATCGACTAGTATGCAGGGGATCAAATTCAATATAATTGATTGGGAAGAATTTGACGAAAATTTTCATATAAATGTCGGCAGTGAAGCAATTTCCAAGATTCAGGATCTATTATACGTTGGAATGTGTTCTAAAGATAAGGTTTGTAGATTTATTGTGTTTTCTGGCACTATTTGTCAACAAAAAAATATTAATGCAAACGATATTGTGAAAGGACTTGCAGAAAAATTTGGAGGTTCAGGTGGAGGCACTCCTAAATTTGCTCAAGGTGGATGCCCAAAGCAAATTACTGTTAATGATGTCGAACAATATCTAAATAGCCATCTTTCTTGATTTGGTGGGGATATTGACAATTAATTGGGAAGAAATACAAAAAAAATGGCATTCTAAATGGAATGATGTTAATGTTTATGAAACTAATCCTAGCAGTACTAAAGATAAATATTTTCTTACTGTAGCTTATCCATATCCTAATTCTCCACAACATATTGGACATGGAAGAACTTATACTCTAACTGATGTTTATGCTAGATTCTTGCGAATGAAAGGTTTTAATGTATTGTTTCCGATGGCTTTTCATTATACTGGAACTCCAATTCTTGCTATGTCTAAAAGATTAATTGAAAAAGACAAAGAACTATTGGATGCATTTGTAAACGTATATGGAATTCCTCCTGATGATATCTCACAATTTGAGAAACCATTGAATATAGCACAATATTTTCATAATGAAATTAAAAATGGCATGGTAGAAATGGGATACTCAATTGATTGGAGAAGAGAATTCACAACAATTGATCCTGAATATAAGAAATTTATTGAATGGCAATTTAAGAAACTAAATGATCGTGAATATATAACTCGTGGAAGTCATCCAGTTGGATGGTGTCCTAATGACGGCAATCCTGTAGGTCAGCATGACACCCTGGGAGATGTGGAACCTGATCTCGGTGAATATGTAATGATTCATTTTAAATTTGGAGATTATTTTATGCCTACTGCTACATTACGTCCTGAAACTATTTTTGGTGTAACTAATATATGGATTAATCCTGATGTTATGTATTCTAAAGTTCGATTCAATAATGATAAATGGATTCTAAGTAATGAAGCTGTAATAAAATTCAAACATCTTGGTTATGAAATAGAAATTGAAGAAGAAGAACTCGGGGCTAATTTTATTGGTAAAATGGCTGTTAATCCAGTCAATGATGACGACGTTGCCATTCTTCCCGCTGACTTTGTTAATCCGAAAAATGGAACTGGTATTGTTATGTCCGTTCCTGCTCATGCTCCTTATGATCTTCAAGCATTGAAAGATCTGCAAAAAAACAAACCATTAGTAGATGGAATTAATGTTAATTCAATTAATTCCATTCAGGTTATTGAAATTGAGAGGTACAAAGGTATACCTTCTGAAGCAATTCTTAAGGAGATGAATATAGAATCTCAAAATGATCCCAAATTAGAAGCTGCCACAAAAGAACTTTATACTAAGGAATTTAACGAAGGGAAAATGAAAATGACTGGACCTTATTATGGATTACCTGTTAAAATCGCAAAAGATAAGGTTAGAGATGATTTGATCGCAAGTGATCAGGCATCTATTTTATATGAAATTATGAACAGTCCAGTGATTTGTCGATGTGGCACTGAATGTGTTGTGAAATTATTTGAAAACCAGTGGTTTATCAATTATGGAAATGAAGATTGGAAAGAAATTGTTCACACACATATGTCCTCAATGACCTTATTGCCTAATGAAATAAGAAATGAATTTGAAAATACTGTTGACTGGATGCGAGAAAAAGCATGCGCTCGAAAATCAGGTCTTGGTACTGATCTACCTTGGGATAAAAATTGGGTAATTGAAAGTCTTTCTGATTCAGTTATTTATATGGCATTCTACACCATCTCTCATCTTCTTAAAAAATATAATCTCCCATCATCAAATCTTAACGAGTACTTTTTTGATTTTGTTTTTCTAGGTAAAGGGAATGTGAAAAATGTATCAGAGAAATGCAATATAAATGTAGAAACACTAGATATTCTAAGAAATGAATTTTTATATTTCTACCCTTTAGACAGTAGGCATTCTGGTAGAGATTTAGTCCCTAATCATTTGACATTTTTTGTATTTAATCATCTTGCCATATTCCAAAAAGATCTTTGGCCAAAACAGATCGTTGTAAATGGTTCAGTTCTTATGGATGGTAAAAAAATGTCCAAATCTTTTGGTAATATTATACCTCTTAGAAAAGCAATTAGCGAACATGGGGCAGATCCTATTAGGTTGGGAATACTCGCAACTGCTGAACTTCTTCAGGATGCTGATTTTACTATTTCTCTTGTAACTACATTTAATGAACGATTGAATAAGCTCTATAATCTCGCTTGTAAAGTGGAACAAGCCAATGAAATAAATTATGATGGAATTACATCTATTGATGAATGGTTTCTTAGCAGAATACAGAGAAATATAATTAATGCGACTAATTCGATGGAGAAATTACGACTTAGAGAGGCAATACATACAATCATCTATATTTTTGATCAAGACACTCAGTGGTATGTTCGACGAACAATGAATGATTATAATCCCTCAATCATGAAACATGTTTTGAAAATTAGAATTAAATTACTATCTCCTTTTGCTCCCTTTGTATGTGAAGAACTCTGGGAAAAACTTGGTTCTGGTGAATTGATTGTTAAAGAAACCTGGCCAGTTATCGACAATGATCTTTTATCTCCTAAATCTGAAGAATTGGAATCTCTACTAATTCAAATACTGAACGATATCAATAAGATTACAAAAGTGACTAAGATTAAACCTAATGTTATCTATCTCTATACTTCCTCAAAGTGGAAATGGGATATATATCTGCAAATTCTTGATCTTATTAAAAATAATTCTTTTGATATGAAATCTCTTTTATCTGAAAAATTCCAAGACGATTCTCTAAAATCTAATGCTAAAGTTGTTTCTGACTATGTTCAAAAATCATACATTGATTTAAAAAATACATCTTCTGATATAATTATTAATAAACTTAAAATTGGCGCTCTTGATGAATATGTTTTTCTTCAATCTTCAATTTCTTTTCTAGAAAATGAATTGAAAACAAAAATTATTATATTTAATGAAGATGATGAACAAAAGTTTGATCCTAAAAATAAAGCACATTTCTCTAAACCATCTAGGCCTGCTATATACATTGAATAAAATTTCTTTAACTTTATTATATTATTTTTAATAAATTCAACCCATTATTTCCATATAATAAATACAATCCGTATGATATTGTCATTGTTGATATTGTAAAACTTATTGCTGTACTAAATTTATAAAATTGACCTTTAATGGAATTGAATATACATGCAAAAAGTACAAGCCCAAATATAATCCCAATCATGAATAATAAAAACCCATTAATTAATACTAAATGTGATTTTACTCCAAGTCCTACTATGAATAATATTAATAATTCATCATTACTTGCTAAACCGTGTATTATTCCTGTTCCAGTGGCTTTGTGAATGTCATGTTCTTTATTACGTGATAAAAAAACTCCTCCTATTCTATGTGTGTGTTTATGTTCATGAATATCTCCGTCTTTATGTGAATGTTGATGTGAATGTTTCACTGGCATTCCCATTGTCAATGTATATGTTCCAATTATTACTAATAGTAATGCCGATATGTTTTGAAAGTAACTCAAGTAATGTGTTAAATTTGAAGATATTGAGTAGATGATAATTGTTATAATTCCAACTGTGACCATGTGACCTGTTGTCCAAAATCCAATTATCTTTACTGTATCTATGTTTCTGCTTTTGTTCATAATGATATTAGATATAACTAAAATATGATCCAGATCGTAAGCATGTTTTATTCCAAGTATTATTGCCAAAACTGGGAAAGCTAAATTATCGAACATATATTATATTTAATCTTACTTCTAAAAATAATTTTTCTAATATGTTATTTATCTGATATTAATGTTATTTTTATCCCATAATGTATTAATCCGATAATAGTTATTGATGTTATATATTTTGGGCAAAAAAGAATCTAATAATGAAATCAAGCTTTTCACTAGGTATAAACTAACACAGAAAAATATTGTTACTTTGTTACTATCATTTTTTAGCGGATTATTGATCTATTTTGATATTGGTGGATATTTTGTATTGGGCATTCCTCGTGAAACTGTTCTTGCAGCAAGTTTTCTCTATTTATTATTAATTCCTTTATATATTAGAAAAATTCGAGAATCATTTTTGTTAGTTGCTTTTCTTGCATTGTTTGTGGCATTCTTTTATAGAGGAGAATCTTTTGGACCGCTTATCCCCATCATGAATTATTTCTTAACTTTTTTTAGTGCATTGTCCTATCGTGATACTAAATAAAATTATTTGAGGCATGGTGAAATATTGACTAATTCAAATATTGTTGATGTGACATCTCTTGTAAAAAATTATGATGATTTAACTGCAGTTAATGGAATTACTTTTTCCGTAAATAAAGGCGAAGTTTTTTCATTATTGGGGCCTAATGGTGCAGGTAAGACTACAACAATTGAAATTCTAGAAACCTTGAGATCACACACTTCTGGATCAGTCACTGTTTTTGGACGTGATTTGTTTAATCGTAAGAATCATGAACTTATTAGGAACAGAATAGGAGTTATGCCTCAAAATTTCAATGCATTTGATTGGTTGACAGTAAGTGAAAATCTCAGTTATTTCAAATCTATATATCGAAGTAATATTGATATAATGGATTTGATTGGTATTGTAAATCTCGAATCTAAAAAAGACTCACTTTACAAAAATCTCTCAGGTGGATTAAAACAAAGATTAGGAATTGCTATAACTCTAATTAATGATCCTGATCTTATATTTCTTGACGAACCAACATCTGGTCTTGATCCAAAAGCTCGAAGAGACACTTGGGATCTTATAATAAAACTTCGAAATCATGGAAAAAGTATTCTTTTAACCACTCATTATATGGAAGAAGCTCAGGCATTATCAGATAGAATCGCAATTATGATTAATGGTGAAATTATTGATTCTGGCACTAGTGATTTTTTGATTTCAAAGTATGGAGGTTCTAAGAACGTAATTGTAAAACAATTCACCGATGAATTTAAAAATCTTTTTGATAAAAGTAGTGCCCTTGATGAAGGTCACAGATTATTGATCAATTATGAATCTTCTGAAGATCTAATGAAAATAATTAAAGCCTTGGAATCTACTGGATCTGTTAATGCTGAATTTGAAATAAAAACTCCAACTATGGAAGATGTATTCTTGAAAATAACTGGAAAACGAATATCTACTGAGGGTAAAATAAGTTGAGGCTTAACGTACACGTTGTTGTAACTGTATTCAAAGGTCATTTTAGAGCTTGGCACAGAAACCGCACTACACTATTTTGGACTATGATTTTTCCGCTTATACTTATGTTGTTATTTGGAGGTATTTTTGGACTACGCGATGATACTGTAGATCTTTATGTTTATAATTCTGATATTGATGCTAATTTCCCTAGTGAATCTTCTACTGAGTTAATTAATAGTATAAACTCGTCTGGATTGTTTAACATAATTCAAGTATCTGAAATTTCTAATAAGTATGACAATTCTACTTTTTCCAGATTATTGATTATTCCTGATGGTTTTGAATCTGAATTGCAAAACAACAATGCTCACATCAATCTGTTCTATGATCCTAGTGATCAATCTTCTAGTATAACTCTGAATGCACTTAATGGCGTTGTGGGAAAACTCAATCATAATATTGCTAATAGCACACTTCCTATAACTATTGAAGAACATAATATTCTTTCAAATGAATTACGGTTTATTGATTTCTTCTTACCTGGTGTTATTGGAATTGCAATTATGTCTACTGGTGTCTTTGGAACAATAGGGACTAATACTAAATATAGAAAAAACGGCGTACTGAAAAAATTAGCAACCACCCCTATCTCTAAACTCGAATGGGTAATAGGCCTTGTTATATATCATGCAATGATTTGCGTTGTTTCTTCATTCATAATCACAACTGTTGGAATATTGGTTTTTAATATAGATGTGAATATCAATATAATGATGTTCTTCTTAATTTTTTCTGGCGCACTAACTTTTCCAGGCCTCGGTATGATTATATCCCGAATTGTTAATGAAGAAGAAGAAGCAGATGCTGCGGGTAATGTTGTAACCTTTCCTATGCTGTTTCTTGCAGGTACTTTTTTCCCTGTTGATACCATGCCTCCTGCTCTACAAATTCTTGCTAAATTTTTACCCCTTACTTATCTTAATGAAGGATTGCGCAATGCTATGATAATCGATAATATTAATGCAGCATTTGTTAATGGTTTGATAATGTTTGGAATAGGAATAGTATTCATTGTGATTGGTTCTATACTAATTGACTGGAAAAATGAATAGTATGTGAGTTGAAGTGATTACTATATTAGCGGGTGGTTCTGGGTCCTCTAAACTAATACGTGGTATGACTGAAGCAACTGATGATAAACTTAACATTATTTCTAACATTGGTGATAATATTTGGCTTTTTGGACTCTACATATGCCCAGACATAGACACTATAACTTACACATTATCTGATAATATTGATACATCTAAAGGATGGGGAATTAACAATGATTCATTTAGATTCTTGGATGAATACAAAAAATATGATTCTAATGTCTGGTTTAATATTGGGGATAGAGATCTAGCCACTCATGTTTTTAGAACTAATCTTAAAAATAGAGGAATGAAACTATCTGAAATTACTGAAATTATAACAAAAAAACTCGGCATTAAACATAATATTATTCCTGCTAGTGACGATCCAATTCAAACTATGTTTTCTACTGATGATGGAAATTTACATTTACAAGAATTTTGGGTCAAGAACCATGGCAAAAATCACATTATTAATGTAAATTATGATGGAATTGATAAAGCAACTCCTACTGATGGAGTGATTGATATCCTTAATCAATCTGATCGTATAATATTTGCAAACGGCAATCCTGTTTCTAGCATTGGACCTATTGTGAAAATCCCTAAAATTATGGAAACCATCAAACATTGCTCTGCAAAAAAAATAGCCGTTAGTCCAATAATTGGTTCTTCTTCAATAAGCGGTCCTGCTGGTAGAATGTTGAAGTATACTGGTTATGAGAGTTCTCCGTTTGGTATTGCTAAATATTATTCTGGATTAATAGATTCATTAATTATTCATAATACTGATAAAAATTATTCAACTCTTATTAGAGATCTTAATGTAGAACCTATTCTTGGAAATATAATAATGTCTGATACGGTGAAAGAGATAGAATTATCTAAGATGTGTTTAGATTTATAGTTATGAGCACTGGTTTGATTATACCTGTTAAAGATCTGAAAAATTCCAAAAGCCGTTTATCTAATCATCTGGAGCGTTTTAATCGCATTGTACTTTCTACGCAAATGCTACTGCATACTCTAGATGTTGCAAATTCTTCCGAAAATGTAAGTGAGATTGTGGTTGTTTCTTCTGATGATAATGTTAAAGACATTACACAACAAAAAAATGTTACATTTATAAAAGAATCTGGCAATTTTAGTGTTAATAATGCTGTTTCTATAGGAATTGATTATTTTGAAAAGAAAAATCATAATTCTGTATTAATATTGCCTATTGATCTAATTTGTTTAACTATATCTGATGTTAAAAATATTATTGCACTTGGAAAACAATATGACATTGTTTTGGTACCTTCTAAAGATGGGAATGGTACAAATGCTCTATATCTTAAACTTCCTAATCTTTTTCACACTCGTTTCGATAATTCTAGTTTGAATAATCATATATTGGAATCCTTTAAGCGCAATCTTAAAATGAAAATTTATGTATCTTATCCTACTATTATGGATGTTGATTCTTATGATGATTTGTCATTTGTCGTAAGATATTCCAATGAAACTTCAATTAATGACTATTTATATAATAAATCACACTAGATTATTCTAAACTCTTTGTAATCTTCTATTTTATCATTCCAATCAATGTCAACATTGGAGACTCTTGCCCATGGAGGACCTTTTTTACATATTTCTATCATACTGTTTATTTCTTCTTTATTTCCTTGAATTATTACCTCAACTTTCCCATTTTCCAAGTTTCTTATCGAGCCTGTAACTTGTTTTTGTAATGCTTTTCTTTTTACAAACGCTCTGAATCCAACTCCTTGAACCTCTCCATCAATTAATAGATGAACTCTGTTTGGCATATTATACGATATATTTTAATGTACTATAAAACTTATATCTAGTTATTATTGTGACACTTCAGGACATTATTAATTTAATAAACGAAGATGATGTTAAGGACTTAACAAAAAAACTAGTTAATATTCCCAGTACATATTCTGATGGAGAGTATGAAATTTGTCAATTTTTATATGAAGAACTTAACTCGTTGGGATTTTCTTCTAAAATAACTGAAGTTCAAAATAATCGCCCTAATTTGGTTTCTGAATTTTCAGGCGGATCTGAAGATTTTACATTTATGTTTAATGGACATTTAGATGTTGTTCCACCTGGAAATATTGATCTCTGGGACAATGATCCATATGATTGTTTCGAGAAGGATTCAAAGCTCTATGGCCGTGGTACAACTGATATGAAAGGTGGTTTAGCCGCTATGATAATTGCTATGAAGGCATTTATTAATTCTAATAATGAATTTGATGGTAAAATCATTTTTACTGGAGTTATGGATGAAGAACGTACTGGTCTAGGTGCTAAAACGATTGTTGATAGTGGAATTCAAGCTAATGCATGTGTTGTGGGAGAACCTTCTAATGGAAAAATATGTCGTGCTCAAAAAGGAACTATGTGGTTTGATATTACTACAAAGGGAATAAGTAAACATGCTAGTCAGCTTACTCTTGATGATTCTGAAAATGCTATTTACAAGATGAGTAAAATTATTACAGCTCTACATGAGTTGAATCATACTCTATTCCAAACGAAACATAATTTGGTTGGACATTCCACTATTAATATAGGAAAAATTTATGGAGGGGTTCAAGAGAATATAGTTCCTGACAATTGTAAAGCAAGTATTGATCTTCGCCTTCTTCCAGGTGACAACCCTGCTAAAATAATTGATGGTGTTGTCGATCATCTAAAAAGATCTGGAATTGACAGTGACGATTTTGAAATAAATATTAAACATGTTAGAGAATCTGCCATTATTCCAGAAACTGAACTTATTGTATCAAAAACCTGTGAAGCAATTGAATCTGTAAAAGGAACTAAAAGTCAGATTTCGGGCATGCATGCTACAACTGATATGTCTTTTTTCACTAATATTGCTAAAATTCCTACGGTTATATTGGGACCTGGGAAAATAGAAGATGCACATACTGTAAATGAAAGTATTGACATTCTTGAATTATGTGATATGACAAAAATCTATGCTGCACTATTACATTCATTGTTTAAATAATAGACTTGCTTTTTCCATAAGTTTAAAATATTTTATTCTTATCATCTTATCCGGGGCCGTAAAAACACGTGGCCGATTATGAAGCCAATTCGTGGTGTAGTGGTAGCATAGGAGCCTGTGGATTATACAAGCTGAAAGCTCTTGGTCGTGGGTTCGATTCCCACCGGCGGCCTTTTAAATCTCTATTTTACTATAAGTAATAATATATGAAAAATAACAAGTCTGCTAAATATCTTGTTGTATTCATTCTTGGTTTGTCATTACTGTATTATTTTTTTCCGTTTTTTTCATCACATATAATTGTAATTCATGAATTTGATTATAGGCCTGATGAATTGGTAATAAATAAGGATGATAAAATATTGTGGATTAATTATGATGTTGAACCTCATGATATAATTTCAGGGAATCCATCCATGAGAGAAAATATATTCAATTCTAAATTATTGGGACCTGGACAAAGATTTATCTTTGATTTTAATGAACCTGGAGAGTATGTTTATCATTGTAGCATTCATCCTACTATGACTGCAAAAATTATTGTTAAACCTTAATCATATGGTTTGTATAATCTATATATAATTGTCTAAACGGCATTCAAGCTACGACGGGCATTCTGATCATTCATAAATATTTATGATGACATGAAGAACCTCTTTTGAATGCCGGGACAAATATTTTTTGTTTATACTTTTCTCAAGTCTCATCAATGAGTACTTATATAAACATTAAATGTTTGAATGTATTTAGTGAACTAATTGATCAAAAATATTAGAATATCAGGTATTGGAATGGATGGTACTCTCAAACGTCATCCTAATACTGAAATTGAATTAATTAATTCAAAATTAAAAGAATTTAGTATGTCTTGGATTGAATTTGTTGTCGAGGATGTATCATCCGATGCTGAAGAAATAGTTTCAAAATTAAAAATCCAACTAGATTCAAATTCAGTTCTAAATGGATATTATTCTAATTATGAAGATATTGGAAATTTATTAGGTGTAACTATTCCTTTGGTTCAAATTAAAGGTGGTCATGTTTCTCCTAGTCCAGTTTTAATTTATGTTTCTGAAAACTCTATTATTTCTATTCATGATGAAGGTGCCGAAAGAATGATGAATTTATCTGCATCTTCTGAAGGTTTTCTTAAAAACTTGCCCAATAAAGAAGGAGATTTGCCTGAAAGGCTAAGTATACTTCTTGCACGTATAATTGATGAAATTTCTGAACGAAACTATGATACATTACGAGTACTCGTTGAAAGAGCTCAGTCTATTGAATTGGAATTAGGTAGTGAAAAATCTGTTACTGCAAAAGAAGTATCTCTTGAAATGTCAAAAATCAAGAGAGCAATTCTTACGTTTTTGTCAGCTGTATGGGCTACTCATACAACAATTCATTCACTTCGTTATGGAGACGCCGCTGTATTGACTGATCGACCTGAACTTTTGTCTAGATTTGATATAGTCCTTGATGATATTAATAGACAGATTCAATTAGCTGAACAAATTTTAGAATTACTTTCAACAGGAGTAAACGTTATTCAAACTCAATTAACAAATCGATTATCAACAATTATTTTATGGTTAACTGTTATTGGTACTGCAGTTTTAGTACCAAACACTCTTGCTACGATTTTTGCTATAGTACCTGATTCTCATTTATTGTTTCGCGAAATGGCAATTACCATAATATTGACAACTATTTTTGGTTCGGTTTTGAGCTATCGTGCTGCTAAACGAATATTGGGCGGAGATTCAACGAATTGATTAATATTTGATTATGCCCTATATAATCAAGTAATGTCTGACAATGTCAATCTGAATACTTTCAATGAAAAAAATCGAATTTGGCTAAAGCACTATCCTGCAGATCTAAAGTATGATATTCCCGTTCCAAATTCCACATTTGGAGAGTATATTAGTGAAATTTGCAACACTAATTCAAAATCAATTGCTTATTCATATCAAGGTAAAGATTTTACTTATGCTGAAATAGATAATCTCTCTAACATCTTTGCTAATGCTCTATTGGATCTTGGAATAAAAAAAGGAGATCGTGTAGCATTACTTTTGCCTAACATTCCTCAATTTCCAATTGCTCTTTACGCGATATTGAAAATTGGTGCTATTGTGGTTGGTACTAACTTCCTTTATACATCCAGTGAGATAGAATCTCAATTGAAGAATTCTAATTGTAAGCTAGTTATTGCTTGCACTGATCTAATCAAAATGAAACCAGCAAATAGAGATCTGTATCAGGGTTTCAATGAATGCCGTTCCAATCTTCAAATTGAAAATGTAATAACAACTAGTGTTACTGATTTTCTTCCAGGTTTAAAGAGACGCCTTGCATTCATCAAAGGAATAAAACAACGAAAATTTGAAAATACTATTGATTTCATGAATTTGTTGAATTCATCCAACACTAATCTTCCTGATATTAAAATTGATCCTAGTGATATTGCTTCCTTGCAATACACTGGAGGAACAACAGGAATTTCAAAAGGTGCAATGTTAACTCACAGTAATATAATAACTCAAATCGAGATGGTTTATAATTGGGTCGATTTGCAAAAAAAGGAAGATGTTGCGTTGTTAGTACTTCCGTTATTTCATATTTTTGGATTTATTGGTCAAATGATCATGATGAGAGCAGGTGGAAAAATTATTTTACAACCAAGTTTTGACGAAAAGGGAGTTCTTACTGCCATTGAAAAAAATAAAGTAACTATATTTCCTGGAGTTACCACCATGTTTACTCGATTAATAAATTATCCTGATATTGGGAAACACAATCTTTCATCTCTTAGAATATCATTTGCAGCTGCTATGGCACTGCCAGAAACTGTTGTAAATAAATTTGTTGCAGCGTCAAAATCACCTCTTGTGGAATTATATGGCCTTAGTGAAAGTACAGGTGCAGTTACTTTCAATCCTCTACATAACGCTAAAATTGGTTCCATTGGAGTTCCATTGCCGCTATGTGATGTGGCCATTGTTAATTCTGAGAATCATGAAGAAATGTGTCCTGCTAACGCAATTGGCGAAATTGCCATTCGTGGCCCAATTGTCATGAAGGGTTACTGGGAAAATCTCGAAGAGACTAACAACATGATAAAAGATGGATGGTTGTTAACCGGAGACATTGGAAAAATGGATGAGGACGGTTATTTCTATATAGTAGATCGTAAAAAGGACATGATTAAAGTATCTGGCTTTAATGTATATCCTCGTGATGTTGAAGATGTGTTGTATGAACATGAATGTGTACTGGAAGCTGCTGTTGTTGGATTGCAAAATGAAGATCTTACTGAGTACATCAAAGCTTTTGTTGTAATCAAAGAAGGAAAAAATGTCGATGAAAAAGAATTAATTGAATTTTGTAGAAATAAATTAACTGGATATAAAGTTCCTAAGACAATTGAATTTCGTAATGACTTACCTAAGAGTCTTATCGGTAAAATATTACGCAAGGATTTAAAAAAATAAATTATAAAATTTATATTAATGGACCGGAGGGGGATTGAACCCCTGACCTTCCGAATGCAAATCGGATCTAAGAGCTTATGCTATTCTACCGCTGAACTACCGGCCCTTTTATTTATTGATGTGTTTTAGCTATAAAAAATGACTTGTTAAATTAAAATAATATGTTTCAATCTTATTATAAATAATATGACATTATTAAAACTGCCACACTCAAAAATATTGGAATTGGTAATCCTGGAAACATTTTGAATTTTCTTAGCATAAGTAATGTGAATATTGTACCTATTTGAATCAAAATTATCAAAACTATGGCTATATTCAGATTAATTAATAATAGTCCTGCCGATGGTATCATTGAATAAAATATTAAATCTCCTAATCCTATCTGAAAACCCTTCACATTCAACACTAGAGGGTTTAATTCAAAATCGTTTCCTATGTCCTTTACTATTTCCTTTAATGGACCCTTGAAAACAGCCCATATATCATATATTGCAAATGCTATTGGTAAAATTAGTATTGTTGGCGGCTTTATGAATAATGCAAAAGCACTTCCATATATTATTGCAAGATTTATTGAAGCAAAAAATTGTAATTTTTTCATGTTTGATTTTACCAATGATAAAATAGAGATTATTACTAATGTCGCTGAATATGTTAATGCAATCAAATTGTTATTGTCTATTATTTTGTATAATGCAATGTTCAACATTGAATAGGCCACAATGGACGTACTTGCAAACAAAACTATTCCTAATATTATTCGCAAAGTGTTGTAACGTTTCTTTCTTATCAGAACTAACATAACCATAGACATAAGAAATGTCATTGATAATAGTAATATTGTATTCAATATTGAACCGCTTGCACCTTGACCAGCTGGTTCAAAAGCTGGCAATGAACTATAATATTCTATAAATCTATTGGTCAAAATTAGTGAAATTATCTGTGTAATAAGAATTATTATTGCAAAATATGTAATGATTTCTGTATTGATCTGCTTTTTGTCTTCCGACATCTTCAATCTATATTTATTTCTGGACGCTAATTAATTTTCTACTATTAGCATGCTTCTATGTCTTGGATGCCCCTCTCCGCAGAATACATTACAATAGAATTCAAATTCTCCTTCTATTTCTGCATTAAATTTTAATTCAACGGTTTCTCCAGGAGGAATGAAAACTGCTAAATCATAATCTTCTATGTATAATCCGTGTGGAACATCTAAGCTAGTTATTTTCAATAGTATTGTCTGATCTTTTTTTACAACAATTACATCTTTGCTAAATTCCCATTGTTTTGCCGTCATTTCAATTTCTATATAATTTTCTTCATTTTCTATTTCATAATTATTTACTAAAAATTGAATACCTGCTAAAAGACCTACTAAAGATGCTAATATTGTTATGGATAATAGTAATTTTTTCTGCATGATAATTCCCTAAAATGAATGAATTACTCCTGCTAAATACATGAATAAAAATCCTGAAAACACTAATATTATTTTCATATTTCTATTTGTTTCAAGATCAACTAACGCTGAATACATTAATAGTAAATACAAGGTTGTTCCTGCACCTATTGCAAAAAATATTGAACTAAATATACCTTTCAACCCTAACATTGCAATAATCGTTCCTCCACCTATTGGCAATGATGTCAATAATCCCGCTAGAATAACTGTTTTTCTTCTGGCTGAAAATATTATTGGAATTATTATTCCTTCTCCTATTTTATGCAGAAAAAATGACGTTCCTTGGGTTATTGTATTTGAATTTATTTCAAATACTGAAGATTTGAAACTATATCCTATTACAATTCCTTCCGCAAAGACATGAAAACATAACCCTATTGCAACTAAATATATTAAATATTCATTCTTTGTTGTCTTTTTTATTTTGTTATCAATGTAAAAATCCTTTATCACTCCTAAAATTATTAACCCAAAAAAGAAAGAACCTATGAAAAGTATTTGCATTGCCATTCTTTCTATTCCTAAATTTATTCCCAGATATGAAGAATTTAATATTAAATCTATGAATGTTGCTGATAATATTCCTGTTGATAATGCGATTAAATATATTCTACTTGAATCTACTCTTTTCATAATTGTTCTTGAAAGTATTATTCCAAAATAAATAGGAATTACTCCAATCAACATTGAGATCAAAAATGCATATGTTATGGAGATCATTCAATATAATTATCTAGTTATATCTATTAATCTTATTTCCAAAATATGTAATCTATTTTATCAATTTTTGTCGAAGTTCAGTTCCACATGTGTCACAATTAGTATTTTTTCGATTAGTTTCCACAGATTTCATTTCTTTTGTTATACTATTTCCACATCCTGGACAGTATACTAACCATCTACCTGAATCTTTTATTTCTCTGTACATTGCAGTTTTTATATCTATATTCATATTTGCTGCTATGTTTTGTACCGCATAATCATCAGTTATTATAATAACATCTTTTCCTTTTTCCTTTTGTTGTAATGCAAGAGCAATTATAGATAAATCCGCATTGGATGGTGTTTTCATTCCTTCAGTTTTCATTGCATTCTGTTTAGTTCTTGTAAAATATTCTTTTTCTGGATTTGTAATTATTATTCTTTTAGTATCTATCAATGGCTCAATTTTCTTGTTTAATGTTGGTATTCTATATACTTCTTGATATACTAAATCTGTAGTCACGAATTGTTCTGATGATTGAAATGGTATTCCTGCATAAAATGCTGTTGTATCAAGAATTATCATTATATCCCATCTTTTTCATTCGTCTGAAGTTAGATTTTGTAAATCTAACAAATGCTGTCGCATTCATGTCTTTTGTTATAGTTATTTTTTGTTTTGCTGGAACTTTATTCATCATTTGACCATCTATTGTTATTGATGTTTTATGTGGTACTGTTATCGTAATTTTTTCCCAAGGAATTATGATTGATGGAATGCGTGAAATTGATGCTATGGGTGTTAGTAATAATGCATCAATTGATGAAGCTAATATGGATGACCCAAATGACAATGAATATCCTGTTGATCCTATTGGTGTTGATATTACCACACCATCCATTTTCATATCCATACTATCATTATTTGTTTTAACATTGAATATGGGAGTTCTTGTTGTATTGAATTTTTCTATGTAGATTTCGTTTACTGCACATTCCGTTTTATTTTTTCCAAAATCTATTTTCAATTTTGGAATTTTTTCTATGTGGTGTTTTTTTAATTTAATTTTTTTTATACTATCGGGTAATTCTGAAGGTTCTATTTCTGTTAAAATTCCCTTGTTTCCCGCTTTTATTCCTAATATTGGTATGTTTTGTTTCAATATTCTGGCAGATTTTATTATTGTTCCATCTCCTCCAATCACTATCAATAAATCTATATTTTTCCATTTTTTGTATTCTACTTCTGATATGTCTTTTGAATTA
>JAYZAG010000019.1:0-8946 GCA_036422215.1 Thermoproteota archaeon
AATTTAGATACATTTGTGAAAATTGTTTTGGGCCACTTGAAGTAGAATATAATTATGATAAATTAAACGTGAGTAAGAACATATTTGAAAATAGAGAAAAAAATATATGGAAATATTTTGAGTTATTGCCAATAAATGACAAAAACAATATAATAGACATAGGAGCAGGTTTTACACCGTTACAAAAAGCTACACGTTTAGGAAAGAAATTAGGATTAAATAATCTATACATAAAAAATGATACGACGAATCCAACATTTTCATTTAAAGATAGGCCATCGAGTGTTGCAGTTTCAAAATCAATTGAATTAGGATTAAAGGCAGTAGGAGCTCCATCGACAGGTAACTTGGCTGCATCTACAGCAGCTCATGCAGCAAAAGCAGGATTACCCTGTTATATTTTTATTCCATATGATATAGAACCAGGAAAAGTTATTCAGGCTACAACATGTGGAGCTGAAATAATACCAATAAATGGAACGTATGATGATGCAAATAAGCTTGCAACTCAAGCAGGAGAAAAATACAACATAGGAATAGTGAATGTGAATATAAGACCATATTATGTAGAAGGTTCAAAAACTTTAGCATATGAAATATGTGAACAATTAAATTGGGAAACTCCAGATCATGTAATAGTTCCAACAGGAAGTGGAGCGTTGTTATGTGCAATACAAAAAGGTTTCAAAGAATTCCATAAATTAAATTTAACAAAAACGGATAAAATTAAAATTACATCAGCACAGCCTATTGGTTGCTCTCCAGTAGTAGACGCAATAATACAAAACAAAGATAACATATCACCAATAGAAAAACCCAATACAATAGCTAAAAGTTTAGCAATAGGAGAGCCAGGAGATGGAATTTCAGCAATAAAAACCGTTAAAGATTCAGGAGGATATGGAGAAAAAGTGTCAAATGAAGAGATTGTAGATAGTATAAAGTTGTTATCTTCAACAGAAGGAATATTTGCAGAGCCAGGAGGCATAGTTTCATTAGCAGTACTACGGAAATTAGTGGAAAACGGACGAGTTGACAAAGACGAAAAAATAGTGTGTTACATTACTGGAAATGGCTTAAAAACGCCAGAAATATTTGAGGATTATAATATAGCTCAAAAAATAATAGAACCAAAATTAGAAATTGTACAAAAAATAATCAAGGGATGAATATGTCGAAAATAAAAATAACAATACCTTCAGTAATGAATTCATTAACTAATGGACAAAATGAAATAGAACTGGAAGCAGATACAATAGCTAATGCAATAGAAATATTATCAAAAAAATATGGTGAAAAATTCAAACAGAAATTATTAGAAGAAGATGGAAAACCAAGAGCTGTAATAAATTTTTACGTTAATGGAAAAAATATACAATTCTTGAACAATCTAGATACAGTGTTATCAGATGGAGATGAAATACTTCTTCTTCCTGCCGTAAGTGGTGGATAATTATGTCATTAAAAGAAAACGAAATAGAACAATATTCTAGACAAATAGTTCTGAGTGAAATTGGATTCGATGGACAAGAAAAAATAAAAAATGCAACAGTTACTATCATAGGAACAGGAGGATTAGGGACTCCAATAGCTCAACAATTAGTAGCAATGGGAATAGGAAAACTAAGAATAGTTGATAGGGATGTTGTAGAAATTTCAAATCTACATAGACAAATACTATATGGACCAGAAGATATAGGATTGCCAAAGGCGGAAGTTGCAGCAGATAAATTAAAAATTTTAAATCCAAATGTAGAAGTAATTCCAATAGTTAATTCAATAAATGACTACACAGCAACAAAAATCATAGAAGGATCAGATGTGGTGCTAGATGGATTAGATTCAATAAGTGCAAGATATGCATTGAATAGTGCATGTGTTAAACTGAAAATTCCTTATATTTTTGGATCTGCAATAGAAACAACAGGTTCAGTTACAACAATTGTACCAAATGAGACACCATGTTTAGAATGTTTTCAACCTAATCTAAAGGATGAAAACATGCCAAAATGCAGTATCCAAGGAGTTCATCCTTCAATTCTGAATATAATATCAACAATTCAAGTTGCTGAGAGTATAAGATTAATAACAGAAAAGAAACCGTTGCTGCAAGGAAAAATATTTTTTTCAGATATTTCAACTCTAAGTTTTGATAAAATAAAAATAATAAAACAAGACTCATGTGAAATATGTGGAAAAAATACCAGCAATAAAACATATGTAAATTGGAAGTTTATAGAAAATATTTGTAGTAGAGAAAGTGGAAAATCAGTTCACATAATAACTCCAAAGAAAGATCTAAATATATTATCTGGAAATATAAAAAATATAATAGAAATAGAAGGGTATAAAATCAGAAAAGAAGGAAAATTAGGAATTACTTTTCAAATTGATCAAAAAATAAGTATTAGTCTAATAAATAACGGTATAGCAATAATAACAGGGGCAGATACTGAAAATCATGCACTAGAAATATTTGAAAAAATAGTTAATAAAAATACAAACACAAATGAAAAAGTTATAGAAAACAAAAATTAATTCTTTAGTTCTAATAATTGAAAAAATAACTATTCTTTATCAATAAATTCTTCTGCTGTTGGATGATTTTCACTTAAACCTTTTCGTTTACGAAGATCTTTAATAATTCCAGGTAAAAGAGAATTAGGCACTACACTCCATGCTTTGAAATGTGTACTCCAAATTGCTTTTCCTGCAGTTGCGCCCCTCATTGATTCAGATATATCAAAAGTTTCAGATGCAGGAATGTCAGCAGAAATAACTGCAAAGATTTCTTTCTGATCAACTTTATTCATTTTACCTCGTTTTGATGCTATAACTCCACCAACTGCTCCAATCATATCTGTCGGACATTTAACCTCCATTCCAAGCATTGGTTCAAGTAATGTTGGGGTTGCGGAAAGCATAGAACCCAATATTGCTTTTCTGGAAGCAGGCATAAGTTGTGCATAGCTTCTATGTGCAGGATCTTCATGAGGTACATAATGAGTGAGAACTACTTTGATTCCTCGACAATATTCATAAGACAAAGGTCCATTTGCCATAACATCATTAAAACCAGCACGAATTGAATCTAAAGATTCTTGTAAAAATTGAACACCTTTAGTTGCATCAACCATTGCATTACCACGATCATCAATAGCAACAACACGTTTAGCCTCATCAGGACTCCATCCATTATCACGAAGAATTTGTGCAGCCTTTTTTTTATCAGTATTTTCATTAACAATACCTTTCTGAAATATTTCAATAACCTCAGGAGATATAGGTTCAACTTTGATGAAAATTTTATTATGTCTATTTGGAGATTTGGCCATTATAGCTTCAGTATTAGCACTTATTGTTTCACGAAAATTAATTAATGGTTCAGAAGTGATGATTTCTATGCCTTGATCTTTAATCAGAGTGGTATTTACATCAAGATGTAAGACACCCATACCTGCCATAATCATTTCACCAGATTCTTCATTGATCCGAGTAACAAGATTAGGATCCTCAATAGTTAATCTTCGTAAAGCCTCAACTAATTTTGGTAGATCTTTAGGATGTTTCGCTTCAACAGCAACACTAATAACTGGTTCAGAAACGTACTTAATAGATTCAAATTGAGCTATATCTTTTACGGATGTTAATGTTTCACCTGCTCGTGCATGTTCAAGTCCTAATAATGCAGGAATATTTCCTGCAGTAAATTTTCCAACAATTTCTCTATGTACACCCATATACATGTTGACTGATTGAACTCTTTCATCTCTTTTTACTCCAAGTAGATTTACAGTATCACCATCATTTACAGTACCTGAAAATAAACGGCCAGTTGCAATTACACCTGCTTGAGGATCAACATTGATATTAGTCAACATCATAACAGTGGGACCATTATCATCACAAGAAAGTAAGGCTTTACCAACATCGCTATCTAGATCACCAGGCCAAATTTTAGGAATTCTATATTTCTGTGCTACATCAGGAGAAGGATGATGTTGAACTACCATACTTAATATTGCATTATGAAGCGGAATTTGTTCACTAAGTTCTTCGGATCTGTTTTCATTATAAGCATCATAAATTGTTTTGAAATTTACTCCTGTTTTTTGAGCGACAGTTGCATTAAAACCCCAACGATCTTTTGCAGAACCAAAAGAGACAGTATTATCCTGAATGCTAACTTTCCACTTTTCACGATATTCTGGTTCAGCATATATGTCTATAAGACGATTAAAATCAGTTATTACATTAGCTAACCATTCTTGCATTTTTTCTGGTGTTAATCTGAGTTCTTTAACAAGTCGATCTATTTTATTGATATATAAAACAGGACGGACTCTTTCTTCAAGTGATTGACGAGTTACAGTTTCAGTTTGAGTCATAACTCCTTCAACTGCATCAGCAACAACAACAGCCCCATCAATTGCTCTAAGACTCCTTGTTACCTTTCCAGTAAAATCAACATGTCCAGGAGTGTCAATCATATTCATTACATAAGATGTTCCCTCTTGTTCATAGAACAGAGTAATATTTGCAGAGTTGATTGTTATTCCTCGCTTTTGTTCCATTTCCATAGAATCCATTGCAAGAGCTTGGCCTGCAACTGTTTTACTAAGCATTCCACAGCCTGCAAGAAGACTATCACTCATAGTAGTTTTACCATGATCAACATGTGCAATAATGCCAAAGTTACGAACTTGAGACTTGTTTCCAATGATTTTCATTATTTCAGTAGTGGATTTGTATTTCGGCATTTGTCTTCTTCTATGTTAAGAATAAAAATATTGGTTTTAATATGTTTTTAATTTATTAATTTCTAATTAATTATATTGAATTAAATATTTGTTTAAGAGCGGTTCTATATATATTAATTGACTGTAAAAATTCAGATTTTTCAATGAATTCTTTATCAGTGTGAGATAGATGAGCATTTCCTGGTCCATAAGTAACAACAGGTATTTTTAGAGCATTACCTAATACGTTCATATCACCAGTTCCAGTTTTATTTAGATATTTAGGTTTTATGTTCAATTCTTTGATTATAGATCGTCCAATTGATCTAGACACTTCAGAAGACTTGGAAGTCTCAAAGGCAGGAGTTTCATCCATTAAATCAATAATAATTTCAAAATCCTTATTCTTTTTAGAATAAGAATCGACAATTTGAGTAATTTTATCATATATGTCCTCTTCGCTGTGCTTCATAGGATATCTGAGATCAATGGTAAGTTGGCTATTACCAGGCATAACATTGTCAGCATCGCCACCTTTTATTCTAGTCAAACACACTGTAACTTTATCATAATAACTTTTTCCAGAATAAGTATTTTCAACAAAAACCTTGATTTCATTCCATATTTCAACAAGTTTTTCAATAGAATTATCAGACATCCAAGGTGCGCTAGCATGAACAGGTTTTGTTTTACATGAAATTGTGAATGACATTCTACCTTTATAGCCTATAGTAATTTTATCATATCCACTTGGTTCGCCAAATATAGCATAATCTGCTTTTATTCCATCAGCAACCAAATTTCGAATTCCTAATCCAGTACCTTCTTCATCAACAACACCAATCAAACGAATTGTCCCATTGAATTTAATTTCATTGAAATAGGATGCTGCAATTATCATTGAAATTAATGATGATTTTGCGTCAACTGCGCCTCTGCCAAAAATAAGATTGTCTTTCTCTTCTACCTTTTGAACACCAGGAACAGTATCCATATGTCCGCATAGAAGAACAACAGGATCACCATTTCCAATATCAGTTATTACATTTCCGACAGAATCTTTTTGAATTTTTTTAAAACCCAGATTAGTTTCCATGTAATTAATTAGAAAATCTGAAAATTCATTTTCATTTTTAGATGGAGAATATATCTTTAATGCGTGCAATAAAAAGTTAACATACATTTCTTTCATACTGATCACCTATTGTCTAATTCATCAGATAGAATTATAGAAGTATTTGTTTCTTCAATTCCGTCAACTTTTCTAATCAAGTCAAGAGCCTGTTTAATTTTTTTTACATTATCAGATAGAATAAAAACCAATAAATCATACTCCCCACTTAGAGTAAAAATTTTCGAATTTATATTATTTTTAGATAGTTGTTCAGAAATAGAATTAGATAAATCGTTAAATTGAGAACCAACTTCAATATTTAAAAGACATATACCAAAACCCGTCCAAGCAGTTTCAATTGTGAATTTTTTAATATAATCATTTTTAGTCAAATTTTTAACTCTTTCACGTACAGATCCTTCAGCTAAATTGATCTCTTTACCAATTTCAGTAAAAGTCTTACGTGAATCATTCATTAGAATTGAAATAATTTTTTCATCTATAGAATCCAACATTTCACCTTCAATTACTTCCTGTATTTTTATTAATTTGATTGATAGTATTTTCGATAATCATAACAACATCATGAATTTGTTCTTCAGTAATTATGAAAGGAGGTAATAGCCTCAATATATTGCGTCCTGAATATAATGTAAGTAATCCATTTTGTAACAACTGATTTAACAGATTTTTGATATCAAACCTAAACTCAACACCAGTCATAAGTCCCAAACCTCGAATTTCTCTAATAATGTCATATTTTGAGCGTAATACAGAAAGTTCAGAAAGAAGTATAGAACCAAGTTCGTTATTTCTCTGAGGAATATTATTCTGAACCAAATAATCAATTGTGGATTTAATAGAAGCACAAACAAATGGATTAGCACCATAAGTTGTAGTATGATCTCCTTTTTGAAAAGAATTAAAGATCTCTTCAGAAGCTACAGTAGCACCCACAGGAAGCCCAGAAGCTAAGCCTTTGCCAGAACATAATATATCAGGTTCAATGTCATAATGTTGATGGGCCCACATCTTGCCAGTTCGGCCCAAACCTGTTTGAACCTCATCAACTATCAATAAAATATTTTTTTCATAACATACTTCTCTAATTTGTTTCATAAACTCAGTTTGTGCTTGGTAAACACCATTTTCTCCTTGAATTGGTTCAATTATAATTGCGCCCGTTTCTTTTGTAATGGTACTAAGTAATTCATCAGAATTATTAAATGAAACAAATTTAGTATCCAATAAAGAATTATAATTTTTCCTATATTTAGGATTCCAAGTTACAGACAGCGTCCCAAGAGTTTTACCATGATAAGAACCTTTCATTGAAATAATCTGATTTCTACCCGTATGTTTAATTGCTAATTTTAATGCCGCTTCAATTGATTCAGCTCCGCTATTAGAAAGAAAAACCTTATTCAAAGACTTAGGACATATATTAATAAAAGATTCTAACGCCTCAGAACGAATATCAGAATATAATGAACCATGACAACTAATGATTTTTTGTGATTGTTGTACTAAAGCATCAATTATATTTTTATTGCTATGGCCTAGAATTGCTACTCCGTAGGCAGACATACAGTCAATATATTTTTTATTATCATTATCAAAAACGTATATACCATCACCATGGGTTATGACAATTGGAAATTTTTGATAAACAGATGGATAATATCTGTCTTCAGTTTCTATTATTTTGTCTTTATTCATTTAGGATCACAGTACAATTTTTATGTTCAAAAGCTTCAGAAATTGGAGTATTTTTAAGACCAGAAGCAATAATGATTTCTTTAACATTAGAGTCCAAGGCTTCTAAAGAAGATAGTAACTTTTTTTCCATCCCATATCCCATTTTAGGTAATAATTCTCGAGCTGTATTCAGATTTATAGTCTGTATCAATCCGCCATTGTGCTCTATTCCATCAACATCTGTTAAATATATAATTCTATCAGCTTTAAGTTTAGAACCAATAAAAGATGCAGTTCTATCAGCATCAATATTCAATTGTTCAAAATTTTCGCCCGTTGCGACAGGAGAGATAACTGGAACATACCCAGAAGAAATTAGATCAGTAAGCAATGATTCATTAATTGAGTGAATCTTGCCTGTATATCCACCTTCAATTGCACGTTTTCTGTTAGTTTTTTCATCAATTATTACAAGTTTGTGTTTTCTCTGAGCGCGAAGTAAAAGTCCATCAAGACCACAAAGACCGACTGCCTTGATACCGGCCTTATTGAGTTTCAAAACAATGTTTTTGTTTAGTTTGCCAACCATAACCATAGTAAAAATTTCAGCAGTCTCCAGATCAGTATAGCGACTTCTAATACCTTTAGGAGAAACTATGAATTGTTGTTTTTTTCCTAATTTTTCTGCAATGGAAGTTACCTCCTTACCTCCTCCATGAACAATGACAAAATTTTCTTTATTGGATAAATTCTTCAAATCGTTTACAATTTCTTCAGAGAGTCCATCATTCAATATACTCCCACCAACTTTAAGAAGAGTAGTCATTAGTATTTACACCGGATATAATCCAGGGGTCCAAAGGCCTGTTTGTTCTTTAAAGTTGTTCATTATATTCATATTTTGAACTGCAAGGCCAGACGCTCCTTTAACTAGATTATCAGTAGCTGACAGAATAATAAGTTCATTATTATCACTGTCAATTTCAAATCCAATATCACAGAAGTTTGAACCAATAAGAATTTTTGGATCAGGATATCTATAGTTTCCCTTGCGATCTCTTATGAATCTTATAAAAGGTTCATTTTCGTAAAACGATTTATACATTTTCCATACATCATTTGCAGAAATCTCAGTTTTCAATTTAGCATTGATAGTACATAGAATACCTCTAACAATGTTAACACCATGAGTAGACATTGAAAATTTCATTTCGTCATTACTAATCAAATTAAGCTCTTGAACAATTTCTGCAATATGACGATGTCCTACAGGTTTGTAAGGTCTAACAACACCATAACGTGTAGAATGATGAGTTGCAGATGTTGGCTTATTTCCAGAGCCAGAAGATCCAACTTTAGCATCTATATGAATCCCTGATTTCAATACATTAGAGT
>JAYZAG010000020.1:0-2662 GCA_036422215.1 Thermoproteota archaeon
TCTTTTACCAGTAGCGAGAATTTCAAAGGTTTTTGGTTTTTCAAGCCATAATGTTTGAGTTGCAAGTGTATGCTCAACTTCACTTGTTCCAATACCAAAAGCAAAAGCACCAAAAGCACCTTGAGTAGAAGTATGACTATCACCGCATACAATCGTACTTCCAGGTAATGTAATTCCTAATTGAGGTCCTATGACATGCACAATTCCCTGATTAGGATCATTCATTCCAAATAGCTTTATTCCAAAATCTTTACAATTTTTTTCTAATGTTTTAATTTGTGTGGATGAAGTTTCATCAATCATTGGCAAGCTTCTATCAGTGGTTGGTACATTGTGATCAACTGTAGCTATTGTAAGATCAGGACGTCTAACCTGTCTATTGTTAAGTCTTAGTCCATCGAATGCTTGCGGTGAAGTTACCTCATGAACAAGATGACGATCAATGTAAATCAAAGAAGGTTCGTTTTCTCGTTCAACTACAACATGGGAGTTCCATATTTTCTCAAATAATGTTTCGGTCATTATTTTCTAAACCTGCATCTGTTGCTATGATTTTCTTCGTCATTGTCATTATATGTTGATTCCTTTCCTACTATGGATTTGCTAATTGTTCTTTTGGCGCAGCAATCTTCTTTTTTGTAAGAATCTTATTTATTCCATCAATCATTGCTTCTGCACTTGCTACAACAATATCTCCGTCAGACGAACGAGCAGTGGCAACGTTACCTTCGTCATCTTCGACTTTAATCACAACTTCTCCCAATGCATCCGTTCCTCCAGTTATTGCATCTATTTTGAAGTCTTTTAATCTAATATGGGCTACTTTATCACTAATTTTCTGAATTGCTTTAATTGCTGCATCTACAGGTCCTACTCCTGTTTCAGAAGCCACAAAAGTCTCATCTTCCATCACAACTTTAACTGAAGCAGTCGGGGTTGATTTAATTCCTGTCATTACCGATATGTCGATGAGTTCTATAATCATTTCTTCAGATACTTTTCCTAATATCGCTCTTGCAATTGAATCTAAATCTACATCGGTAAGTTTCTTTCCTTTATCGCCTAAATCTTTCACACGAACTAATATTTCTTTAACTTGTTGTTCTGATGCGTCATATCCTAATTCTTCTAATTGTGCTTTAATACCATGTGTTCCTGCATGTTTACCTGCTTGTATCCATCTCTTTCTTCCAACTGTTTCAGGTTCTAATGGTTCATATGTAATTGGCATGTTTATAATCCCATGAACATGAATTCCTGATTCATGTCCAAATGCATTATCTCCTATGATTGCTTTATTTGGTTGTGGACTTATCCCTGTTAATCTAGTTACTAATTTCGATGTTTCATAAATTAATTTTGTATTTACATTAGTTTTTTTCTGATATAAATTCTGACTTGCCATTACGACTTCTTCCAATGAAGCATTTCCAGCTCTTTCTCCTAACCCATTAATTGCAACATGTATTCTTTCAGCTCCTGCAAGCATACCTGATAATGAATTTGCTGTTGCTAGTCCAAAATCATTATGACAGTGCATGCTTATTGGTCTTTTAATAACTTGTTTAACCTTAGATACTAGATCATACATTGTTGTTGGGTTCATTATTCCCACTGTATCTGCTATGTCTATCCTATCTACTCCAACATCACTGACTTCTTGAAAAACCTTAATTAAAAATTCTGGATCTGATCTACAAGCATCTTCGGCAGAAAATTCCACTGGTACGCCTCTGTCCTTGACAATTTTTACCATATCTCTCGCGGTTTTTATGACTTGTTTTCTATCCATTTTTAATTTATGTTTCATGTGGATATCTGATGTAGCTATAAATACGTGTACTAAATCTACATTGCAATTTAATGCTGTTTCAATATCTCTTGGTTCTGCTCTTGCTAAACCACATATTTCACTCTTTAATCCTAATTCTGCTATATTTTTAACAGCTTCTGCTTCTCCTTTTGAAGTTATTGGAAAGCCTGCTTCAATAGTATCTACTCCTAGTTTATCTAATTGAATTGCGATTTGTATTTTTTCTTCTGGCGTAAGACTAATTCCGGGAGTTTGTTCTCCATCTCGAAGAGTAGTGTCAAATATTTTAATAATCTCAGATTTTGACAAAATCATTGTTCTCCTCTTTCAATTGCGGTTAATCCTGTTCTAGCTATTTCTACTTTTCCATATTTACTCACATTATTGATAAAATCAACTATCTTTTCCGATGTTCCTGTAATTTCAACGACTATAGATTTCATTGATTCATCAATAATTGTTCCTATATTTGCAATATCTCTAATTTTTGGAATAAACTTTGGATCGTTAACATATATTTTGATTAACGCTAGTTCTTTTTTTATTATTCTATTTGTATCAAGGACTTTTGCTTCTACAACATCAGTTTGTTTATTCATAACACTTACTAATTGATTAATTTCTGATTTTTCTGCATCTACTGTAAATGTCATTCTTGACATAGAACTATCGCTTAGTTCTCCTACTGATATACTTCTGATATTATATCCTCTTTGTCTGAATACGTTTGCGGCTCTGTAAAGAACACCTGGTTTATTTTCTACCACGGTTGAAATTAAAAATTCATTTTTCATTTTTTATATTCACCACAAATTAATATCCAAATATTTTAAATTAAGTACACAATAA
>JAYZAG010000021.1:0-8498 GCA_036422215.1 Thermoproteota archaeon
CATTGAAAATAATTCCTGCACAACATTATTTCATGGGCGGTGTTTCAATTAATAATTCGGCTGAAACTAATATTGACGGATTGTTTGCTGCAGGAGAATGTGCTTGTGTAAGTGTACATGGCGCTAATAGATTAGGAGGAAATTCTTTACTAGAATGTATAGTGTTTGGTAAAATTGCAGGTCAGAATGCAGCATTTTATGCCAAAAATGCAATTAATTCCACTCTAAAAAATGTAGACCATTATAGAGATGAAATTTTAACAGATTTGAATAAATATTTCCATAAACCGTCAATTAAAAATTCTGATCAATTACTTAAAATGCGAGATGTAAGAAATCAAATGAGAAAAATTATGAATTTACATGCAGGAATAATACGCAATGATAGTTCGTTACAACATGGATTACAAGAAATTAGAAACATAAAGAATAAAGTTGATTTGAATGGTTTTATATTAAATAATGAACATATCACTTCAATTGAGATTTCTGAATTATTCGAATTATTTTTTATGCTTGATTTATCCGAAGTTGTATTAATTTCTGCACTTAATAGAACTGAAAGTCGAGGAGCACATTTCAGAGAAGATTTTGCATCCAGAAATGACACACATTGGTTAAAGCACATATTAATTCAAAAGGAGAATAATGAGTATATTATTTCATATTCTCCAGTAAGAGTCACTAATATCCTGCCTGATGGACGATCATATTAGAAAAAATTTTTATGTATTTGTTTAGCAATTTTATATGTATGACAAAGAAAATAGCACTTATCAAAGGAGATGGCACCGGACCTGAATTAATAAAAGTCACTTCAGATTTACTCAATGAATTTATTCCAAATTCAGTTGAATTAATTTTTTGTGAAGCAGGATATAATTGGTGGTCTAATAATCATGGTGATAGTTTGATTCCTGAAGAAACTATCAATATTCTTGATGAAAGTGATTTCTGCTTGAAAGGACCAACTGTAACTCCAACTACACCAAATTCTCCTCGTAGTGTAGCTGTTACTATAAGACAAAAATATCAATTATATGCAAATGTTAGACCAATAAAATCTTTTGTAAAAAATTCTGAATATAAGGATATTGATTTTATTTGTGTAAGGGAAGCAACTGAAGGTATGTATTCAGGAATAGGTTTTACAATAAATGACGAAACAGCAATATCCATAAGAAAAATCACAAAAACTTCATGCGATCGAGTTGCAAATTTTGCATTTCAGTTAGCTGATAATAGAAATTGGAATAAAGTAATTGCAATTCATAAAGCAAACATTTTAAGAGAAACCGATGATCTTTTTCTAAAATCTGTAAAATCAACATCTGACAAATACTCTGGAATAGAATTTGAAGATTATTTTGTTGACAATATGGCCCAACAGCTTTTAAAAAATCCTGAACGTTTTAATCAGAATGTATTATTGAGTACGAATTTGTTTATGGATATTTTATCTGAAGAAGCTGCAGGTCTTATTGGAAGCATAGGTTGTATTTATTCAGCTAATTTTGGAGATAATTACGCTATGTTTGAACCCGCACATGGAAGTGCTCCTAAATATGCAGATCTTGATAAGGTCAATCCTACTGCTACAATTCTTTCTGCTGCATGGTTATTGGAGTATATTGGAGAAAAACGAATTTCTTCCGCTATTTTCGAAGGTACTAGACAGACAATTGCCGATGGCAATTTTGTTACCTATGATCTAGGCGGTAATTCAGGCACGAAGGAAATGTCACGTGAAATTATCAAAAAAACACATGAAATTCTATCTAATAATTAGAGAATTAGATAAAAATAAAAAATACAATTAGTTTAGTTTTATTGTTGAGTAATAAAGAAGACCAAATTAGGAGAAATGCTGAGATAAAGCAATGGCTTGAAGGTAAAATTAGTGAGCTGGAAATTGAATTGGACAATTTTAAACATAATTTAACTTTAGTTGATGAAGTTTTACGTAAACAAAGTTTTCAAGATGCCACTACATTCGAAAGTACTTCTAAAAGCAATCTTCCTTCTGAAGACAATAAAAAAACACCAACGACAAATAATGAAAAATCTGACGAGCTACGTCAAATTCGATCTGGAAATAACGAATTAATTGCAAATGCATATTTACTTCCAAATGAAATATCAATTGTTCCTGTTAGTGATTCAAAAATGAACGTTAATACTCCTCCATTTAAATCATTTTTTATAAATAGAATTTTAGATGAGTTCAAGAAAAATGATTCTGAAAAAGAATTTAGTTATGATATTTCCGAGAATAATGAAATCATAGAAAAAATTACAATATATAATTACAAAACAAAAAACACTTTAGATGAAATTCTGAAAACTATTACTTGGGCATTCTCTAAAATGATTGAAAATCAAGAGAAAAATTGAATAATATGGAAAGAATTCTTGTTCTTGATTTTGGAGCTCAATACGCTCATTTAATTTCAAGAAGAATTAGAGAATTATCAGTATATTCTGAACTAATTCCTTTTGATTCTACTACTTCAGAAATTATGGCAAAAAATCCTAAAGGATTAATATTATCAGGTGGTCCAAATAGCATTTATGACTCTAATTCTCCTGTTCCCGATCCTGAGATTTTCAATCTTAACATTCCTATATTAGGAATATGTTATGGTTTACAAGTAATTACCCATCTTCATGGTGGCAAAGTTACTAATGTAGACAACAAAGAATACGGTAAAGCGCTTTTAGAAATTACCAATAGAGATTCATTATTTAAAGACATTAAAACTCCAACTTCTGTTTGGATGAGTCATGGCGATGCTCCAACTGATTTACCTAAAGATTTTGAAATAATTGGGAAAACAAATAATTCTGAATTTGCAGCAATACAAAATTCTAAGAATGTATTTGGAATACAGTTTCATCCAGAAGTTCATCATACAATAGAAGGCAAACAAATTCTGAAAAATTTTGTATATGATATATGTGAATGTAAATCGAATTGGAAAATGGAATCATTCATTGAAAATTCTATAGAGAATCTAAAAAGTACTATTGGTAATGAAAAAGTAATATGTGGTCTAAGTGGAGGAGTTGATTCTTCTGTTGTTTCTGCACTATTAAATAAAGCAATAGGAAAAAATCTTCAATGCGTTCTAGTGGATCATGGATTGTTAAGAAAAAATGAGAGTGATGATGTAATCAATGTATTTAAAGACATCAATGTAAATATTCATCTTGAACATTCTGAAGATGAATTTTTGAACGCAATTGATGGAATAGAAGATCCTGAGCAAAAACGAATAATAATTGGAAATAAATTCATTGATGTTTTTACTGAAGTTAGTAATAAAAAAGGACCATATAAGTTTCTTGCACAAGGAACGTTATATCCTGATATTATAGAAAGTGCAAAATCTACAGGACCTGCAGTAACGATAAAAACACATCATAATGTGGGAGGTCTACCAGAAAAATTAGGGTTTGAACTAATTGAACCTTTAAGGGATTTGTATAAAGATGAAGTAAGAATTATTGGAAAACTTCTTGGTTTACCAAATTCAATATTAAAAAGACACCCATTTCCTGGACCTGGATTAGCCGTTAGAATTATTGGAGTAGTTAATAAAGAAAAACTTGAGATTTGCAGGGATGCAAGTTACATTGTTGAAGATGAATTAATTAAAGCTGGTTTATATGATGACGTATGGCAAGCATTTGCTTTTATAGGCGATGATAAAGTTGTTGGTGTTCAAGGCGATCAGAGATCATTAGGCTATATTGTAACCATTAAAATCATAGATTCCGTTGATGCCATGACTGCTGATTGGGTTAAAGTTCCATATGATATTCTTGACGTAATTAGTAGAAGAATTACTAATGAAATTAAAAGTGTAACTTTAGTTAATTTTTCAATAACAAGTAAACCTCCATCTACAATTGAACCTCAATAGAAGGTTTAGTCAGTTATTACAGCTTTAATTTCTTTGTTTGTTAAAATTCCTGATAAAACTGATTTTCCCATATCGGACGATTTACTTAGTTTTATATTATTCTTTTTGCCTACAATAGCAGAGAAAATATATTCATTTTCAACATACACATTAACATTTTTTCCTTTTACACCATTTCGAAAAGTTAGATCTATGGAATTCCCCTTTTCGTTAAGTTTGAATTTTATTTCTTTTCCTAATGAAGAAATTTTTGAATTTACATCAATATGAACTCCTAATTCTGCCTCTAATTCATTTATTTTCTGTCCGCCTCTTCCAATAACTTTAGGAATTGCATCTTTTTCTAATTCTACACTTACTTTATTTCGCCCTATAAATTCAATTTTTGGATCCGAGTCATATCTTTTTAATATATTTTCTAGTTTTTTCATAGTTTCAATTTCTTTTTCTGTAATTTCTTTTAACATATTTTTGACCGGAACAACTATGTTTTCATCACCAAATGTATAAATTTCATGTTCTAATTCTTCGGTTTCAAAGTTTTTTATCTCAATTACAGGTCTAGCAAGGTCAGAATCAGTCATTCCACTTGGAACTTTTACTGACAGTTGAAGATCTAGTGTTTTTTCAATGATTCCATCTTTGACAAATATCACTGTATCAATCACACTACTAATTATACCTAGTTCCAATCTTCCAATAAATCTTTGAATAGAGTTTATCGGATCATTTGCATGAATTACTCCAATCATACCTACCCCTGATAAGCGGAGATCTGTAAATACTTTGAAATCAACTGTTTTTCTAACTTCATCGAATATTGTATAATCTGGTCTTATTAGTAACAGTAATTCTGCAGTTTTCGTAAAATCATTATCAATTGGTCCATATTGCGTTATGTCATCATTAACTTGGAGATCTTTTGGAGATTCAAGAGTTTTCACTAGTTTGTTCTGTTCTGAATAATATTCTGCAATACTTGTTGCTAATGTGGTTTTTCCCGATCCTGGTCTTCCTGCTATTAATATTCCTTCAGCTTGTTCTGAAATTCTTTGAAATAGTTTTTCTGATATTTTGTAATCACTCAATTTTTTCTTCATTATAGGTTTTACAATTGTAATTTCTAATGCCGATGATAAAGGAGGTTTAACTATTGCAATTCTATAATTATTCAGCTGAACTATTTGTAATGACTTTATGTTAGTTTCATAATATGTGTTATCTAAACTTCTTATTGTATAGTCAATTTGTTCAATGATTTCTTGCATGGTTTCTTTACTAATTGCTTCATCCCCTATTTTTTTTAATTGAACGTTTCCTGGATGACCTTCTTTTGATTTTGGAACTGTATCTTCTTTAATATGTATGCTCGATGTTTCTAAATCGAAAAACTTTTCAAATATTAATTTCTCATATTCTTTTTGTTGAGAAATGTAATTCACTTCCACTCCAAGTATTCCCGCAACTATTGATTGCACATAATCTCCAGTATATAGAATTGCATCATTCATTCTTGCCACATCTAAAATAATTGCGTCTATTCTTCCACTTTTTGCAAGTTTAATATCATCCATTGTAGGTTTATTTCCTAAGTATTTGATCGAAATATTGCTATCTTTTGATTTATCTAATATTTGTTTCAAATTTTCTAAACCAATGAATCCTTTTGCTTGGTGTTTTGATGCTTGTGATTGTAATTCATCAATTACTGCTAATGGTATTAGAATTTCTGCATCTTTTATTTCATTTTTCTCTATTTCTAGTTCTAAATCCCCACTAATTATTATGCTTGTGTCAGGTACGATTTTCATTTTATTTTCCAATAAATACTTTATAGATGTGTCTATTATTTTAAATTATAATGAATTCTGATATCGTCGAATATGCGATAAATTATGCCCAGTCAAATAACACTGATTATGTTGAAGCAAGATTGCAAAGAAATCGACATAAAATTGCAATATTGAGGAATGGCAATCCTGAACCATCTGTTGATGTTGATATATTGGGAATAGGTATACGAGTTCTTGTAAATGGCGCTTATTCTTTTGCAGCCACAAATTCATTGAATAAAACTTCAATAAAAAATTTGATTGACAATGCAATAAAAACTGCATCTGTTCAAGCTAATTTATTTCCTAACAATATTAAAATAAATGATGGGAAGAAACCCCTTAATATTAAATGGAATGCAAACGAAAAAGAAAAACATGAAAATTTTCACACTGAGTTCTTTTTAAACCATTTACATGAAATAAATTCGAATATTGAAAACACAATCAATGAAGTAGAGATTAAGAACAGATTATTTTATTTAGTATCATCTATAGAAGAAAAAATTTTTATGAATTCCACTGATCAAATTTATCACAGTAGGGTTCCAAGGATAGAATTTCATAGTATTTTTGGAACAAAATACGGTAATAGTTTTGACACAATAACCATTCCTCCTGGATATGCAGGAACTGGAAAAAGCGGAGGAGTTGAACTGTTAAATGATTTTGATCTAGTTCATAAAGTTCCAAATAGAGTAAAAGAAATAACAAATTCAATAAAAACAACTGATAAATTGGAAGAAAACATAATTGATGTAATAGTCGGCCCAGAAATTTCTGGATTAATAGCACATGAATCATGTGGACATCCTAGTGAAGCTGATAGAATTCTTGGTCGAGAAGCAGCCCAAGCAGGTGAATCATATCTAAAAAAGACTAACATAGGTATGAAGATCGGATCTGAAGAGGCAAATGTTACTGACGATTCAACAATCAAAGAATCAATGGGATTTTTTGATTATGATGATGAGGGAAACAAATCTACAAAAAAAGAATTGATAAAAAACGGCTTTATAAATGAATTTCTTCATAATTCTGAAACATCCAGTTTAATTGGTGCAAAAAACAATGGCTCTGCAAGATCTGTTCAATATGATCGTGAACCAATCATAAGAATGTCTAATACTTTTATTGAACCTGGAGATCATGACTTTTCTGAACTAGTTTCAGATATTTCTTATGGCGTATATATGAAATCTTTCATGGAATGGAATATAGATGATACTAGAATGAATCAGAGATATGTGGGCTTGGAATCATTTTTGATTGAAAATGGTGAACTTAAACATAATTTAAAGAATGTAGTTCTAGAACTTACTACTCCTAAATTTTGGTCAAGCATTGATGCAAGGAGTAAAACTTTAGAATTTAATTCTGCAACATGCGGTAAAGGAGATCCAATGCAAGGTGCGCCTGTTTGGACAGGAGGGCCTCATGTTAGACTTCGAAATATAAAAATGGTGAGTCGATAAATGAATAGTGACATTATCAAAATAGTTGAAAGTGAAATATTGAGAAATAATATTGATGATTATTCGATATTAACATACCAAGAAAAAGAAAAAATGATAAGATTTTACAATAATAATGTATCCATTTCCAAGAATCTTGAAAATTCAAGTATTGAAATATATATTGGTCACAATAAAAAACGAATTTTAGGTTCAATTTCTAATCTTGATAAAACTGCAATAGAATCATTTGTACAAAATTTAATAAAATCCTGTGAACTTAATCCTGTTGATAAAGATTACGTCAAGTTATCTGAAAGTAATATTGTTAATTCTTACGCTCCAGATTATGATAAATTAGACAATTATAGTTCAGAGTTTCTGGTCGATTTAACACATTCTGCAATAAATAAAGCAATTGAATTAGACATTGAAAGAGCAGCTGGCTCATTAACCTGCACTGAAACAGAAAGAACCATTAAAACATCTGCAAATGTGGAGCACTCTGAAAAGTCAACAGATTTTCTATTTAATATAAGAACATTTTCTAATAAAAATTCAAGTGGTCATGGATTAAGTTGTTCTACAACGATGAAAGATCTAAATGTAGAAGAAGCTGCAATTACTGCATCTAACTTTGCTGTTGATGCTTCAAATCCCAAACCTGGAAAGCCAGGTATTTATGATCTTATTTTCACTCCAACAGTTTCTGCAGATATAATTCAATTCATTGGGGATGCATCATCAGCATTTTCAGTTGATGCAGGAATGTCATTTTTAGAAAATCAATTAGACAAAAAAGTATCAAATGAAAATTTTTCAATTACTGATTGTGGGATAATTGAAAATGGATTACATAGTAGAAGTTTTGATGATGAGGGAAGTCCTACAGGAAATACTGAAATAATTAAAAATGGGATATTAAAAAATTTATTGCATAACAATACTACTTCAAATAAACATTCAGTTAATAATACGGGAAATGCAGGGATAATTGATCCAACTCCATGGAATATTGTTGTAGATCAAGGTGATAGTAATTTAGATGAAATGATAAAAGAAACAACAAATGGAATATTTGTTACAAATAATTGGTATACTCGATTCCAGAATCCAAGAGATGGTACATTTTCAACCGTTCCAAGAGATGCTGCATTTATTGTTAAAAATGGAAAATTAGATCAACCTATAAAAGACATACGTATCAGTGATTCAATTACTAGAATAATTAATAATATTGAATTAATATCAGATAATAGATCATGGATAAAATGGTGGGAAGTAGA
>JAYZAG010000022.1:0-8703 GCA_036422215.1 Thermoproteota archaeon
ATATTATTTCAGATGTTATTTTATCAGAATAAAATGACATAACAGAATCAAGTTTTTCTTTTGTATTAGATTCACCAAACAATCGAATTATAGGTTCAGTGCCACTAGGTCTAATCAATACCCACGATTTTTCATCTTGCCATATTTTCAAACCGTCAGAATCATCGAATTTTTTGTTCGTGTTTTGTTTTATAATATCAATTACAGAATTACGCTTTGACACTGTACACTGAAATTTTGTCTTAGATTGATAATAAACAGGCAAGTCTGAAATTAAAGTTGAAAGAGGTTCATCATGTTTGGAGAGTGTTTCTAGCATTAATGCAGTTGTCATAGCACCATCTCTTGCGGTTAAATGAGGAGAATAAAAACATCCGCCATTTTCTTCAAATCCAAAATAAGAGTCATGGGCCTTCATCTCATGTGAGACATCAATACTACCAACTTTAGTTCTAATAACCTCAGCATTATGTTTAGAAGCTATGTCATCAATTATTTGAGAAGTTGCAAGTGTAGTTATTATTGGAAAAATTCCATGTTTATTCAGAATGTGATTACAAATCAAAGTGCCCGACTTATCACCCCAAAAAACATTTCCTTTGTCATCACAAAATATGCTACGATCACCATCACCATCATAACCTACACCAAGATCAGCTCCATATTCAACAACAGTTTTTGACAATTCGAGTAAACTAGTAGGAGTAGGCTCACCTCCTCTTCCAGAAAAATTACCATCAGGATGTCCATTTATAACGATAACTTCACATCCTAACTGTTCAAAGATATAAGGGGCGAAAATACTCTGAGCTCCATTTCCAGGGTCTAAAACAATTTTAAATTTACGTGATTTTACTTCATCAGAATTAATATTTTCTAGTATTGAATTTTTATAGATATCAATTCCTCTTTGCTCAATTTTACTAATGCCAATATTATTCCAATCAGCACGTCTATTTTCACCTGAAAAATAAATATTTTCAAGATTTCTTTCATCTTCTCTTGATATTTCAATGCCATCGCCATTGATAACTTTGATACCGTTATATTCAGGTGGATTGTGAGATGCCGTTATAGCCACTCCCCCGCAATAATCTTGTGTTTTAACTAACAATTGTAAAGCAGGAGTTGGAACAAGACCTGCATTAGTTACATTAACACCACTTTCCATTATTCCAGCAGAAAGGGCTTTAGTCAAAGGCAGGCTAGAACTTCTTGTATCATGCCCAATCAATATATTGCCTGAATTAAAGAAATTTCCAATAGATAGACCCATACTGCTTACGAAATCTATAGTAAGATCTTTACCTGGTATTCCACGAATACCATTTGTACCAAACAATCTTCGACTATTTTGCAAATATAAACACGCTCATTATAATAAAAATAAGTAATAATATTAAACTTTAAAAAATACAAATAAGTTGAAGAAGTAATTGAAAATAGCAATATGTGTTAAACAAGTGCCAGATACAGCATCAAAAATATCAATATCACAAGACGAAAAAGAAATAGAAAGTGCTAATATAAGATTAGAAATGAACCCATATGATGAATATGCATTAGAAGAAGCTATAAGAATCAAAGAAAAAATAGAAAATACAGAAATAACAGTCATATCCTTAGGAGAAGCACAAATTAAGAACATGTTAAACAAGGCTTTAGCAATAGGGGCAGATAAAGCAATACATCTAGAATCCGATAGAAAGTTCATAGATCCATTAAATACAGCAAAAATACTTGCTAAAGAATTAAAAGAAAATGAATATGATTTAATATTTTTTGGAAAAAAATCAGTAGATAACGACCATCATCAAACGGGAATATTGGTATCAGAATTATTAGGGATAGAAGCAGTGTCATGCTGTACAGAATATACTGTTGAAGAGAACATGATTAAAATTAAAAGAGAAATTGAAGGAATACAAGAAATATATGAATCAAAATTACCCATAATAATAACGCAAGAAAAAGGAAAAAATGAAGTAAGATATCCATCATTGAAAGATTTAATGGCTGCAAAGAAGAAACCAATTGAGAATAGAAAAGTAGAAGTAGAAAAGGATAGAATAACAACATCAAAACTAGAATATCCAGAAACAAACAGAAAGCCAAAAATAGTAGGTGAAGGAATAGAAGCCGTTCCAGAATTAATTAAACTGCTAAAGGAGGAAGCAAAAATAATATAAGTGATAAAAATGGTAGAAATTTTTTCAATATTAGAAATAAAAAACAATAAATTCAAGAATTGTGATTATGAGACGATAAGCAAGTCCATAAAAATATCAAAAGAAAATAATTTAAAGAATTCAACAATAATTCTTGCGAAAGATAGTAATGAGATAGATAATAAATTAGAACATTTCCATCTTGAAAAAGTACACATTTTCAATTACAAAGACGAACAAGAATATAATTCTAAATTCAAAAAAGAAATAATACTAGAAATAATTAAAGAAAATACTCCAAGAATAATTTTATTCCCAGGTAATGATTTTGGAAAGAACATTGCCCCAAGATTGTCAGCAAAACTAGATATTCCATTATTAACAGATTGTGTTGAAATAGAATATAATAACCAAGAAATCAGTGTAACACGTCCAATATTTACAGGTAAGATACTCCAGAAAAATAAAATTTTGAATTCAGGATGTATAATCACAATAAAACCAAATTCATTTCCTATTGAAAAAGAAGAAACATCTACTATAGAACTAAACACAGTGAATGAGATTCAATATGAAAACAACGGAATAAAGCTTATAGAAATAAAAAAACCTGAAATAGAAAAAATTGACGTGTCAGATGCAGATATAATTGTCTCTGGCGGGAGAGGTTTGCAATCTGCTGATAAATTCAATATAATAGAAAATCTAGCAGAAGTATTGGGTGCCGCAACAGGAGCTTCAAGAGCAGTAGTTGATGCAGGATGGAGACCATATTCAGAACAAGTAGGACAAACAGGTAAAATTGTTGCTCCAAAATTATACATTGCGTGTGGGATATCAGGGGCTGTTCAACATCAAGTAGGAATAATAAATTCAAAGATCATAGTGGCAATAAATAAAGACCCAAATGCACCAATTTTCAAATTTGCTGATTATGGAATAATTGGAGATGTGTTTGAAATTGTTCCAGCGTTGACTGATGAATTTAAAAATACATTAGAAAAATAAATAAAATTAAAGAGAATTGGCAGAACCAATAGTATCTTTAATTAATCCAGAAATTGATATTCTGCCACGAATTAATTCCTGAGCATATTCACGAACAAGTTTACGTTGTTCTCCATTAATATCATAAATGCGATCTAACAAATCACAAACTAGATGTGGATAATCATCATATAAACGTGGATTATTCATATAGCCAGGGCCCGTTTTGTATTTTTTAAGATCAATCAGAACATTATATTCATCAAGATAACTTGTATATGCAGATAAAGACTTGGTAGAAAAATCAGATTTTGTATTTGCATGAATGAAAGTTTTAGCAGCAGCAATTCCTGAGGAGATAGCAAGATCAACTCCCCGAAAAGTATAGCCATTGTTTATTACAAATCCTGCCGAGTCGCCGGCAAGTACTAAACCATCCCTATACAGTTCAGGAATCATTGAGAATCCTGCTTCAGGTATAAGATGTGCATTATATTCAACAGTTTTTCCAGTATCAAATAATTTTTCAATTTCTTTATGTTTTTTGAAATTATTCATTAGATCACCAACTTGTACTTTTTTTTCGATTAGATCTTGAGATTTAACTACTATTCCCAACGAAATTGTGTTTTTATTAGTATATAGAAACGCCCCTCCTCTCATATACTGAGTGGGATATCCTACATACACAACAGCGCTTCCATCACCAGGGTTAAGTGAAAAATGATCGTCAATTTGTTCTTCAGATAATTCAATAACCTCTTTTACACCAATTGAATAATGATCAGGAAGAGAATCTTTACGAAGTCCTGCTTTTTTAGATAGTAATGATGTTGCACCATCAGCAACAATGGTCATTTTTGCTCGTATTTCATCACTTCCAGCTTTAATACCTACAACTTTATTATTTTCAATTATTATATCGTCAACTCGTATTTCTGGAAACAAAGTAGCTCCCTTATCAACTGCTTTATTTGCAAGCCATTCATCAAATTTGGAACGAATTGCAGTAAAACTATTTTTATCTGAATCTAAATATGATGAATAAGTTATAGAGGTACTCGATGATTCAGTCATAAAAACTATATTTTCTTTTTTTACATATCTTTCAATAGGAGCATCAGTTTTATAATCAGGAATTAATTTAGAAAGAGAATAAGGATAGATACGTCCTCCGTAAACATTCTTCGAACCAGGAGATTTCCCTCTTTCCAATAATAGAACTTGCTGTCCTTGTTCTGCAAGCTTGTAAGCTGCCGAGCTGCCAGCAGGACCTGCGCCAACAATAATTACATCAAAGTCATCCAATGTAAAAAAAATATGAATTAAAGAGTATAAAGGTTATCAGTTTTAGACGCTTGTAGAGAGTTTACTTACAGCTTTAACTTCAATTTGACTAATATTCTCAATTGAATTTAGTAAATTTTCTAATTCTTCCATAGAACCTTCTTTATCCTCAAATTTAATGTCTGCAATAAGAGCAACAAGGCCAAATGCAATGGGTTCTTCAGTAGAGTTTCTAATTGCCATGCCTTCAAGTAATGCATCACTAATGTCTTTTAAAAGCTGATCAGGTTTTATAGCAACGTCTTGAGGAAGAATCTTTATTCTAGCAACTAACAATTCCATTTTTATAACATCTCAAGGTCCGACAAATTTACAATCAGGACAAGTGTAATCACGAATAAATTGTCTGCATTTTTCACATCGCCAAATTTGTACATTGCCACAGCTAGGGCATTGTAATTTAACAGCCTTTTCACCAGGTAAAATTGGATGATTGCAAGAGCCACAATTAGGTAAATTCAGTTGATTTGACAATACAATAAATCTAAATTAGTATTATTTATTATTTTTCTAAAAATCAAGACTTGAATTTCAAGGAATACCTATATAATTCAGAATCAAGAAAGACTTTAAGCATTTTAAAAACACGTTTCACTCCAAGAGCTCTTAATATAAATACTGAATGGAAATCAAAATCAGTATTTCCTAATTCAGAAAATAGATCAGGAGAATCTCCTAATTCTTTGAATATGATATCGATTTGATTATTATCAAGTTTAGTAAATAATGTTCTAGCAGATTTAGTGATATTAAATTCACGTGCGAATATTTTTTTCCATTCTTTTTCATAATTTAAAAGATATTTTCTATCGTTGTAATAGAGAGCTTTGTGAATATTTTGGCCAGCAATAATCCCAGCGCGTCCTCCGCTATAAATACCACCTGCAGTAGATGGTTTTGTTTGTGCAGCAGAGTCTCCAACTTTTACTGTATTTCCAAATACAAATCGATCAATCGGACCACGAATTATTATCGGTGCAGCAATTTTATCAATAACACGGCAATCATAATCAGTGATTAATTTGTCAAGAACAGTAAATGGATTTATTTCTTTACCAGCAGCCCCTACTTTAGCTTCTGAATTACTCATAGGAATTATCCACTTGAAAAATCCTGGAGTAACTAACTGGTCAAAAAAAATTTCAATGGAGTTATCATTAAACATGCTAGACTTGGCAATGTATTTTCCTGCTTGTAAAACTCCACTCTTACTTTCCCTAAGAAGTGATTTACATCCCATCGCGTCTACGAAAAATTTACAGGTATAATTTCCATTAGATGTATTTACAACTGAATAATCATCATGATCTTCTATATTTTGTACTGTAGTAGAATTATATATTTCACATCCAAGTTGTACTACATTGTTTGCTACATGTTGATCAAATTTAGATCTATTAAGAACTATCATCTGAAGATTTTCAGAATTAACATAAAGTTCATTTTCAGATGGTGAATGCAATTTAACATCATTTATTTTAGTTTGAATGAATTCATCGTCAGGAGAAATAGAAAGATCATTTAGAGCTTTTTTACTAACTAATCCATCGCAATGTTCAGGAATGCCTACTTGTTTATGTTCTTCAACAATCAATACAGAATTGCCATTTTTTGCTAATTCACGGGCAGTCAATAGTCCAGAAATACTAGCGCCACCTACAACAACATCATAATCTATTTTTGTCTTTGGCAAAACAAGTTAAAGCTTATCCACTACTAAGTATTAAAGAAATTCTGATAATAGTTGGAAGATTGTAAACAAATAATTTTAGTAAGAACAGATCTTAAATTAGGAAAAGGAAAACTAGCAGTACAGATTTCACATGGTGCAGTAAATGCAGCAAACATAGCACAAAGAAAAAATCCTGAATGGTACAGAAATTGGTCCACTTATGGTCAAACTAAAATTGCAGTTAAAGTTAGCAGTCTAGAAACGTTACTAGAATACAAAAAGAAGGCAGAAAAATTGAAACTGCCAAATTCATTAATTGAAGATGCAGGAAGAACTCAAATAGAATCAGGAACGACTACATGCTTAGCAATAGGTCCTGCTCCAAAAAAAATCATAGATCCACTAACAAAAGATTTGAAACTACTGTAAATAATATTGATCTTTATCAATTAATTTTCCATCAATGTCATTATTGATAAGATGATCTTCAACGCCATTTCCTAATTTAGCTAATTTTCCTTCATTGTCACGAGCTTTTCCATTTATGAAACTAGAACTGCCACATATGGTATTGAAATAATCTTTCCAATTTGTTTCCTTTCCCAGAAGTTTACTTAGAAATGATCGATTGTCAGTGTAGTGCTGAAGAGTATTTTCCTCATCTAACCAGAATCTTCCACTTGAGTAGAATATGTGTTTAGAATTAGATTTAGGTATATCGTTTGGCTTTTCTCGAGTTAATGTAAAAACAGCCTTGAATTTATTAGACTTGGCAACAGTTTCCTTAATACGTTCATGATAGATTACATCATTTTGAGTTTTATTACTATCAAAAACTACAACGCTTAAATCAAGATCATTATCAATACTATAGTTCATAAGACTGATAGAAGAGGGTATTCCACTTCCAGCAGACCAACAAGCAATGAATTTATGTTCGTTGTCGAATATTGGTTTCATGAATCTTCCCTGTGGACCTTCTAGATAACACACATCGCCGATCTTTATTTGATCAAGAAAATATGGAGCAAATACTCCAGACTCGCTTTTTACAAGTAACTCGATAAAACCTTTTTGAGTTGGAGAGGATACAATAGAATAAGCTTTACGTTCAACTACATCAACATTATTTCCACTCGATATCATTTTTTTACTAGTTTTGTCATAAACAATATTTTCGGGTCTTGAAATATTTGATTCCAACATGAAAAATTGTCCAGGAGTAAAATCATATAATCCATCTTCAGATTCAACAGGAATTAAAATTAGTGATTTAGAATCATGAGTCTCATCAACAATTTTATCAATTTTCATTTTGAATTTTTTTTTCATAAATTTAACAACACACTTTTATTAATACTAAATAATTTTCATTACTACTTATTAAATAATTGTTTATAATCACCGTCATTTTGTATACTGTGATGGCTAGGATCTATAAGAATAACTTCATGCCAAATATGTTTACCATCTTGATACAAGAAATATGAATTTAATAAAATAAGATTAGGATATCTTTCTTTAACTCTTCTTTGTGCAGTTTGTTTTGTACTAACATTAGCTTTCATTTTTGTTACACCAAGGTGTTTTGGTCTTCGTCCAGATTTTGGTCTTTGTCTTCTCATTCCACCTCTAGAAACCTTAATCCTAACCACAACAACTCCCTGTTTAGATTTATATCCCAAAGCTTTTGCTCTATCTAACCTAGAAGGACGATCAATACGAACAATTGTATTTGCCTTTCTAAAAGCTATGGTCCTGCCTCTAATAGCAGAATAATTATTTTTCATAATTTTTTGCCACGTATTCGATATTTGCTTCATCATTGTCAAAACACTACTGACCTTCTATATTTTTTAATATTTCTTTTATCTCATAAATATCTTTTATTGTATAATCAGCATCTTTTTTATCATTTTCAGTAATAAATATCGTTTTTATACCTAAATCAATAGCCGGCTTAATTTCTATATCATATCGGTCACCGACATAAACGGATTCATGTGCTGAAAGACCAAGTTTAGACAGAGCATAGACATATGGTTCAGAGGTTGGTTTCAAACCCGTGTCATCACTGGTAATTATTGATTTGAATATAGAAAGATCAATTCCCAAAGAATCTAAAATTGCATAAACAAGATATTTTCCAGTATTAGTTAAAATTACAATAGAATAATTCAATTCAGTGAGATCCTTAAGAATAATATTTAATTTAGGGTCAGGCCGAATTAGAGTTCTAATTGGAAGTTCATCTCTCATCTTCATGAAAAAAAATTCAGAATTAATTCCTATTTCACGGATACTTTTCGTAAATCCATAAACAGAATTATTATGGACATAATTAATTTTATCATTAATTGTATTTTCATCTTCGTCCAACAAAGATCTAATAACGCCAGGATAAATTTCTTCAAATTTTCTATAATAGGAATTATTATTTAACAAAGTGCCATCAAGATCCAGAATTATGCCCTTAATCATTATAACTAATAAACAAATAGAGTATAATTTATTGTTTAATATATAATA
>JAYZAG010000023.1:0-13897 GCA_036422215.1 Thermoproteota archaeon
GATTTTTCCCAAATAACAAATGGAAGTGTTTATGCTGTTGATGTTTCTCAAAGGGAATTAAAATGGCAACTAGACATTCCTAATCGTATACAGAGCGCTGCATTGGTTGTAAGTGGAGATACACTATTTCTGATGGATCGAAGTGGAACTCTTCATTACATTGATTCTGAAAATGGTAATGTCATTTCTTCTATTTCTTTCCATGCTTTAGGTTCTGCAGGTGTTTCTATTGGAGCGGATTCTTATGGTGAAATGACACTTTTTGTACCAGTAGGTGGAAGTCAATTGTTTGGAACTAGATCTGGTAGCCTGTTAGCATTTGGCATTTCTGACAATATTGGAAATAATAGTAGTTTTCAGTCTCTTAGGAACACTCAAACTTTATTTGTAATTGCCATTTTTGTATCTGTTATTTCTTTAATATTTGCACTTGTGACTCGTCGAATTATTAGATAAAATTCAAATTCTAGCTTGTAAAATAGATTGTTGTGGAGAAAACAGCTGAATTTATCAAGAATGATAAAGAAATATTGAAAATTTATGGAACTATAGAGGTTTGGGAAATAAAGAATTGGTTGAAAGTCTTTCATGAATCTTCCAACATTAACATCCATTACGAACGAGAATATGTCTATAAAAATCCTCCAATAATGGCAAAGCGAATACTTGACGAAATCAATAATAATGAAAAAAGTGCAGATGTTGTTTTATCTGCTGTTTCGCCACAAATGAAAATGCTAGATTTGTTTATTCCTTATGTTTCTGATAATAGAACTAACATTCCTGTGGATTTTATGGATGATTTGGGATATTGGACATCAGTTCTTCTACTTCCCACAATTCAGATTTTTAACCCAAAGGAGCTCGACGCTAATCAAATACCTAGAACTATTAATGATCTTGGCCATGAATTTCTCAAGGACAAAATTTCTTTACATGACCCTACTTATGGATCTTTTGGAGGTCAATGGCTATCAAGTATACGCACCATTATTGGAGATGATGATTGGCATCACCTGCTTTCTAATTTATCTCTCTTAAGACCTCGAAAATTCCCCTTGTTTATAGATATTATCAATGATGTTTCAAATGGTAATAGTTCTGTAGGATTAACAGTTATGCTATATGAATACCTTCGAGAAAGACAATCTAAAAAGAATATTGAACGTCTAATTATTAGCGATCTTCCAATTTTATTATCAAGTACTGCCGTTTCGCTTGTTAAATATTCTAAAAATACTAATTTGGGAAAAAAATTCATTGATTTTCTATTATCTCCGGAATGTCAAAATATGATAGGTAATACTGATATTAGGATACCTGCATCTGATAGAACGGACTCGAAATATTCACTTCAAAATCTTATACCTGAAGAAAAATTTGTATTTTTTCCATCTGCAGAAACTTTCAACCGTGCTGCTTCTGATGCTGTTTACTATCAAAAAATATTCCCTTGATTCATAACGCATAATTTATTATTAATAAAACTGTAAATAACAAATATTGGCATATAAAATCACCAAAGATAAGTTCATTAAATCAGTAAAAACAGAAGGAAAAAAACGTTATCATGACAAACATCAATTTAATTCACTTCTATATTCTGGAAAACTTACTGAACATCAACTACAGGGATGGATAATAAATTGGTTTTACTATCAAAAAAATATTCCTCGAAGAGACGCATCAATAATTTCTAACTGTCCTGTTTCTGACGTACGTCGTTTGTGGATGAATCGAATAATAAACCATGATGGATATGGGGAAGTTGAAGGCGGAATTGAGGGATGGATAAGATTTGCCGAATCAGCAGGAATAGAACGAGACGTTCTGTTATCTAGTGAATGTTTGCCTGGTGTTCGATTGGCCGTTGATTCTTTGTTGAGTTTTGTTAAGAATTCCAATTGGCTTGATGGAGTTGCCACTTCTTTGGGTCAAATATTTCTTCCAGCTGCCATTGATAAAAGAATAAATGCACTGTCCAAACATTATTCTGATGTTGTAAGCCCTGATGGATTGCGATATTTTATGTCATTAATGGCACAAGCAAAAAATGATAGCAATACTTCTATTAATCTTATTGTTAAATATTCTAGTTCTAAACAAGATGAACTTTCTATTCTTCAATCATTATTCTTTGCTGAAGATGTAGTTTGGACTATTCTTGATTCTGTATATTCTCATTACGTTGTTCAAAGCCCTGAATAGTCTTTATTCATACTCTTTTTTGTTTTTATTACTTGATAATTACATATTTTGTATTCGGCACCTGCAATTTGTCTATCACTTAAACTATATTTTCTATTAAAGAAATGCGCTAGTATTCCTTCAATAACTCCCTTTGTAAAACTACATACTGGTCCTCCATTGTCCCTTGCATTGAAACAACCTAAACACTCGAATGTCCAATTTGCATGATATGATTCTTGACCCTTTGTCAATTCCAAGTTCGCTAAGTTTGTTTTTTTCATGTATTTATTTATTGATTCTAATTTTTCCGATAATGTTTTTCCTTTAATTGATTTAGATATTATTTCATTTCCTGTTCGAAAACCATATTTGAATAATATATCATGATGTCGTGTTCTTGTTGTATGCCTTAAAATTCTAAATAATTGATAAAGAAATTTAATTGCTATTTCTTCTGTTTTAATATTCTCATCTGATGTCCATTCGAGTTTTATATCTTCATATATTCCAGATAATTGTTCTAGATAATAATGATCCGATTCTGTTGATGGTATTTGATAATCAACTCCTTTTTTTAATACATATAATTTACTATTCATTACGCCTTTTCCAGCTTTTACTCCTGCACCTTCTATGATTCCTTTGTTTGAAAATTCATAAAGATGATAACTGATTGTAGGTTTCGACACTTTTAGTATTCTTGAAAGATCAGTCAGTGAATAAGGTTGTTGTGCTAATAAATTTAACATAGCCTCTCTCACTCTTCCTTTTTTTGCTTTAGGCCTTCTTCCACTTTTGATCTCTTTGGAAGCACTTGACAAATTGTTAGTATTATACTTACTTATCAAATTTATAGATATTGATAATTAAAAATATACATGCAAGTTCCTAAATATACTGAAACGCGATCTACATTATTCAATGAAATATTATCTGCTGGAAAAGCACGATATCCCAACGAACATCCATGGCAACAACTTTTCCTAGAAGGACAACTGTCAAAGGATCAATTAAAAGTATGGGCACAGAACCGATACTATTTTCATGCAGGCATTCCCGCAAAAGATGCAAATGTTTTTTGTAAATTACCTGACGATAAAGATGCTAAAGGAATGTGGCTAGAAAAACTCCAAGAGGAGATGGGGAGCGATGAAGAACAATCACATCCTGATATGTTTCTAGATTTTTGTGAAGGTTTAGGCCTAACTAGAGATGAAGTTATCAACGCAGAAGTTTTTGCACCAATTAAAATCGCAGTAGATGCATATACTAACGCTTGTAGAATCAAACCTTTCCAGTTTGGTGTAGGTGCTTCAATATCAGAATATACTGTACCATTTAAAATGACACGAATGCTAAAAGCATTCACCGAACACTATTCATTTATTCCTGAAAAGGCCCTCCATTTCTTTTCAGCACATAAAACTGCCGATCAGGTTCATGGCGGTATAATGATTAACCTTATTGAAAAATACGGCGTAACTGACGCTGACAAAGCATCATTGCAAGAAGGATATATGTTCAAACTCGATTTACATCGAATAATCTTGGACACAATACATTACGAAACTATACTCAAAAAATAAATGTGAATCAATTTGTCAAGTAAAATCAATGGTACTGTTACCATATACGGAACTGTCGAAGTTGACGAATTTGCACCATGGCAAAAAAGATTCGAAGAGATTTACCCGAACATCCAACTAGATTTTAATCGTAGATATGTTTATGGAACTCCTCCTCCGATGGCGAAAGCTGTTATTGATGAGACTAAAAGAGGCAAAGACACAGCTGACGTATTAATTGCATCAACTGCCCCTATGTTACAAATGGAAAATTTAGGAATACTCTCACCACATAATTTTGATCAATCCGTTTTATCAAAATACAAACACTATAATGACTATTGGATTTCAGTTCTTTCTATCCCCACCATTCAGATGTATAATCCTGAAGTGATTGATGAAAATGATTTGCCGAAGGAAGCACTTGATCTGACAAACGAGAAATGGAAAAATAAACTTACAACACATGATCTCACTCTGGGAACTTTTGGAGCTCACTGGCTTACCAAAATTAAAGATATTTTTGGGGAAGAGAAATGGATGAAGTTTGTACATGGACTTGCCAATAACAAACCTAAAAAATTTGGTTTGTTTGATGATCTCACTAATTCAGTTACTGACGCAAAAACTCCATTAGCCATCAATGCATTACATCATGACTTAATTAAAGCAAAATTTGAAGGTAGACCAGTTGAAAGATTAGTAATTTCAGATCTTCCTGTAATGTCTACATCAAATGCAATTGCAATAACTAAGGCATCAAAAAATAAGAATGCTGCCTCTACCCTTGTTCAGTTTTTGCTATCTGATGAAGGTCAAGCAATGATTGGAAATAGTTATGTACGTATACCTGGAAACGAAAATATTGCTGCAAAATATTCTATTTCAAACCTTTTACCACATGAAGCGATTGTGCATTTTCCAGATACGGATGCGTATCCTAGAACACAATCTGATCTAAATTTGTTACGCGATCTTTTTTCTACTTAATCCCACACATCTACTGTAATAATAAAACTAACAATAGTATTATAACTATTTTTCAAGAGACTTTATTCCATGAGCAATGATGATAATAGAAGAAATCTCATAATAGGTTTAGTCGTTGTACTTGTTCTAGTCGCTGGAATATTTACAATTGGCCCAAATCTTGGTGGTCAAAGTGCCACAGGTGATGTGTTAGTTTACGGCAGTGTTGATGCTGAAGATCTTCAACCTGCTATCGATGCTTTTGAAGCTAAAAATCCAGAAGCTAATATCGAATATGTAAGAGGTTCTCCTCCTGAGGTATACAGCCGAATTACAACTGAATTAGAAGCAGGTCAGAAATCTGCTGACATGGTTCTATTGAGTTTTCCAGGAACTTTATCACTAGTTGATGATGGTTTGACTATTGCTTTCAGTCCATCTGAAGCTTCAAACTATCCAGATGATTTGAAAGATTCAAATGGACATTGGTATTCAGTTTTACTACTTGGTCAAGTCATTACTTACAATACTAATCTTGTAAGTGAAGATGAACTTCCAACACAACTTTCTGATCTAACTGATCCAAAATGGAATGGTATGATCACAATGCATGATTATTCAAGGGGTTCAACCTCAACAAGAATATGGGCAACCTTGGCCGAAGGTGAGCTTGGTTCTGACAAAGTAATACAATTTCTAACAGATCTTGAAGCAAATGTTAATCCAGTACTACAAAGAAGTACAGGCGCACAAGTTGATGAAGTTGTACGCGGTGAATATGCTATTGGTATTGTTGGACAGTTGCACGATGTAGTTAAAGCAAAAATGGACGGCGCTCCTGTTGAAATTCTTCACTTGGAAGATTTTCCAGTAATGTGGGGTCCAACTGCTGGAGTTATATTGGAATCTTCTGCTAATGCAGAAGGTGCAGAAGCTTTCATCAATTTCTTGATGTCTGAAGAAGGACAAATAATAATTGGAAATGTAGATGTAAGGTTTGCAGCTTTACCTGATGTTGCAGGCGAGGCTAAGCATACTTTTGATTCTGCTCTTCCTGACGATACTCGCACAATGCGATATCCAAATGATGAAGCACGTTCAAATCATGGTGATTGGACTGCAAAATTCAAGGAAATAGCAGGAGCCTAAGTCAAACAAATTCTTTTCAAGTAAGATGGTGTGTGTTTCTACCCCTCTTTGAAACACACACGATCAAGTTTTTTTCGATCAAGTTTTTTTGAACCAAAATGAAGAATTATAAAAGTTCATCTATTTTTGTATGGTTTGCTATTATTGCTACAATTTTTCTAATTTTGTATCCTATAGGCTTTCTTCTATATGGCAGTGTTTGGAGTGGAAGTCCAGGCGGAGATGGACATTTTACTCTTGATAATTATGAATATGCTTTTAGTGATCCAAAAACATATTCGTTATTGAGAAATTCTTTAGTCTATGCTTTTGGAAGTGCTCTTATTGGTGTTTCTATTGCTACTGTACTGTCATTTGTTACAGTCAGAACGGATGCTCCTTTCAGACATCAGTTTCGTTTCATTCCTTTGTTACCAATAATTCTTCCCGGAATGGTTGATAATTTGGCTTGGATTTATTTATTCAGTCCGAATGCTGGATTGGTTAATGTATGGTTCAAAAATTTATTTAACACAACCACTCCTCTTTTTAATATTTACAGCATGGCTGGAATGATTTGGGTAATGGGAATTTCTTTGGTTCCATTAGCATATCTTGTTATATCTGCTGCATTTTACTCAATAGATCCGTCTCTTGAAGAAGCTGCTAGAATAGCAGGTTCTAGTTTAGCCACCATTCTACGAAAAATCACACTTCCTTTAATGGCTCCTGCCATCTTATCTGTCTTTTTGTTAACCTTCATACAGGCATTTGAATCATTTGAAACTCCTGCTATGATTGGATTGCCTGCTGGGATAGATGTCTTTATGTCTCAAATATATCAAGCCGTAGTGTGGGCAATTCCTCCAAGTTATGGATTGGGAACTGCATATGCTTCAATTATATTGGTTATCACACTATTTTCAATTTATTTATATCGCAGATCCACTAGCCGCAGTGAAAAATATCAGGTAATTACTGGAAAGGGCTATCAACCAAGACAGATTAGTTTAGGAAAATGGAGATATTTTGGAACTGCAATTCTTTTCGCATATATCTTTGTTCATATAATTGTAGTTTTTTCCACAGTGTTTCTTTTATCTCTTCAACCTTATTGGGATCCTAATAATCTTCTTGGTAGTATAACTTTCAAACACTATGCAACAGTTCTTACTCGCGGTAGGATTCTTGGCAGTTTGATAAATAGTGGAATTGTTTCTGTTGTTTCTGCAACTATTGTTGTATTAATCGCATCTCTTATTGTATATATTTCTAGAAGAAGCAAGTCTTCAAGCAGTGGATTATTGGAGGGAATTGGAAGTTTACCTTTAGCTTTTCCAGGTTTCGTTTTAGGTTTGGGTTTATTATGGACATTTTTGACTCTTCCAATTGGAGTCTATGGAACTCTTCTTGTTATAATGCTCGCATTTCTTGTCAAATACCTTCCTCATGGAATACGATTTACTTCTGGGGCATTACTCGGAATTCATAAAGATCTTGAAGAATCTTCTGCTGTAGCTGGTGCTGACTGGCTAACAACTATTCGAAGAATAACATTTCCTTTGTTACGTCCTGCTATGACTTCTGCGTGGATTTATGTATTTGTGGTAAGTTTCCGAGAACTAAGCTCTGTAATCTTTTTGATCACTCCTCATAATGAAGTTCTTGCAACTGTTCTTTGGGATTTATTTGTAAATGGAAGTACTGAGTTACTTGCGGCCGCAAGTATACTTCTTTCACTCTTTTTATGGTCTGTTATAATTCTTGCCACAATAATTTTTAAGATTAGACTCAGATAGTTTTGTTTAGACAGAGTTATAAATTATAATCACTCCATGAAAAATATGGAAACTAAAGTAGTTGGTATGATTGTATTAGCAGGAGTAATTATTCAGATTTTGTTAGGATTTTTCGGAGGCGTAAAATCATTAGGAAGTATAGGTTCATCATTAACAGATCCTGTCACTCTAATACATGTAGTAATTGGAATTTCTGGTCTTGGCATTACTCTATTCATGACCAATAAAGCATTGAAAGTTGCAGCAACTCCAATAACCAAATATGTTATGATAATTGCATCAATTGTTGTCTTAGGACAAGTAGCAACTGGTTCGATGTTACTAACAGGAATGGGTAATCTAGTTGTTTCTCATGTAATGAGTGCATATTTGATAGTTGCCTTATTAGTTGGACATGCAGCATACGCTATGTATTATGCTAAATCACAGAAAAACTAAATATGTCAATGTCTTAACAGATAATCAATGTCTGATAATCTTAGCTTACAGAAAGAAACTACAGTTCAAACAATTGACCGTATAAACAAGACTTTCTGGAAAGATAAAAGAGTATTAATTACTGGCATCACTGGATTTGTCGGTTCTTGGCTAACTGAACTTCTTTCATCTAATGAAGTCGGTGCTAATGTTTATGGATTACTTAGACGACAATCTAATCCGAATCTTCGAAATATTCAACATCTTCTTGATAGAGATAATATAAAATTACTTAAAGGCGATCTTCAAGATCTTGGATCTCTAGTAAATGCAATCAAAGAGTCCGAGGCTGAAGTTATATATCATCTTGCAGCGCAATCATTTGTACCTCATAGTTTTGCATCGCCTGTTGATACTTATCATACAAATGTAATTGGCACTAACAATATGTTAGAAGCTCTTAGATTAAGTCCACAAAATATCGCTTTACATTATGCTGGTTCCAGTGAAGAATATGGGTTAGTTATTAGGAATGATGAACATTATGAAAAAATGCTTGCCAAGTACAAGACAATTCTTCCAAATCCTTCTTTTGATGCTGATGGTAAAGTTGTAAGTGAAGTACCAGTAAAAGAAACCAATCCGTTGAGAACTGTTGGAACATCTCCCTATGGCTCATCTAAACGCCAAGCCGAAGATGCCTGTCGAACATATGTTTCTTGTTATAATTTAGACGTTCACATTACTCGTGCCTTTAATCACACAGGCCCTAGACGTGGAAATGAATTCGTTACAAGTGAAATCACCCGACAAATTGCACAGGGAATAAAGACTGGGAAAAAAGAGATCACATTAGGTAATCTAGATTCTATTAGGGACTTTACTGATGTTCGTGATACTGTTTTGGGATATCTTTTAGTTATAGAGAAAGGAATCAAAGGTGAAGTGTATAATCTAGCGAGTGGTCATGGAATCACGATTGAAGAATTACTAGAAATTTCTTTGAATATTGCAAAACAAAATTTCAACTCAGATCATATGGCCTATAAATTGGATGAATCGAGGCTTAGACCTACTGATCTTCCAGTTCTAATTGGGGATGCAACTAAAGCTAAGGAAAATCTTGGCTGGAATAACTTTATTCCTCTTGACCGAACTATTCTCGAAATGATCCATCATCATATTAACACATTGAGTTGAGATTATTATAAATTGACCGTATCAGTTTGTCCAAAATGTTGGTCTGCTAATTATGAAAAAAATCCTTTTAGAACAAAAAATTTTCTTTGTGTTAATTGTGGCTATGAATTTGAAGAAGTAAAGAAAATTTAGCTATTTTTTATTTTCTATTTTATCTTTTACGTATTCCATTAATCCGCCTTTTACAATTATTTTATTTATAAACTCAGGGAATGGTTCTGCTTTGAAAGTATTTCCATCTATTTCTATTATTCCTGTTTCTGTATCTATTTTTGCATTAGATCCATTTTTTGAAGCATCAAATGCTTCAGGAGATATCATTATTGGCAGTCCTATATTTATGGCATTTCTGAAGAATATTCTAGCGAAACTTTTTGCTATTACACAGCTTATTCCACAAGCTTTTATGGATATTGGAGCATGTTCTCTAGAAGATCCACAACCAAAGTTATCTTCTACTATCATTATATCTCCTTTGTTTACTTTCTTAGCAAAATCGGGGTCAATACCTTCCATGCAATGAGGTGCTAATCTCTCTGGATCTGTTGTCACTAGAAATTTACCAGGTATTATGACATCTGTATCTATGTTTGATCCAAATCTGAATACATTTCCTTCTAATTTCATCTTAAACGTCTCTCGGATCAGTTATTGTACCAGTAATTGCAGTTGCTGCTGCTGTATATGGACTTGCTAAATATATTTCTGCTTCGGGATGACCCGTTCTTCCTCTGAAATTTCTATTTGTAGTAAATAATCCTGCTTCTTTGGGCCCCATTACTCCTTGATGCAGTCCTGGACAAGGACCACAAGTTGATGGTGAAACCACTCCTCCCGCATCTATGAATGTGTCTATTAGACCTTCTTTCAAAGCTTGTTGATAGACTTTCATTGTAGCTGGAATTACTATTAATCTAATTCCAGGCGCTATTTTTTCTCCTTGGATTATATCTGCTGCTTGTTTTAAATCACCAAACCATCCGTTTGTACAAGATCCAATGAATACTTGATCTATTTTAACATCTTTTAGATCAGCTGCTGGCGCAATATTATCTGGAGAATATGGTTTTGCCACTGTTGGTTCTATTTCTTTTGAATTGAATTCATGAACCTCTTCGAATTTTGCATCCTCATCACTTTTCATTATATCGTATTTTCGTTCCACTTTATCTTTTACATATTCTTTCGTTATATTGTCAACATCCATCACTCCATTTTTTCCTCCGCATTCAATTACCATATTTGTCATTGTAAATCTCTGTTCCATCGGTAATGATTCTATAGTGTCTCCTACAAACTCCATTGCTTTGTAATTCGCACCGTTGACTGTTATTCTTCCGAGCGTTGTCAGTATCAAATCTTTACCAGTGATGAAATTACCTGTTTTCCCATTATATTGGAATTTTATTGTTTCTGGAATTCTTAACCATGTTTCTCCTAATGCCATTGCTGCTGCAACATCTGTATGTCCCATTCCTGTTGAAAAACATCCTAATGCTCCATGTGTACATGTGTGTGAATCTGCTCCTATACATAATTCTCCAGGAGCTACTAGACCTTCTTGTGGTAATACATTATGTGCTATGCCTCCTTGACCTATATCGTAGAAATTTTCAATTTCTTTTTCTTTTGCGAATTCTCTTACTGCCATACAATTCATTGTGGAATCTATGTCTTTTGGTGGGACAATATGATCTAGAACTAAAGCTAGTTTTTCTGTTTTTGTATGTTCTTCTAATTCATATTTTTTTAATTGTTTAAATGCTGGAGGTCCTGTTATGTCATGTGCCATTATTCTATCAACTTTTGCAGTAACTAATTGACCAGGTTTTACTTGTTCTAATCCTGCATGTTTTGCAATTATTTTTTCCGTCATTGTCATTGACATATTATTCACCTATAATACTTCAAATGGAATTTTTAAGGGTTTGGTAGGGCTGTTTTTAACGCTGATAGTTTCTTTTTTAACAATACTTTATTTATTCCATCAATCATGGCTTCCACACTTGCGACTACTATGTCTCCACTAGAAGACTTTGCTGTTGCTATATTACCTTGATCATCTTCTACTTTTATTATGACTTCACCTACTGCATCTGTTCCTCCTGTTATTGAATTTAACCTATAATCATTCAATTTTATCCTTGCAATCTTGTCACTAATTTTTTGAATTGCTTTTATTGCTGAATCTACTGGCCCAACTCCTGTCCCTGCCGCTGTATATATTTCATTATTCATTTCTAATGTCACTGTTGCTGTTGGCGTTGCTTGAGTTCCTGTCGTTACGGATATGTCTTTTAGTTTTAATGCAGTTTCTTCTTCAATTTTTCCAATAAAAGATAATGCTATTGAATCTAAATCTGCATCTGTTAATTTTTCTCCTTTGTCTCCAAGTTCTTTTACTTTTTGAAGAATTTTCTTTACTTGCTCTTTATCAACCGAATATCCTAATTCTTCTAATTGTGCTTTAACTCCGTGTGTTCCCGCATGTTTTCCTGCTTGAATCCATCTTTTTCTTCCCACTAATTCAGGTTCTAGTGGTTCATATGTAATTGGCATATTTAGGATTCCGTGGACATGTATTCCTGATTCATGACCAAATGCATTTTTACCTATTATTGCTTTATTTGGTTGTGGGCTTATTCCAGTTAGCCTTGTTATTAATTCTGATGTTTCATTAATTAATTTCGTATTAATTGTAGTCTCTCTTTGATATAGATTATGTGCTGCCATTACTACTTCTTCCAATGCTGCGTTTCCAGCTCTTTCTCCTAGTCCATTTATTACTACATGAATTCTTTCTGCACCTGCTGTCATACCTGCTAATGAATTTGCAGTAGCAAGACCAAAATCGTTATGACAGTGCATGCTTATTGGAATTTTTATTTTATCTTTCACTTTTGATACTAGATCAAACATTGTTGTAGGGTTCATTATTCCTACCGTATCTGCTATATCTATTCGATCCGCTCCTGCATCACTTACTGCTTGAAAAATTTTGATTAAGTATTCTGGATCTGAACGACATGCATCTTCTGCTGAAAATTCTACTTGAACTCCACTATTTTTAACTACTGCAACATTTTTCACCGCTGCATCAATCACTTCATCTCTGTTCATTTTTAGTTTATGCTCTAAATGTATGTCTGAAGTTGCTATAAATACATGAACTAGATCAACATTACAGTTCAATGCTGTTTCTATATCTCTTGGCTCTGCTCTAGCTAATCCACAGATCTCACTTTTTAGACCTGCTGCAGCTATATTTTTTACAGCTTCTGCTTCTCCTTTTGATGTTATTGGAAAACCAGCTTCTATTGTATTTACGCCTAATTTATCCAATTGAATGGCTATTTCTAATTTTTCCTCAGGAGTTAAACTCACTCCTGGACTTTGTTCACCATCTCGTAAAGTCGTGTCAAATATTTTTATATAATTCTCATCACTCATTTTTTTTTCCACTCTCTAAAGCCGTAGTTCCAGTTCTCGCAACTTCAATTTTTCCAAATTTTGATGCGGCTTTCATAAATTCATCAATTTTTTCTGACGTTCCTGTTATTTCCACCATTATATTGTTCAGTGTTTCTTCAATTATTGTTCCAATATTTGATATTGCTCTTATTTCTGGTATTTTGTCTGGCGTATCTACATTTATTTTTATTAATGCTAATTCTTTTTTGATTGTTTTTTTATGGTCTAAAATTTTTGCATTGACGACATCTACTTGTTTTTCCATTACTTTCACTAGTTGTTTTATTTCGTCTTCTTTTGCATCTATTGTGAATGTCATTCTTGACATTGTATTATCGTCTAATTCGCCAACCGTTATACTTTTTATGTTGTATCCTCTTTGTCTGAATACATTACATGCTCTGTATAAAACGCCTGATTTATTTTCTACAACTGTAGATATTATATATTCAGACTGCATTGTATTTTTCACCATTTTTATTAATTTTTTTTAAAATTATCATTTCAGTATTTCCTTACAAATAACCCATATAGATAATATGGATTAAAGCTTTAACAGCAATAGGTCTAAGTTTACAAGTAGTTCTAGATTTAATCTATTTGGACCTATTGATTTTACTTTCACAGTCATACATTGATTGAAAGATTAATAAGTTTTATTAAATACTGTAAAAATATCGTTATGCATAAGAAAATAATCAATTTAAGTATTAACTATTTGGCATTTTATTGGTCTTTTCCAGAACTCGTTGCCTCTAAGTTTGGCTATTATGAAGATGAAGGTCTTGATGTTATCATCCATGATGTAACTCCTAAAATTAAAATTGAAAACAAAAGTGATATGTATGTTAGTCTACAAAAAAAGAAACTTTCTGAAATTTTTCATGCTGCTGAATATGTGTCAATTAATCGTGTTCTTCAAAATTCTAATTCTCAAATAGTGGCATTTTCACCTTGGAGTGTTAATGCACTTAATGGAAGTTTTGGCATATTTGTTCGAGATGATGATGGCATTGAAAATCCTACTGATTTAAATAATAAAGAGATTGCTGTTGAGGCAGGTACAGGTTCGTATTATACTACTATTGATGATCTAGAAAAATATCTGGATGTTGAGAATTTACAATTCAAAAAATTAGGGGATCCTCATGAACGTTT
>JAYZAG010000024.1:0-5258 GCA_036422215.1 Thermoproteota archaeon
ACTCCCGCAGAAACTCCCGCAGAAACTCCCGCAGAAACTCCCGCAGAAACTCCCGCAGAAACTCCCGCAGAAACTCCCGCAGAAACTCCCGCAGAAACTCTCGCAGAACCTTCAGTAGTAACTCCCGTAGGATATATAAAAAACGGAGTTACAGGAGAAGAATCAAATTCAAATACAAATGAAATAATTCAAAATGAGGAAAATGATACTAATGCCGAAGAAAAAACTTGAAAAAGTAAGAGAATTGGATCACGACGAGGTCCTTGAAATGATATATGAAAAAGAAATTGATCTATCTAAGTTACGTTCCTCTGTAGAAAGAGGTTCGGTAAAAAAAGAAAGTGGCAGAATAAAACCTCTGAAAAAGGAAATAGCAAGACTTTATACTGTATTAAATGAAAAGGATGAAGATGAGTAAAATGGAAAATACAAAAAATCTATCTATAACTAATGAATTAATAGGTCAAAATGTACGAGTTTCTTCTAATCATAATGAAAATATTAACGGTTTAAATGGAATTGTGATATACGAGACCAAAAATCTTCTACATCTACAATGCCAAACTCGTATCTTGAAAATCCCAAAGAATACTGCATTCTTCAAGTTCTCATTTCTTGAAGATAGAATTGATGGGAAATATTTGATAGGACGAACTGAAGATAGAATATCTAAATTAAGGTGAAAAAATTATGAGAAATATAGGAGTGAATATAGCAAAACCAGAGAAAACTTGTGAGGACAAGTTCTGCCCTTATCATGGGACATTAGGAATTAGAGGAAAAATATTCGAGGGAAATGTAGTTAGTGTTAAAGGAACAATGAATACTGTAATTGAAAGAGAATTCACACATTATATTTCCAAATATAAAAGATATGAAAAACGCAGAAGTAAAATTCGAGCTCATTTACCACCTTGTATAGATCTTAAGTTAGGACAAAAAGCAACAGTTGGTGAATGCAGACCGTTGACCAAGAATATATCATTTGTAGTTATAGGAGGTTCTAATTAGTAATTGCCCCCAAAACAATCCAAAGGTAATGTAGAGAATAAGCTCTATATCACACGTTCAATTCCTGTGGGTGCTGTAGTTACTTGCGCTGATAATTCTGGTGCTAGAACTTTAAAGATAGCACAAGTGGCGAAATGGAAAGGTCGTTTTAGTAGACTTCCTGCGGCATCTGTTGGCGATAAAGTAAGTGTAGTAGTTGGAAAAGGTAAACCTGAATTACAAAAACAGATCTTTCCTGCAGTAATCGTTAGACAGAAATATCCTATCCGTAGAGCAAGTGGCGTTCGTGTAAGTTTTGAAGATAATGCAGCAGTTTTGATAACTCCTGAAGGCGAGCTTAAAGGATCTGGAATAAAAGGACCTGTAGCTACAGAAGCTGCCGAAAAATGGCCAAGAATTGCAAATGTTGCAACTATTGTGGTTTGATGATATTATGACAAAACGTTCTAAATCTCTAAAACTTTATTTTAATACTTCCAATAACACTATTTCAAAGCGACTGAGTGCTAGAGTTTCTACTGATCTTATTGAAAAATATTCTAGAAAAACAATTCGAATTCGAATTGGTGATACTGTCAAAATATTAACTGGTCAATATAAAAATATTGAAGGAAAAATTACTCATATTTATACAAATGAAAATAAAATTTCAATAGAAGGAGTAACAAGAGAAAAATTAACTGGCGGTACTACTCCTATTAAAATTCATAGTTCAAATGTTCTTATAACTGGACTAGAGCTAAAGGATAAATCACGACAGGAGATGTTAGAAAGTTAATTGGTTAAATTTAGCGGCCCTAAACAATTAAAACGATCTATTGTTCCAGTTAATTGGAAAATCAATAGAAAATCTAAACGATTTGCATTGAGACCTTCTTCTGGCTCTCATAAAATTAGTCAGAGTATTCCTGCATTAATTGTAATTAGAGATAGACTGAAATTAATTAATAATGCTTCTGAGACTAGCACTCTAATAAAAACGAAAAATGTTACTATTGATGGCAAAATCATACACGATCCAAGTTCTCCTGTGGGGATCATGGACGTATTGGGAATATCTAAGATTGATAAATTCTTTAGAATTATACCTTCTGTTACTGGATATTTAGAACTTATTGAAGTATCTGCGGATGAAACAAACAAGAAAATATGTAAAATTACATCTAAATACACAATTAAATCTGGGAAATTATGTTATGGACTACATGATGGACGAACTATAATATCTACTAGTGAATCACTCTATAATGTAGGCGATTCTTTGTTGATTGAAGTACCATCTCAGAAAATACTTTCTCATATAAAATTACAAAAAAATACTTCTGCAATTATTACTGCAGGTCAGAATGTTGGTTCTATTGGTAAAATCACAAATATTAAAGAGGCTACATTTTCACGCAAATCAATGATTGATTTAGATGTATCTGGTACTGTATTAGAAGTACCCGCAAACTTTACTATACTTGTTGGGGATGGCTCTCCTGCTATCAAACTGGAATGATTAATATGACAACTAAACAAATCAGTACTGAAAATTCAGTTAGTAGAATTCAAGTTGAGAAAGTTATTGTTAACATAGGTGTTGGTAGATCTGGTGAATCTATTGAACGTGCACAAAATATCTTAAATGAAATTACTAATCAAACTCCGAAAACAACTATTGCAAAAAAAGCTGTAAGGGATTGGGGAGTTCATAAAGGTGAACCAATTGGAACAATTGTCACCTTGCGCGGCAATAAAGCTATTGAGGTGTTGAAAAAATTGTTTGCAGCCAGGGAAAATAAATTATCACAAAAATCCTTTGACACTCAAGGTAATTTTGCATTTGGAATTAAAGAACACATCGATATTCCTGGAACTAAATATGATCCTCAACAAGGAATATGGGGAATGGATGTTATAGTCTCATTTTGTCGAATGGGATACAGAGTAAAATATAGGCAGAAATTCAGAAGTAAAGTGGGTAATAATCAGAGAATAAATATAGAAGATGTTTCTAAGTTTCTTCAACAAGAATTCAATGTGGAGGTTTTAGAATAGATGATTAAAATGAAACAGAGAAATGGCAAGCCACGTAGCTATGGAAAAGGTTCTCGATGTTGTAGGCGTTGTGGGAATTACACATGTACTATTCAGCAATATAGATTAATGTTATGTAGACAATGTTTTAGAGAAATAGCTCCTGCGTTAGGCTTTAGGAAATATTCTTAGTGATTCATGATGCCCGCACTTAATGTTCTTGCTAATTTATTTTCCAATATATATAATTCTGAAATGAGGAATAAACGGGAATGTCTAGTTATACCTTCTTCTAATCTTGCTACAAAGGTTCTTGAAACAATACAAAACTCAAACTATATTGGTGAATTTGAACAAATTGATGATAATCGTGGAGGCAAATATAGAATACAATTAGTCGGTAAAATAAACAGATGTGGTGTTATTTCGCCACGTTTTCCTGTTAAAAATCAAGATTATGGCCCATGGGAAAGACAGTATTTGCCTGCTGTCGGGATAGGTATTCTAATTGTTTCAACACCTAATGGAGTAATGTCACATGTTGAAGCTCAGAACCAAAATATTGGAGGACGTTTAATAGGATATGTCTACTAAAATTACTAAAAAATCAAAACTATCTCGGGAAATTATTCTTCCTGAAGGAGTGTCTGCCACATATAATGACTATGTTTTATCTGTGAAAGGGCCACTTGGAACATCTGAAAAAGATTTCCGATTGATTATGGTTAATTTAAAACTTCAAGATGACAAAGTTATACTCACTGCATTTTCATCAAGAAAAAAATCTCTTGCTATTTTAGGTACGGGATTCTCATTAGTAACAAATATAATATTTGGTGTACAGCATGGTTATACTTATAAATTAAAGACCGCCTATGCGCATTTTCCTATTACTGTTTCTGCTGACCAAGAGAAAGTTAAAATTGATAATTTCTACGGCGAAAGATCTCCTCGCTTTGCAAATATTCTTGGTAGTACTAAAGTATCAGTTGATGGAGATACGTTAACTGTTAGCGGAATAAGTCTTGAAGATGTTTCTCAGACGGCTGCTAATGTGGAACAAGTTACCAAAATTAAACGAAAAGATCAACGAATATTCCTTGATGGAATATACATTTTTGAAAAAGAGCGTGGTTCTAATGTCAACTGATGAAGATAAACCTATTAAAAAAACACCTAAAGCTAAGACGTCTTCCAAAAAACCAGTGGCAAGAGGTCTAAACAAAGCTCCTGCAAAGAAACCTGTTACAAAAACTGTAAAGAAAGCTCCTGCAAAGAAACCTGTTACAAAAGCTGTAAAGAAAGCTCCTGCAAAGAAACAAAAAGTTATAAAACCTAAATTTCAGAGACAAGAAAGCTGGAGATATAAACGATTAGAAACTTCTTGGAGGCGACCTAGAGGCTTTGATAGTAAGATGAGAATAAATAAAAAAGGCTGGCCTGCTACAGTAAACATTGGTTATGGAGGCCCAAAAACTCAACGCGGATTACATCCTTCTGGCTATCGGGACATTCTTATACATTCTTTGAAAGATTTGGCTGATGTAAACCCTGAAATAGATGCAATAAGAATCTCTGCAAAAATTGGCAGACGCTATAAACAAGAGATTATTACACAAGCAGATTCTTCTGGAATAAAAGTTTTAAATCGATCCATCACGAAAAGGAAAAAATAGGTGTTAAATAAAAATGACTAATCTTAAATCTAAAAAACGAATGGCTGCTTCTGTTCTTGGCGTTGGTATAAATAAAATCAGGTTTAATGATGTTGATGGCGATAAACTTGAAGATGCCATTACTCGCGGTAGTATAAGAGCTCTCGTGAAAGATGGAACAATTTATGCTGCTCCTAAAAAAGGCATTTCTAAAAGTCGACATCTAAAAAAAATACGCAATTTAAAAAAACGAGGCAGAACTTCTGGTAGTAAAAAAGGTGCTAAATATTCACGAATAACCAAAAAAAGACTCTGGATAATTAAAATTAGGGCAATAAGGAGAAGATTGAAAATAAAAAAAGATAGAAACGAAATTTCTAATAAAACCTATTGGGAGGTATATAAAATGGCCGGCAGTGGACAACTCAGAAATGTCAAACATATGGAAGAGGTAGTGAATAGTAAACAATGATTACTTCTAAAAAACATAAACACGTTCCTATATTGCGACGTCAACGGGAACAAAAGACGAATTATAGGAAAAGAAAGTCCGCAATCATTTCTAGGGAAACA
>JAYZAG010000025.1:0-18757 GCA_036422215.1 Thermoproteota archaeon
TAGAAATTAGACAATCGTGTAAAAAAACAAAATCCATTTATGCATAGATGTTCTATTGCAGAAACTAAATGCCAAGATACGAAAATAAATCAATTCGAATGAAATCGGATTTGAAAAGAAAACCTGAATGGATTAGAACTAAACTTCCTCAAGGAGACAATTATTATGATATTAAACAAAAATTATCAGCCTTAGATCTGAATACAGTTTGCGAAGAAGCAAATTGTCCAAACATTGCTGAATGTTGGGGAGGAGGAACAGCAACGTTCATGCTATTAGGAGATACTTGTACTAGAGGATGTAGATTTTGTAACGTCAAAGCAGGAAAGCCTCAAGGCATAATAGATGAATTAGAGCCTGAAAGAGTTGCAAAAGCAGTAAAAGAAATGCAACTGCGTTATGTAGTATTAACGTCAGTAGCAAGAGATGATCTGGAAGATGGAGGTGCGGATCATTTTGCAAAAACTATTTCCATGATAAAGAAATACAATCCAGAGATACTGATAGAATGTCTAATACCAGATTTTGCGAACAATACGAAATCATTAAAGGTTGTAATTAATGCAGGTCTAAATGTTTTAGCACATAACATTGAGACAGTAGAAAGATTAACATGGAAAGTAAGAGATCCAAGATCTTCATACAAACAGTCATTACAAGTATTAAAAAATATGAAAAATATTGACAATACATTACTTACAAAATCATCGATAATGCTTGGTCTTGGTGAAGAAGACAGTGAAATAATAGATACTATGAATGATTTAAGAGAAGAAAAAGTGGACATGTTAACAATTGGACAATATTTACAACCTTCAAGTTTACATCTAGATCTTATAGAATATATTAAACCAGAAAAATTTGCAAAATTTAAAAAAATTGGTGAAGAAATTGGTTTTGCATATGTAGCATCAGGACCTCTAGTTAGAAGTTCTTACAAAGCAGGAGAATTATTTGTTCAAAGAATAATGAAAACTAATTACACAGGAGTAAAGTGATTAGAAAAGTGGATATGACAATAATTCAAGCAGTAAATAATGCCCTAGAATTAATGATGAAAAATGACAAAGACGTAGTAATTTTAGGACAGGATGTAGAAAGCGGAGGTGTATTCCTAGCTACTGAAGGATTGCGTGAAAAGTTTGGATCAAAAAGAACAATAAACACTCCATTATCAGAATCAGGAATTGTAGGAGTGTCAATAGGAATGTCAATTTATGGTTTAAAACCTGTTGCAGAAATACAATTCATGGATTTCATGTTTCCAGCGTTTGATCAAATTATTTCAGAACTTGCAAAATTCAGATATAGATCAGGAGGAACCGTTTCATGTCCAATAGTTATAAGAGCGCCATACGGAGGAGGAATAAAAGGCGCATCATACCATTCTCAAAGTGGAGAAACACATTTTGTTCATACACCAGGACTAAAAGTAGTGATACCTTCTTCTCCATATAATGCGAAAGGATTGTTAATTTCTGCAATAAAAGATCCTGATCCAGTAATTTTTCTTGAACCAAAAAAATACTACAGAGCAATAAAAGAAGAAGTTCCAGAAGAAGAATACAGCATACCTATAGGCAGTGCTAATATAGTGTATGAAGGAGATGACATAACGGCAATAAGCTATGGAGCATCTTTGCATACAACAAGATCGGCAGCAAATTCAGCAAAGGAGTTGGGAATTAGCGTCGAAGTTATAGATTTATTATCATTATCTCCTCTAGATGTTGAAAAAATTATAACGTCAGTAAAAAAAACAGGTAAAGTTGTAATAATACATGAAGCGCCAAAAACTCTTGGTATGAGTGCAGAAATTTCTGCTTTAATTGCAGAAAGGGCATTAGAATATTTAGAAGCACCAATACAAAGAGTGGCAGGATTAGATGCGCCTTTTCCTTATACTTTAGAAAAAGAATATTTACCAGATCCTAAGAGAATATTATCAAGTATGAAAAAATTACACGAATATAGTTAAAAGAAAATGAAAAATAAAATTTTTGAGTTCAAATTACCTGATATAGGGGAAGGAGTTGCAGAGGGTCAAATCGACAGATGGTTAGTAAAAGAAGGTGATGTAGTAAAAGAGCATCAGCCCTTGGCAGAACTAATTACTGAAAAAGTAAACGTGGAATTACCTTGTCCTAAGAATGGAAAAATTTCAAAGATATTACATGGCGAAGGTTCCACTGTACAAGTAGGGGAAGTCGTAGTAGAGATTGAATATTCTGAAGAAGATTCAATAAACGAGAATGATAATCCAAGTGAGAACGTAGAGAAAGAAATTTCAAATAATAAAGAATTAAAAGTCTCAGATGGTGACGATAGTAAGATAATTGCAACTCCAGCAATTAGAAAGTTGGCAAAAGAAATGAATATAGATTTATCAAATGTCATGGGAACTGGTGAAAAAGGAAGAATAAAAGAAGAAGATCTGATTAAATATAAAGAAAGATCTAAATTTAATTCAAAAGAAGAAGTAATAGAATTCACTGGAATAAGAAAATCAATTGCAGATAGATTAAGTGAATCTGTGAAAAATATTGCTCAAGCTACATGTGTAGAAGAAGTGGATATTACAGAATTAATTTCCCTTAAAAATAAAACAAGTGAAGAAAAGAATGTTACACTATTATCATTTATTATAAAATCAATAGTGATTGCATTAGAAAAACATCCTAAAATTAATTCAATTTGGAATGAAAATGGTGAATTAGTATTAAAAAAATACTACAACATAGGTATAGCGACAGATACTAGTAATGGTCTAATTGTTCCAGTATTGAAAGATGTGAATAATAAAAACGTGGAAAAGATAACAAGTGAAGTCAATAAACTCGCGGAAAGAGCGCGAAAAGGATCAATATCATTAGAAGAAATTAAAGATGGAACATTCACAATAACAAATATTGGATCAATAGGATCAATACTGTCAATACCAATAGTCAATTATCCACAAAGTTCCATATTGGCGGTAAATAGAATAAACAAAAAACCAGCAATAGTTAATGGAAATTTGATAGAAAAAAATTATGTGTATTTGACAGTATCATTTGATCATAGAATTTTAGATGGTGCAGATGTAGCAAGATTTCTAAACACAATAAAAGAATTAATAGAAAAACCAAATGGAGAGAAATATAATTAAAATGTCTATTAAAATTATCGACTTGGGCCTAATAGACTACAAAGAAGCATGGAACTTGCAACTAGAATTAATAGAAAAAAGATACAGAAAAAATATATCAGATGTGTTAATATTAGCACAACATCCTGATGTTATTACATTAGGACGTAGGGGAAAAATAGAAGAAATAAAGAGCAAACAATTTCCTGTATACAATATAGAAAGAGGAGGCAAGTCCACATATCATGGACCAGGCCAAATAATAGGATATCCAATAATAGACTTGAATGAAAAAAATATAACAGTTATACAATTAGTAGAAAATCTAGAGAAAATAATAATAAGAACACTAGAAAAATTTAACATAAACTCTGATACAATAAAAGGAAAGCCTGGAGTTTGGGTAGATAATAAAAAAATATCTTCAATAGGGTTAGCAGTTAGAAAATGGGTATCTTATCATGGATTTGCATTAAATGTCGACGTGGACTTGACAAAATTTAATTCACTAAATCCGTGTGGGATGGATAGTAACATAATGACATCAATGGAAAGATTATACTCTAAAGAAATTTCACATGAAGAGGTGAAAAAACATTTAATAGAAAATTTTAAAGAAATTTTTGACTACAAGATTATTGATTATGAGAACTTAATTTCATCACATAATCTTCAATATTAGAAACACTAACTTTAGTTTCAGTCCTAGCATTCATATCACGACATATAATTTCTGATTGGGCTATTTCATTAGGTGCAATAAGAAGTACATAATCAACACCTGACTCAGATGCTTTATGCAGTTGTTTCTTTAGATTTTTTTCAGCAAAATCATAAGTTGTAGATAAATTAAGATTTCGTAATTTTTTCGCAATTTTATAGGCAACAGGTTTATTTTGTTCACCAATGTAACAAACAGAAAACAATGTACCTGGTCTATCCAGAACAAAATTCTTTTTCTTTAGAGATAGAATTATTCTATCTACACCTGCAGCAAAACCAGTTGCGCCTAAATCATCTCTTCCAAATATCTTAGGAAGAGTGTCATATCGACCACCACCGCCTAGAGCTCCTAATTCATAGTTATTTTTATCAAATATTTCAAAAACAATTCCATTATAATAATCAAGTCCACGAACAATTCCAGGATTTATTTTGAAATTAGTCAACCCACGATCTTGTAACAAATCTACAAGTTGATTTAGATCATTATCTTTACCAAGATATTCAGAAAGAGAATCTAAAGACATTTGAGTTGTTTTAACAAAGTCAAACAGAATATCAACTTCGTCATTCTCTATAGAATACTCTTTAGCATGTGAATACAGCTCATTTTTAGTATTTTTATTCATTTTATCTAACAGTCTGAACAGATTCTCAGTTTTTTGAGAATCAATATTTGAAAACTGTTTTTTAATGAAAGATTCAATGAGAGTTCGATCGCCTATTTCAATAATACAATCAATACCTATTTTAGAAAAAAGATTAGATGCAAAATCTATTATCTCCGCATCAGAATCAATTTCTTTAGAGCCAAATATTTCAGTGTTACATTGATAAAACCATCTAGATCTTCCATGCTGTGGTTCATCATAGCGGAACATACTGGAAAAAGTTCCAACTTTTATAGGTAGAGAAACGTTTTTTTTGCTACAAACATGTCTTGCAGTGCCTACAGTCAAATCAAATCTCCGAGCAAGATCACGATCATTTTTATCTTTAAAAAAATAAATTTCATTTTGTATGTCTTGACCACTTCTGGCTTCCAGGGTAGAGAGCATTTCAATAGGAGAAGGTTCCATCAAGTTGAAGTTATAAATATTACAATTTTCCAGAAAAATATTACGAACATATTCTAGATATTTATAATTATCAACATCCCAATCCTTCATCCCTCTAGGTATTTGAAAGTCCACAGTATATCTTAAGGAATAATACATAATTAAGCCTAAACTTAAGATTGTCATTAACCTGAAATTTAAATTCTATGAAAAAAATTACATAATCATGTCTGAAAATGCTGATAATCAAGAAAATCGGAAATTAGATATGAAAGGATTATTCTGTCCGGAACCAGTATTCAGAACTAAACAGACAATTCAAGAAATGAAAATTAATGAAACATTAGAGGTTGTAGCAGATGATCCGGCTGCTGAAGAAGACATAAGATCATGGGTAAAAAAGTCAGGAAATGAACTTATTTCGTTAAAAAAAGACGATTCTGATATAAAATTTACAATACGGAAAGTTAAATAGTCTAATTCTTCACCGGTAACGGGATAGTGTTGAGTAAAAAAGAGATCACATTAAGAGTTGGTGGTGCTGCAGGAGATGGAATAGCTTCAACAGGTGAATCATTCGCAAAAATATGTGCAAGAAGTGGATTGAACGTATTTGCGTACAACAGCTATCAATCTGTAATTAGAGGTGGATTTGTATGGTTACAAGTACATGCTGGAAAGCAGAATATACATTCTCATGGAGATAATTTAGATTTTCTTATTGCTTTAAATCAAAAAGAATTAGAACGAAATCATGGAGACATAACAGATGGTGGAGGAATTATTTTTAATTCAGATAAAATAAAAACAGATAAAATAGAAATTAATGAAAAAGTTAAGCTTTTTCCAATTCCAGTAAATGGTATAATATCAAAATTTGGAAAAAATCCCATTCTACAAAATACAGTTGCATTAGGAGCGCTAGTAAAATTAATTGGAATGGAATATAATGTTCTAGAAAATGTCATTACAGATTATTTTGGAAAAAAGAAAAGATCTGCATTAGAAGTAAATCTATCAGTTTCAAAGGAAGGGTATGAATATGCTGAAGCAAATTTTGAGAAAATGGATTTTGATTTAGAATGTGATTATAACAAACATAGACATCTACTGACAGGAAACCAATCAATAGCACTAGGTGCAATTGCGGCAGGATGTCAGTTTTATTGTGCATATCCAATGACTCCAGCATCATCAATACTAAATTGGCTTGATGCGAAGTCCGCACAGACAAAAATGGTGGTAAAACAAGCAGAAGATGAAATTGCTGTTATGAACATGGCAATTGGTGCTGGATTTGCAGGTGCAAGATCTATGGTGGGAACATCAGGAGGAGGATTCTCCTTAATGACAGAAGCAATTGGATTAGCAGCCCAAACTGAAACACCTGTAGTTATAATAAACTCCATGAGAGGTGGCCCTTCAACAGGTCTCCCTACAAAAACTGAACAGGCAGATCTTTTCCAAGCAATAGGTGCTTCACAAGGTGATTTTCCAAAAATGGTTGTGGCACCATCAGATGTTAGAGATTGTTTCTATACTGTTACAGAAGCATTCAACATTGCAGAAAAATATCAAATACCTGCAATTGTATTATCAGATCTTTTACTATCAGAACATATGGAAACAATAGAAGAATTAGATTTTAATATGGAACATTATAAAGAAGAATTAGCAAAACCAAATGGTGGAAGATTCAGAAGATACGAATTTACAGAAAACGGTGTATCACAAAGATCAATTCCTGGGGTAGAGGGAACAATTTTCCAAGCGACAAGTGACGAGCATAATGATTTTGGAGATATAATAAGTGATGTTTTCACGGATGAAGAAATGAGAGCAAAAATGCAGCAAAAAAGAATGAGAAAGATGGGATATATACTAAAAGAATTACCTGAACCAAAATTACAAGGTGATTCTGATGCAGATATAACATTAGTTGGATGGGGATCTACTGCTCCAATAATAAAAGAAGCCATTGAGGTCATGCAAAACGAGGGTATAAAAATAAACCATTTACATCTAAAATACCTCGTTCCGTTTCATTCAGATGTAGTGAACAATATATTGAACAATGCGAAGAATGTGTTAGATATAGAAACCAATTATACTGGTCAATTGAGTAAATTAATAACTATGGAAACAGGTTTCAAAATCACAAACAAACTTTTGAAATATGATGGAGAGCCAATATATTCTAAACATATAATAAATAAAGTGAAAGAGGTAATATGAATGGGTGTAAAATCATTAGAATTATCAGATTATAAAACAGACACTACTCCAACATGGTGTCCAGGATGTGGAGATTTTGCTGTATTAAGAGGAATACATGGAGCTCTAGCAAAACTAAACATTAACCCAAAAGATGTAGTAGTTTTATCAGGAATAGGATGTTCATCAAACATAACTGGTTTTATAAATTCATATGGATTCCACGGTTTACATGGGAGGGCATTACCAGTTGCAAGTGGTATAAAATTAGCAAATCCTGAACTGAAAGTAATTGCAAGTGGAGGAGACGGAGATGGTTATGGTATTGGATTGGGACATTTTATACATTCAATGAGAAGAAACATAGATATTACATATGTAGTGATGAATAATCAAGTTTATGGATTGACCACTGGTCAAGCTTCTCCAACTAGTGAAAAAGGTATGATAACTAAATCTACAAACACAGGAGTACTAGAAATTCCTGTAAATCCTATTGCTCTTGGATTAGTTTCAGGTGCAACATATATCGCAAGAGGTTTCTCAGGTGACGCTTCACAGTTAACAAATTTGATAGAACAAGGTATACAACATAAAGGATTTGCTTTGGTTGATGTGATGAGTCCATGTGTTACTTACAATAAAATAAACACATATGAATGGTTCAGAGAAAGAGTTTACAGATTAGAAGACGAAAATCACAACGTAATTAACATGGAAGAAGCAATAAGGAAATCACAAGAATGGGATTCAAAAATACCAACGGGAACGTTTTATAAAATTAATAGGCCAACATATGAAAGTGAACAACCTGCATTAAAAGAAGGAAATCTTGTTTCTAGAGATATAAATACAGGAAAACAAATAGCAAAAGATATTTTTGCTGAGTTCATTTAAAAATTAAAAAGAATTTTCAAAAAATCACATCAACATTTTTAATTCGCCAGATGCTAAAACTACATAGTTATGATCTATATTTCCAGAAAAGAATTAGTGTTTATTGTTTTTGTAATAATATTGGGTTTTACAATAAATACTGACTTTGCGGAAGCTGCAGAAAGTGATAATTTTGCGTTGACTTTCACAAAAAATTCAGAATTAATAGTTCCACTGAAGTCTACAGGGAGTATTAACTTCACAATTTACAATCCAAATAGTGCCGCAACATACACAGTGGATATAACACATTCAGGATTATCCAACATAAACGGGATAAGTTATGAAATTTGGGATAGAAGCAATACAAATACGGGACAGTCATTTCCAACTAATGTTCCTGTTGCAGATCCTGGATCAACATATGAACTTAAAATAACTCCAGGAATTACAGCTTCACCAGGGAAATATGAAATAACACTAACAGCAACACAGACGAATGATAATACAGAGACAGAGGATGAAACATTTTCACTATACATAACTGATTTTGAAGTGACATTAAGTGCTGAAACATTAGAGATTCTACCAGGAAATAGTGGAGAAGTAACCATAACTATAAAATCAAAAATAGTTAGCAATATAGACACAAAATTTACGGGGACAATTACACTAACTAACACATCTACAAATACATTGGCAGGAATAGATAGTGTATCATTTACGGAAGGAACAAGTTTCACTCTATCAGGAGGAGGAGAAAAAAGTACAAAAATTAAATTCAATATCAGTCCAACAGCTGCAACAAATGGAGCAGGATATAGTGTAACAATTAATGGAACTTTTGGATCAGGAAACACTCAGCTAACTCATACAAAGAGTTTAACTGTTAAAATTTTACCAAATCCTCTAATTGTTACAATTCAGGCAACACCAAATCCTGTAACTATATTCCAAGGTAGTACAATAACCGTCACAGTGAAAGATGCTAATGCGAACCCTGTATCAGGTTCAACAGTAGTACTGACAAGAACTGGAGATGGAACATTTTCAAATGGGCAATATACAATGACTGGAACCACTGATGCACAGGGGGTATTTACAGACACTTTCATACCTGACTCTAAAAATAATGCAATAATAAAGGCTCAAGCAACAAAAACTGGATTTACAACAGCTGAAAACACAGTTACATTAGAAATAAAAGGAGATTTCAGTCTTTTAGTTGCTCCTGTATCGAATACTGTTAACATAGGATCCAGTAAAACTATAGAAGCTACAATTACGTCAGTGCAAGAATTCCAATCACCGGTAATCATAACATCAAGTGGAGCAGTAGAAGGCATAACAGTGCAAATTACCCCATCATCAGTAGTACCACAGCCAAATACACCAGCAACAGCTAATGTAATAATAAGTGTGGCATCATCAGTTACTCCAGACACATATACAATTACAATATTAGCACAATCAGGAATATTGAGCAAAACACAAGTAGTTACAATAGATGTCCCACTGAGTGATTTTACGATAGATATTACACCTTCATCAAACACTATTTCACAGGATGAATCAACAACTTATAATCTCATAATTACATCAGTAGGAGGTTTCAATGGTGCAGTTCAATTGAGTGCAACAAACTTACTAGAAGGAATGATGGCAGATTTTTCGCCTCAAACAGTGTATTTAGTCAGTGGAGATATTGAAACATCAATATTAACAATAAATGCAACAAGAAATACACCTGGAAAAATCAATCATCCGATAATAATTGAAGGTTATTCGCCATCAGCAACAGCGTCGAATAATGTATTAATTACAATACTAGAATTATATCAAGTTACAGTGGATACATCGACAAAACTTCAAATAAGTCAAATTATGGTAGATGGTGTAGCAATTCAACCAGAAAATCTGCCAAAGGTTTTCAACTGGACAAAAGGGACCACACATACAATCTCAATAATAGATACAATTGTAGATAAACAAGATGGGTTATCAGAAAATGGAATAAGATATGTATTCGAAGGATGGAATGATGGAGATACGAACATAGTGAAAACCGTGGTAGCAGGAGAAGTTACTAATACTATTCGTGCTATTTTTAACAAGGAATATAAAATTGAACTGACAACAAATCCAAGAGATATAACTGAACCATCAGGAGATGGGTGGTACTTAGAAGGCTCTATAATAACAATAAATACAGATAATATAATAAACATAAGCGACACAACTAGATATAAATTCAATGTTTGGAACGGAAGTATAAATAGTGAAAATCCAATAACAGAAATAATTGCAGATGAATATAAAATCATAACAGCAGAATATATACAAGAATATAAGGTAAGAATAATCACAAATCCACCAGATATTACAAACACGCCAGAAGTAGAAATATGGTATGAATCAGGTGCCGAAATAGAAATCGAACAGCCAAACAGACATAATGATTTCATATTTAATAGATGGACAATAAATTACGCAAATGAAGCCGCAGATGTATCAAGTAACGAAAATCCAAAAATACTTAGAATAACAGACTCAGTTATTCTTACTGCATATTACATACAATTACCAGATACCAAATTAGATTGGGCAGGAATAACACCAACAGATACAGCTTTTCAGAATGAGAAATATATTTTAGAAGTAGGAATAGAAAATTCAAATGAAAGAAACGGTAACATAATATTGAGAGTTGAATCTAAATCAGGAAATATTTTAATTAATCCATCAATGTATGCAATCGATATTAAAAAAGGAGATAAAATAATTAAAGAGTTTGAAATTACTTTCCAAAATGCAGGATTAGAAGAATTAATCATTACGATAGATGATACTTCATCAAATGATGACGAAATAATTAAAAAAATTAAAATATTCGATATGGAAGAAAAGGCTAAATCAAAAATATTGGGAAAGGCAATAGCAATAGAAACAATCTCAGAACAAAGATTATTAATTGAAAGAAATGAAGAAGTAGTAAAACTCGCAGAAGATATTTTGAGTTATTATGAAAGTGATTCAGATGACAAAACTAGGATAAATTCAGTTGTAAAGTTTTTTGAAAATCATTTTGAATACGACAAGACATCAACAAAAAAGCCATATTATGCAACAGAAATGGTAAAAGAATTCAATGAAAATGGAGGCATTACTAGTAACTACAGAATATCAGGAGACTCAAGGATTGCACAGATTTTATGTATTAGTTTATTAGAATCATTAGGGTATGAAACAAGACCAGTAGTAGGGACATTACTATACTCAGCATCGACACAAGAACCATCAATTATTTTACATTCATGGCTCGAAGTGAAAATACAGAACAATTGGATAATAATAGATCCTTCTAATAATATCAATATGAATAACGAAAACAATAAACTAGTTTATGAAGAATCGTCCAAATTAGTAGGAATATTAGATGCTATAACATTCGAAAACGAAATTATAGATATTACACAAGAATACAGAAGTAAACAGAGTGATTATCCTGATAGAACTCTAATTTATGTAGAAGGCGATCTAGAAATAGAAGTTCAACATGACAACAATTTGGAATTTATTTCATCTAGAATATCTCATGGATGGGATTCAGAATTATATGTGCAACGAATTCCGTTACAAGTAATTCTAATAGACTCGGATATTGAATTAGAAAAAATTTCAATTTATGTGACAGGAACTACAGATATAGAATATGAATTGACATTAGTGACTAATATTGAAGGAAAATGGAAGGTTGAATCAATTCAAGGTATAACAAAAAATTCAGAACTAAAAAAACATGTTATAAATTTACCAACTGAAGACAAAAATATTCCTCTAATAACTCATATTTCACAAATAGAGTTCAATAATGAAAATATAACAATAAAGACTAATGGAAAAATACTTGAATATAGTACGATGGAAAGGTTTAGTCTATTAAGTTTAGAGATAGAAGAAACAACAGATCAAGAAATGGGAATAAAAATATCATTTCCAAAATCAATAATAGACGAAATAGGATCAAACAGGGAAAGATTAATAGTGGTGTCAAATGGAAGAATAATAAACCACACATTATCTGATAATTTCGATGAAATAGAGATTAGTATAAACATGAATGATATAAATGGAAAAGTTGACATATATCTAAAAAGTTATAATTTTGTATTAACAGTGTTTGATCCATTTAGCAGAATAGTAGATAATGCAGATATATTTATAGAAGGTCCAATGGGGAAAGAGAAAAGAGAAAGTAAAGACACAGCATTTAATAATTTAATTCCAGGAAAATATGAATTTAGTGTAAAATACAGAGGAGAAACATATCAGATTCCAATTACAATAAATGATACAGATAAACAGGAAGAGATAAGAGTTCTTAGATCTGATTCTGTCATTGCTATAACTACAATAATTGTGCTAGTAGTAATAGTAATAATAACAACTATATCACATAGAGCTTTATCCAGAGTTTTACCAAGAGACAATATCAATTAAGATTTTTTAATAAACCGTTTGATTTTGCGATCATAACCATTAATCACATTTTCAATTTTGTTTAATTGATCTTCATTTATATTATTCTCATCCCAGAGTTTTAGATCATTGATGTAGGCTTTATAACGATCATATCCCAAATGAAGTGGTTCAATAATTTTTCCTAATCCTGCAGAAGCTGCAAGAACTAATAAATCAATACGATCAGAATTCTCATCACTTTCAACTATTAAGAAATAAGATTTCTTAAGATTAGGGAATTTTTTCCTAATACATTCATTAAACTCTTCTTCAAAAGTATTTGATTTGGATTTATTTAATAATGTTTTAGGAATAAAAGCGATTCCAATTGCAAGAATTGTAGAATCATGATCTAAATCAGATAATGGAGAATAAATAGAAGATTCAATTATATTAGCGATAGAATTATACAATTCATAACTTCTTCCATAACTATAAATTGGCATAAAAACTTGCGTTCTCATAGAATGAGCCAATGTAGTGATTGTCAATAACTGATTGAAATTTAAATTATGAAATAAGTTCAAGATTCGAGGTACCAAGAAGTCAGATTTTACAATTTGGCCAGTTCGATCTACTCCTCGCATATTTGCAACTTTGTCATTTTGTAATAAAATTATAATATCCGTTTCAACACGATCATGTTTTATAAATCTAGACAAACCACAATATGCATTAAACAAATATTGATCACTTTCATTTTTTCTTGGCAGAGTACACAACAAAATGTTTGATAGTTTTGAATTTATTTGCTTAGTTTTTTGAACTGTAAGTGGTCCAATTCCAGATGCTAAAGCCTCTCCAAGAGGAGCAAGCAACATAAGTAATTGATTTTCAGAAGATTCACCTAATCCAAATCTTCTCAATTTATCTTCAATCGCGGAATTTGAATCGTCAGACAACAGCATACTCCAAACCAAGGTGTCTTTATCTACATCTGATTCTATATTATAAACAGAGTTCGTAAGTATTTTTTCACGAATTTTTTCTTCATACGTATCAGAAAAATATTTATGAAGAATATTAAGATCATTATCATCTACTCCGATCAACAAGAAATTATGATCTACAATATTAGAAAGGGTTGAAATATTATTTATTATTTGATTAGTACCAAATTCTCCAAGGCCAACACTAATGATTTCAGAGTTATTTTGTAATGACTTTTGATTGTTAGATAAAATCAACATTTGAGATTTTACCTCATCAAGAAAATTTATCAATGGAAGTTTACAATGTACACAATCAGTGATGCCCTTGAAATTTTTGTGGCCTTGTGCACAATATATGTAATCCGAATCCATAAAGGAATCTGTTTCCATAAGTACTAATTAACATTGAAAGGGATAAAAATTTCTATTCAATTTTCCTAATGCAAGAGAATGTATTTTATATCGTAGAACTATAGGTATATTGTGATAGTTTCTAAAGACGAGAATATAATAATGAAACATGATGGTCTATTAGTTGATGGTCACGGAAAAGCAAATTTAACAATAACAGACAAAAGGCTAATTTTTGAAAAAAAAGCAAATATACTGTCAAGAAAGAGTGTCCCAATAATTACAATTTCTGCAGAATCATTGAAAAACGTAAAACAAATAGAAAATTTTCAAATTGAAATTGAATACGTGAATAACTCAGAATTGAAGAATGTAGTTCTATCAAGTAAAAGTCCTACAGATTCTATAGAAATTTCACAGTCACTAAATAGCATATTAAATAGTTACAGAAAAATGAGGTCCGAAATAGAGGAGGCTGGAAAAGAGTCAAAACTAAGCGAAGTAAAATTTAAAAATTATATTCTCAATTTATCAATACAAATTTTCAACGGTGCAAATATTAACTTCAATATTTTAGATTTATTGGAAATTCAAGATTGGATAGAAATAGACAACAACGTGAAAGAATTGGAAGAAAACACAGAGAATATGGCAAAAAATGGAGGAGTAGAGATGAAAGAATATACAAAAGATATAGAAAATGCTGTGCTTAGTCGTTCCAATGTAAAAGTAATTGATTCAATAAACAAATATTTCACAGAAATGGCTGTGCTACTAGATAATAATGAACCGCCAAATGTCGATTGGGAGAATTTTCAGAGTAATTCAAAAATAAACTGGTCTGTGGTTAAATACATATTTCTTTTTACAATAACAATTAATCATACTATTTTCAATATTAGAAAAAACAAAGAGAAGATTGAAACACTGTTTTCGAAGCTTGATGATATAGCAAATATAATAGAATCTATTTTTGATGTTAAATTTGAGAATGATTTTAAGGAAGGAGAATATGAAAAAAATATAAAGGAATTAGATGAAAGAAAAAACACCATGAAAAAATTATTAGATAAACAATTGGAAAATTCTTTCAAAGAAGCAAGTATGCTAATTTAATATTACAATACTAAGATGGTTTATTGTCATCAATTTGAATTTTACTAAACTTTCCATCAATTTTGAAATTCTTATTACTGTTTTTAGAGTATAATTTAATGTATTGGGTTGCATATTTTGCTCGAATTGGTAGTTCTTTTGCTGTTAAAGAGCCAGTTCTTTCTAAGGTTTGATCAATCCAAGATTCAATATTAGAATAATTAGTAATAAATTCATTCATAATAACATATTTCTTCAAAGTTGAAGTAGCTCCTTCAATAGCTTTTATGGCATAATCAATATTTGATAATCTATTGCCTAATTCATTAGAATCTTGAGTATTGATAAATCTAATAGAGTTATCCAATGTCCCTACCAATTGTGTGTCTTTTCCCCAATCGAAACTATCAGGAACTCTAGAATCATTAAGATTTTCGAATTCTTTTATCAAATTCAATAACTCAGACAAAACGGATTTTGTTCCTTGCTCAAGAAACTCTATTCTATTCATAATTTCAGGTAGAAAAATAATTCTATTCTGTCCACCAAGTTCTTCAGAATATGTTAAGAGTTTTGTAGTTATTTCACCAGTCTTGGTTTCGAATGGATCACGGCCAAGCTGTTCATTAAGAGGTAACAAGTGTGATTCATACATTTTTCTAGAACGCTCCATTAATTTAATTAAACGTTCAATTGTTTTAATGAGAATTTTATAATATCTAGTATTCAGACTTTCAAGAGTATTGCATAACGATTCAATGGATTTTTCTCCCTCTTTTTGTTCAATAAGAGTTTTAGCAATATTAACCGAAGTAAGTTGAACATTTTGATCAAAATCTTTTTTTATAGAATTTATTAGATTTTCAGCAATCTGAGAAGTGTTGGCAGCAAGTGATAGATATGATGCATTTAATTGTTCTTGTTTTTGAAGAGTTTCCTCTAAACTAAATTTAGACATTTCAATACTATCAGATACGCCAAATTCAATAGTAGATTCTATACCTAATGATTTTAATTTCGAAATAAGAAGATTTAGATTATAACTTCTTTCATTATTGAATTCATTTACTCTTTGAAATATAGAAGTTTGCGTGTCTATTTCAGATTTCTTCAAGTTTTCAATTGTGGTATTAACATCCTTAAGAGATGAATAATCCATTGTATCAACATTCCCTAATGATATCCTTATATCTTCACCGAAACCATGAACAGAAGTTTTTTCTTTAGAAAGATCAATGCCTTTGCAAGAATTATCGATTTTAGTTATCAAGCCTGATAAATTCTTAATATCAGTAGAGAGTTTTTGTGAATTATGAATTAATTGTGATCTAAGATGAGCCATTTCCATTCTTCTTGACATGCGAAGAGATGCTCCAGTTACAATAAAACCGATTGAACCGGAAGAAAATAATAACAAAAGAGGAATGGTTGAACCTTGAAATTCATTTGCAGTGTCAATAGCTATAGGATTGACGGATGTATAATATCCAAATGAGCCACCAAGTACTTGAACAACTATCAAGAACAATGATGATGTTATAATCATAGTGAATATGTTTGAATATTTGATAATACTGGATATATTTGCACCACGATCAAGTAACCATGGCCATAATCTGTCAACAACCTTAACAGTAGAAAATGAAATTCCAATCATTATTGGAAAGAAAACAAGAGCTAATTTATCCAGAATTAAGAACAAGTATGAATGGAATAATGTATTGCCTTGAAAATTAGTAACTAGAGTATCACTAATTTCATTTATATCCAAAGAAGAAAGAGCAGGTTTAGGAACATAAGATATATGGCTGAAAAAAGGAACGCTGTATTGACTCATAGTTTCATAAATTTCCTGAGTACTCATAGAATCAAATCCTACATTTAATGTGGTTTCTACATTCTGAGTGAAAGAAATAGATTGAAATGGTAAGAATACCATTAAGAACAAAAGAAGAATGCACAGATTATTTATCAGTCTATCATGATCATCCAGTAAAACAACGATTAACATTATTGGAATTGATAAAAAGAATAATGGTGTGAAATGTAGAGAGGCGCTCAACAATCCAATCAAAGAAGGAATTATGTAACGATCATCAGCAAGAGTTCTTACAGAAAAAGCGCCCAGTAGAAAAAGAAATATAAAAGTCCACCACAGTGGTGCGCCAGATTGATAAATATATCCAGGAACTGATAAACCAACTCCAAAAATAAACCCTGCTAGATGTGATCTGAAACTAATAAAACCAGAAATTGCAGATATTATGATGCTTATGGCAAGTGGATACAAAGGCATAGAATATAGAAGAAGAAATACCGTAATAGAAGTGAGTGAAGAAATAAGTATTCTGTTAAAATTTTTTCTGAATGTTAGTTCTTTATTAACAGGAACTTTAGGATCTCTAAGATTATCAGAAGTTGAATTGTTTTGGGTTTGTGATTCCTGTTGCAAGGATTGATCACGGAGTTATTATTTAGAATCGTTCGAAATGAACTTATTTCCTTTAGCTGCATGAACTCCATGTTCTAAAAGTAAAGAGTGTGACAAAAGTTTTTCAGATAGAGGGGAGTCTTTATATTGTGAATTCATTTCCTTGAAGGATGATAAATGTTCAGTTTTTGCTTTTGCTGCAATAATCATAAATCTAATAGTCCAAGGATCATCAGATTCTACTTCTCGAATGTATATGCTTTTAGAAGCTGATGTAGTAGAATAACGAGAAAGAATGGTTTTTGTACTAGATTCAAGATCTTTATCCCAAAGTTTTCTTGGGCTAACTACTGTAAACCATATATAATCAGTAGAATAATCAGGAGTTAGACCTAGATTATCAGGAGTTCCAAATACTTTAAGAGCACTAACTAGATAATCCCTTAAATGATCCTTATCAATAATTTCATTTACAATATAACTTACGTCTTTAAGAGAATCTTCTTGTTCCGTCAACACGAGATCCATGATTTTGTTGCTTTCACCATCAGTAAGCTGGGCTACACGATCATATAATCCAGGATCCTTGATTTGCAGTTTCTTGCTATGTTCCACAGATAAAGTCGATACATCAGCAAGTAGGTTACGATATGAAGAATTTACATCGAATTTAGATTCAATATTAGAATAAGATTCGGTTTTCTTTTCTATTGTTTGAATTTCTTTACGGCATAAATCATATTCGTCTTTAATAATACGAAGTTCATGACGAAGTTTATTCAGCTGAGATTCAAATTTCTTCTTTTTAGAACCTAAAAATCCAAGTTTGATACCTTTAGTTTGGGATTCGATTTTTAATATTTCATTTTCTCTCTTTTTGATAGTTTCTTCATAATTATTATGTTCAGTCTTCAGTTTTTCGAGATTTTCGATTAAGCTTTTCTTAAGGTTTCGAGTATCAACTAACATTTCAGCGACGTTCTTACGCTCATCTTCTACACTTAAAGAACATAATGAATTTGCAAATCTTCTATTATTGATAAGTTCAGCAGATTGTTTTTTTACTCGATCAATCTGTTTTTTAGATTCAGCATCGCCAGTCTTTGAAAGATCTTTAAGTAATTTTTCAGCAAGATATTTAGATCTCACATAATATTTTACACCTTCAATATAGTCAGAAACAATTTTTCCAAAAACAATAATATCTTTTATTATTTGTTTTTGTCTAGTTTTCAGATTTTGTGAACTTGGTAATGTTGAGTCTAACTCCCTACATGTGTCTTCAATACCATTAGTAAATTCCTTATAGTTTTTAGAAATATCCTTACATGAATTGAGAATATCAAGTGTAAGAGTTCTTATGGTATATTCAGTAGAACCTGGTTCAGAATTTACAGCAATTGATTTTGCAAAGTTTTCTAACTCTTTA
>JAYZAG010000026.1:0-6565 GCA_036422215.1 Thermoproteota archaeon
AAAGGTATAGGCGCTTCTTCTGGTGTGAGAACTGGAACAGCTAATGTAATTTTAGATATTAGTGCTGTTGATAAATTTAAAGAAAATGATATCTTGGTGACTCAAATGACCACTCCTGATTGGACACCTATTATGAAAAAAGCCACTGCTATAATAACTCAATCAGGCGGTGCTACAGCTCATGCCGCCATAGTATCTAGAGAACTAGGAATTCCTTGCATTGTTGGAGCACAAGATATTACTTCTATTCTATCTGATGGGAAAGAAATAACAATTGATGGAAGTACAGGTTGCATCTATGAGGGTTCCGTTGATATATCATCTAAAGAAAAAGAAATAGAATTACCTCTTTCTATTGAATCTTGGCCTATTACAGGCACTTCTATTTACATGAATTTAGGTCAAGCTGATTTGATTGATAAATACAAAGGTCTACCTTTTGATGGAATAGGCTTAATGCGCACTGAATTCCTTATTGCGAACATAAATCAACACCCTCTTAAGATAATTGCAGATAAACGGGAAGAATATTTCATTGATGAATTATACTCCGGAATTAGCAAAGTTGCTTCAAGTATATTCCCTAGACCCGTTGTTGTAAGATTTAGTGATTTTAAAACTAATGAATATAAAAAAATGCCCGGAGGAGAAGATTATGAACTTGTTGAACAAAATCCAATGATTGGATGGCGAGGTATCTCCAGATATGTTAGTAAGAAATATGAACCTGCTTTTCGTCTAGAATGTAAAACAATAAAAAAATTACGCGATGATGGATTTACTAACGTGTGGGTTATGTTACCTTTTGCACGGAAAATTAATGAAGTTCAGAGAACTTTGCAAATTATGGAAGAGGAAGGGTTGGAAAGGAGCAGTAATTTTAAAGTATGGTTAATGGCCGAAACTCCGAGTTTTGTATTGTTGGCAGATCAATTTGCAAACCACTGTGATGGCTTCTCTATTGGTAGCAATGATTTGACTCAATTAATTCTTGGTGTCGATCGCGATTCTGAACTGCTTGCGTCGATGGGATATTTCAATGAACAAGATCCCGCTGTATTATATGCTATCAAACGTTTGATATCTGTTGCACACGATAAAAATATCACTGTTTCTATATGTGGACAAGCACCTTCGGATCAAAAATCACTCCTCGAATTATTGGTTAATGAAGCAATTGATAGTATAAGTGTTAATCCTGACGCTGTAATTAATACACGTCGAAGTGTGGCGGGTGCTGAGAGAAAACAACTCCTCAGTTTACGTAAAAATAAATCTTTTAATTCCAAAGAATTCGAATCGTTTACATCTTTGTAATTTTTTAAAAAGAATAAATGTCATCTTTAATTCAGCTCAATTAAATTCCTATCTAATGAAGATAAAATTTCAGGTTTATTTTTACCTACAACCAGATCATCTTCTATTCTAATTCCTCCGAATTTTGGAATATATATTCCAGGCTCTATTGTAAAAACCATTCCTTCTTTCAATTTTAAGTTGGAATTTGAACTTATAGACGCTCCATCATGTACACTTAGTCCAAGACTATGTCCTGTTGAATGAATAAATCTTCCACGATATTTCGTAGAATCGATATAGTTGGCAACTTTGTTATGCACTTCATTGGCAAGATTTCCTTCGATCAAATTTTCACATCCAATTTTATGTGCTTCCAATACAACTCTATACATTTCTTTAAACTCATCATTTGCTTTGCCATAGAATATAGTTCTGGTTATATCTGAACAATATTTTTTGTATTTTGCTCCGAAATCCGTCAGAACAATACTATTTTTCGAAAGCTTAGTTTTTTGTGGCGCATAATGAGGTTCAGCACTATTATCACCAAAAGCGATTATAGTTTCAAATGAAGGATTAGATGCACCATAATATTCCATTTTATAATTCAACAATGATGACAATTGTTCTTCAGTAGTGTTTGTTTCAATGGAATCGAGTATTGAATTGTATGCTTGGCCAGCTATACCTGCACTTTTTTTAATTAAATCAATTTCTTGTTGATCTTTGAGAGTTCGGGTTAAAAGAACAGCTCTACTCACATCCACAAACTTATTTTCGGGAAATATTTTTTTCATATTATTGAAAGTATTAACTGTTAATCCACTTGCATTAAACCCAATCGTTTCATTCGGTTTAATTTCGCTTTGCAACAAACTACGATATGATTTATAATTCTCATATGGCACTATTTCTACTGATGAATTCGCTATAGCTGTTTGTTCTTCAAGTTTGCTAGTGAAAAGTTTTACATTGTGATTCTGATCAAATATTACACTACAGCCTTCAAACAACCCAGAAGAAAGACCAGTGAAATAGAAGAATGTCTGATCAATAAATGGCTCAACAGAATTCATTATTATAACCTTATCCGGCAAGTCTATTTTACTATCAATATTTTCAAAAAAGCTTTTGATACGACGTATTATGTGATCATTCATCAAATAATATTGCATAACCAACTAAATAATTATATCTTACCAAAATCTACCTCCGGTTGTTAGTTGATTTCACAAAACCATATCCAAAACATAGTCAAAGAATATGATAATAAAAATATTACAATTGCTACACTGGGTTCTCACTCAGCTTTGGATATACTTGATGGTGCAAAAGATGAAGGATTCAAAACTCTAGTAGTTTGTCAAAAAGGTCGTGAAAGACCATATCAATCATTCACTAGAATAGTTGATGAGTTGATAATACTTGATAAATTCAATCAAGTAGCTGATGATAGTTTTCAGAAAAAACTAATTGAAAAAAATGTAATATTTGTGCCTCATAGATCCTTTACAACTTATGTAGATTATTCCACTATAGAAAATAACTTTAATGTTCCTCTCTTTGGAAGTCGAAATATATTGCGCAGCGAAGAAAGAAACGCTCCAAAGAATCAATATTATTTACTAGAAAAAGGTGGAATAAACTATCCAAGAATATTCCAGTCACCTGAAGAAATTGATCGATTATCAATAGTAAAAGTAATGGAATCAACACGAAAAATAGAAAGAGCATTTTTCACTGCATCTTCATATGATGAATTCCAAGAGAAAGCCAATAAGAGAATAGATGAAGGAATAATTACTGAACAAGCTCTCAAAGAATCTATAATCGAAGAATTTATTGTGGGAACGTATTTTAATTTTAATTTCTTTTTCTCACCAGTTAAAAACGAAGTAGAATTCTTAGGAATTGATAGGAGACTACAGACTAATTTGAATGATTTCACATCACTTCCTGCTGCTCAACAACTTGAATTAAATATTCAATTACAAAATATTGAAATTGGACATATGCCTGCTACTGTTCGCGAATCACTCTTGGAAAAAGTATTTGATATTGGGGAACGATTCGTAAAAGCTACAAAAGATGAATATCCGCCTGGAATAATTGGACCATTTGCATTACAATCTGCTATAACTAAAGATTTGAATATCTTTGTATTTGATGTATCTCCGCGTGTGCCTGGAAGTCCTGTTTTGATGATGAGTCCATACACACATTATTATCACGGGGAATCATTTGGAACAGGACGAAGAATCGCTATGGAGATTAAAGACGCAATCACAAAAAATAAACTTCAAGAGGTAGTTACCTAGATATGAAGTCTATAGCAACATTGGGATCACATTGTGCTTTGCAGATATTGAAGGGAGCAAAGGACGAAGGATTCAAAACGGTATTGGTTACAAAAAAATCCCGTGAAGGCTTTTATCGTCGTTTTAAGTTTATAGATGAATACATACCTGTTGACGATTTCAAGGAGATTCAAGATGAATCTGTTCAAACAAAATTATCTGATCTAAATTCTGTTCTTATTCCTCATGGAACTCTTATTTCGGAAGTAGGTATTGAAGCAATAGAAAATAATCTTCACGTTCCAATTTATGGCAATCGAAAGATTCTGAGATGGGAAGCTGACCGTGATTTGAAACAGGAATTAATGGAGGAATCTGGAGTCCGAACCCCTAAGATCTACAGTTCACCTGCTGAAATTGATTGCCTTACAATTTCTAAACTATCAGGAGCGCGTGGTGGATCAGGATATTTCTTATCACAAAACAAAGACGAATACAATGAAAATATCAAAAAATTCACAGATCTAGGTATCATGGATGAGGGCGACAGTGTACAAATACAGGAATATATTGTTGGAGTACCTGTCTATTTTCAATATTTCTATTCAGTTATGAGAAAAGAAATAGAACTTCTTGGAATTGACAAGCGATATGAAACCAATGTTGATAGTATAGGAAGAATTCCTAGTGATGAGCAATCAGAAATAAAATTATCTCCAACATACATAGTAGTTGGCAATTCACCATTGGTTTTGAGAGAATCATTACTTCCAGAGGTATATGAAATAGGAGACAATTTTGTTAAAGCTAGTGAAAAATTAGTTCCTCCAGGAATGCCTGGACCATTTTGTATGGAGGGTGTTTATGATTCAGACGGAAAATTTGTTGCGTTTGAATTCTCTGCGAGAATAGTTGCAGGTACTAACATATTTGCAAATGGCTCTCCTTATTCTCATCTTATTCATGGTGAGAATATCAACATGGGACAAAGGATAGCCAGAGAAATCAAAGAGGCTCAAGAACAAAATAAATTAGATGATATAATAACGTAAAATGTTAGACTATTTTATTTTTGGATATTAAGAAAATCTAGTATATGCATCGTTTAATATATTCTGTAATTTATTTTCCCATTCAGGAAAATCTTTTGGCGATTCAGGATATGATGTGTTGTGCGAGACTAATTCCTGACTTTTTTTTGCAGCGTACCTTAATTCTTTCGCCACTCTCCAATGAGATAGTATTTTAAGCCACATTATTGGATTTCCAAGTCTTACTTTTTCAAACGACGGATGTTCACGAGATGTTATTTTCTCAACATCATCATATGATAAGAAATATTTCATTCCAAAGTTAATATTCTCGTTTTTAATTATTTGGAGAAAACGCCTAAGGATCTCAAAGCTTGCCATCTGATGACCGTGATTTCGAACATATTCTGTGTTATATTTCCATAAACCTGCTTGACTGAAGTCATTTTGTTCTAAAGCATTGGCAATGGTTTTTCCTGCAATGACACTCGCAAAAATTCCTGGACCAATACCTCCTGCATCTATTGGTCGTGGCATCCAAGCTGCATCACCAATTATGAGGTATCCATTTTCAACCATGCAATCATTTTGTCTTCGTACAGGTACTTGCCAATTACCTTTTACGTTTCCAACGTCACCCTCATCTACAGAATTTTTATACGAAGAAAATGCGGGATTATTTGCAATATAACTATCAATCAAACTCTGTAAATTATCAGTTTTATTCAATCTTTTATTTCGTTCGTCTAGTCTTTTTTTCTGTACTCCTAATCCTATATTGACTTTATTTTTACCCTTTGGAAAAACCCATGCATATCCGCCAGGTGCAAGATCTTGATCTAGGTGAATTATGCAATAATCTGGATCAAAGTCACTCTTGTCTGCGTCTTGTGTTTCTATATCAAGAATATAACGTCCTGTTGATTCCATATCGTTTTCTTTATCGATAGTTTTTTCCATGAACGAATTTTCCATTGGCAAATTTTGACGCAGTTTTGATGCAGAACCTGTAGCATCTACAACAACTTTGCTAGTTAATTTTTGTTTTTGCCCTGTAGCTAGATCTGTTGCAATTATTCCAACAATATATCCATTATCGTAAATTAATTTGTCAGCCTCTGTTTCAAATTTAAATTCAACTCCAAATTTTAATGCGTCTTTTACTTGTCTTTGTCCAAGTAGTTTTCTGTTAAGAACATATCCCTCACCATCGAAAACTACTGGAGTTTCTCGATCTGGAGAATATGCTAAAACACCTTTCACACTCTGTTCAATCTCAGGATTCCCGTAATGAATTCCTGTTTCATTAGCTAGATAGTCGACACTACGTTTACTTACTGCATCACCGCATGTCCAACCGGAAATGTTTTTTCGAGCGGCATTAAGATCTGAATTTCTATCAACGACCAATATTTTCAAATTCTGATTTGAAAATTTAGCAACTGAGGACGCAGTAACTAGACCTGTCATTCCTCCGCCTGCTATAATAACATCATATTCGGTTGTCATAGGCTAAGAATTGTATGTTATATCTATTAAATAAATTAATTTCTTTTAATAAGATTCGGATTGTTGTCTAGTCGTATTGGAAATTGCCCTATTTTCTTTAACTGCAGTAGAATAGGCGTCATAACCTTGCCATACGTACAAACAAACTAAACCAATAACAAAAATATAATACAAATTAGTTAGATTGAATGACCCAATTAATACACTGGCATCTGATAACCTAGTGACAATAACTATTGAATATAATACCATTGATCCAATCCAAATTGTCAAACCTTTTCTAATTTGTTTTGTGTAAACATGTCCTAATCCCATTACAAATATACCGATGACAAATCCCAAAAATACCGTAGTGTTTATACTAGTTAATCCTTCTAGTTTTGGTTTAGGAATAGTGGCATGGGTCTTGAGTTTAGATTTTGTTTTCAG
>JAYZAG010000027.1:0-17563 GCA_036422215.1 Thermoproteota archaeon
TCTCATCTTCATGAAAAAAAATTCAGAATTAATTCCTATTTCACGGATACTTTTCGTAAATCCATAAACAGAATTATTATGGACATAATTAATTTTATTATTAATTGTATTTTCATCTCCTTCCAACAAAGATCTAATAACGCCAGGATAAACTTCTTCAAATTTTCGATAATAGAAATTATTATCTAACAAAGTACCATCAAGATCCAGAATTATGCCCTTAATCATTATAACTAATAAACGAATAGAGTGTAATTTATTGTTTAATACATAATAATAATAATCTATATTTAATTTTGGGGAGAATGATAATAGTATGATATTGGGAATAATAGGAAAGCCAAATACTGGAAAATCAACATTTTTTAATGCGGCAACTATGAACAATGTTCCTACAGGCAATTATCCATTTACAACAATTGAGCCAAACACAGGAATGGCATATGTTAGAGTGAACTGCGTGTGTAAAGAATTAAAAATAAAAGACAATCCAAAAAATTCATTATGTATTGATGGTAACAGAATGATTCCTGTTAAATTAATAGATGTAGCAGGACTTGTTCCAAAAGCTTCAGAAGGAAGAGGATTAGGAAATAAATTTTTAGATGATTTACGACAAGCAGATGTTTTAATACAAGTGATAGATATTTCAGGGAAAACAGATGAAGAAGGTAGAATTGTTGAATCAGGAAAACATGATCCAATAAATGACATTAATTTTGTTCAAGAAGAATTTGACAAATGGATGACTAATATAATCAAAAAAGATTGGGACAAGATTGTTAGAACTGCAGAAGGAGATAATAAAAAATTTCTAGAATTACTAGGAGAAAAAATGAGCGGTCTATCAATTAATAAAACTCATATAAACCAAGCACTAGAAAAATCAAAACTGAAAATAAAGAATCCGATAAATTGGGAAGAAAACGACATAGAAACTTTTGCATTATTTCTAAGAACCACATCTAAACCCTCAATAATAGCAGGTAATAAAATCGATTTGTTAGAAAATAAAGACATAATAGATAAATTTAAAGAAAAATTTGAACATTTCATTGTAGTTGCAGCAGAAGCAGAATTGATGTTAAAAAAAGCAGCAGAAAACAATATGATAAGATACATGCAAGGAGATAGTGCATTTCAAATAAACAATGATGTGAAATTAGACGTTAAACAAAAAGCAGCATTGGATTTGGTAAAAGATAAAGTATTAGACAAATGGAGTTCAACAGGTGTACAAAATGCAGTAAATTATGCGTTTACTAAAATTCTCAAGTGCATAGTAGTTTACACTGTAGAAAATGAAAATCAGTTTAGTGATAAGAAAGGGAATATTTTACCAGATGCATATCTAGTAAAAGAAGGTACAACTTCAAAAGATTTAGCATATCTAATTCATACAGATATAGGAAAAAGTTTCTTACATGCAATAGATGCTAAAAATTCAAAACAATTATCTGCAGATTATGTAATAAAAAATAATGATATAATAAAGATTGTGGCGATAAAAAATACATCTAGGTAGTTAGAGGATCAATGGTTTGTTTTTCAACGTTATTATCATCTGAAACAGGAGAGATTTTGATTAATTTGAATTTTCGAATTGCAACCTTTCGTAAATGTACAATTTTCTGTACGTCTTTCGAAATTTCCGATGATAATTTTTCAAAAATAATGTCTTGACTTAATTCATCATAGTTTTGCGATCCTGTTTTAGATATCAGAATATTATCAACAATTCCTCGAATAGCGTGTTTTTTAGAAGTGTTTATTCGTCCTTGTCCAAAACCAATAAAATATAATCTAACTTTATATCCATCAGCCGTAACATAATCTTTTATAAATGAAACAGAGGATGAGCCTCGGCGTATTAAACTTCTCAAATATTCTCTTGAATATTCGTATCCCTTCAACAAAGTCAAGGCTTTATTATCATTAATTTCCTGAATTTGGAAAGACAATTTTACTGAATAATTTTGATGATCGCCTTGGATTAAATCATATAAAGTGGTTGATATAACTCTACCAAGAGATTTTTTATCAGATGTTATTGGAATGTTGGCTAATATTCTATTATTGAAAATGTCAGGAGCAATAGCATTAATCCAAACTTTCTCTCTCCATTTATCTTTTATTTTTCTTCCTTTAGTTCGAGCCATACCTAATTCCTACCTTGATGACATAGCAATTCTTTCTTGTTCATTTTTTTTCTTAATTGCATAACTATTCGTATCATTATTACTAGCTAATATGATTTCTGCAGCCAAAGCTTCCTCAACTGTTATAAGAGTGGAAAAACTTGCTTCTCTAACGCCTTCAGATATGAATCGCAATGCAAGATCAAGACGTCTTTGAGGAGATATATCAACAGAAGTACTATAACGTACACCACCATAAGCAATTTGAGTTGTATCTTCATTAGGAGCTGCGTTCTCAACAGCTTTTACTAGACATTGTATAGGATTGCTATTTGTTTCAAGACTGATAATTTCAAACGAAGTTTTAATCATATTTATAGAACGTGATTTCTTACCTCCCATTCTTCCAGTATTTTTAGCATGTTTCTTACCAAAATGCATCATATTATTTACCAAACGTTCAACTAGATTTACATCAGATTTTGCAAATTTCTTATGTTCATGACGTCCCATAGAATTCGGAATAATTAATTGATTTAAATTTATAACACTTTTTAACCCTGGATCTTCCACAGTAATATCTTGAAAAGACCACTTTCTAAATAATGTTAATTCAGCTGTTGACGAGTTGATTACCTCCTAGGTTTTTCCTTACGGCCATAAACTAATTCAACTAGAGATGTATCATTTACTTTAATAACTTTCCATCTAACACCTGGCAAATCACCCATTGCTCCTCCAACGGAACCACCAATTCCTTCAACTAAAACTTCATCATGTTCATCAACATAATTTAATGCACCATCTCCAGGTAAAAAGCAAGTAATCTGTTTTCCATTTTTTATTAATTGAATTCTAACACATTTTCGAATTGCAGAGTTAGGTTGTTTAGCTTCAATTCCGACTTTTTCAAGAACTATGCCTTTAGCCTGAGCAGAACCTCCAAGAGGATTGGCTTTTTTATCTAACATTAACAATTTTCTTTTGTAATATTTGTCAGACCATCGAAAATATTGACGTTTTGCTTGTATTTTACGGCCCGCAAATTCGCCAACTGGAGATTTACTTTTACTCAATTTTGTATTATTCCTCCACAATAGGCTATAAATTTATTGATAAATTGTTTATTCATTGTGATTCTTCCGAATTTATAATCTGTAGAGTTGTAATTTGGAAATATCTCTTCGCTAATAAGCGAGCTCTCTCTGCATTTTTACCATTTCGGCCAACAATTTCACCTTTTTTTGAGTCGTCAACAGAAACAATTGCTGTTTTCAGACCGTCGGTTTTTTCTGTTAATTTTATATTCTTAACAAGTTTAGGATTCAAAGAATTAGCAATCAATTCAGCAGGATCATCTGAATACTCAACCAAATCCACATCTTGTCCAACTGACTTTTTGATGTTTTTTATAGACTGGCCATTTTTTCCTATAGCTACTCCCATTTCACCTTTATTTACAATAAAAATTACACGGTTCATTTTTTCATCTACAACACAATCCTTAGCCATTGCACCACTAATTTCTTGAAACATTGACATAAGTTTCAATTGATCAGACGAAAGTTTAATTTTATCTTGCATAATAAAATCACAAAACTAGCTATTTAGAACAGTAATAATTTTATCTAAATCTAAATCTTCACTTTGTTTTATTGAAACTGCAGTTATTCTAAAATTCTTATCAAATGCTTTTCCTAGCTGAGATGAATTTCCATCATACTTAATTACAGGAATGGAATTTTCTTTGCATTTTTTTTCCAGATTAGAAAAATCATCAACATTAATAGAATCAGACAGAATTACAAATTTTGAATTATGGATATTTTGAGAAACAGATCTAAATCCCATATCATAATCAGAATTTTTTGATAGATCTTTTAGTGCTTTTGTTATGTTTTTTAATGATTTCATTTTTTCCTCTTCATAAACAATTCGACAATTCCAGTTCCTACAGGCATAGGAGCTCCTACAATAACATTTTCAGTTACACCTTTCAATTGTTCGATTTCTCCATTAATTGCAGCAAGGGCTAGAGTGGGGACAGTAATCTCAAATGCAGCTCGAGCAAGTACACTGCTCTTAGTTCCTGCAATTCCATGTCGGCCGATTTGTTGCATGTATCCTTTAGAAGTCATCAAATCTGAAACAAGAAGAATATGTCTAATATCTACTTCCAACCCTTGTTCATCAAGAGTGTTAAGTACTTCACTGATGAGAGCACTTCGAGCTGCTTCTATTCCCAGAACCGAAGCTATTTCAAATATATTATTTGTATTAGTTCTAACTGTGTCAACACCAGAAACACGCAAAACAAGTGCCAGATTAGAGCCAGAGGCTTGAATTATCCATTCTCCTGCATCTTTTACAAGAGTCATATTACTTATACCAGGAACACCCTTAATTTTCTGATTGAGAATTTTAGTACGTAATACAAAAAGTGCTTGTATGTCACTTCCTTCTAATTCTACAAGTATTGAAGAATTCTTCTCATCGACAGTTATCTTACGTTTACCGATTTGAAGGGAGTCACCGACAGATTGAAGTGTGACATTATTCTCACCTAACTTTTCAGAATTTAATTTTATTTTAACACCATTTGTGTTTGCGCCAATAGCTATTTCATGCGTTATAGTGACATCTTCGACTCTTGTGAAAGAAATCTCCTTAGCAACTTCCATTGCTTTAGTTTCAGACGTTCTATGTGATTTATCTAAATATATAGTCATGGCAGGAGTAGCAGGAGACTTTCTTGCATCAACTAATTCAATTAGTCTTGGAAGTCCCAGAGTAACATCTCTCTCTTTAACTCCTGCAAAGTGGAAAGTCCTAAGAGTCATTTGAGTGCCAGGTTCGCCAATAGACTGAGCTGCAACAATTCCACTGGCTTCACCAGGTTCAACAGTTGATTTTTTAATTGTTGCAAGAGTTTTGGAAATAACATTTTGAGCTCCAGTGGCTGTTAATGATTTTTCACTAAGAGATTCCTTTAATGATTTAAGAATCTTAGAATTGAAAGAACTTTCATATTCAGAAATCAATGATTCGATTTTTTTATCAGTAAGTTTAGATTTAGAAGTACTTGTTAAAGATTCTAATTCAACTAGTCTTTCAATATGTACACCTTTTCCATGATCACTTTTAGAAGGATCTATTCCATCTTCACCATAAAGAAATTGAATTATATGATCATGAGGATCTCGTACAGTCAAATCATATTCAACTTTGATATGTTCTAGTGCATTAACTAACCGACGTTGCATATATCCACTCTGTTGAGTTCTTACTGCAGTATCAACAAGTCCTTCTCTACCTCCCATAGCATGGAAAAAGAATTCAGTTGCAGAAAGACCTGTTCTATAGTTATTTTTAACAAATCCTTTTGCATCAGGAGATCTATCGCCAATTTGGAATTGAGGTAAAGCTCTACCCTGATAGCCATTTGATATTCGTTTACCTCGAACGGACTGTTGTCCAAGAGCGGCAGTCATTTGTCCTAGATTCAAGCTAGAACCTCTTGCACCTGTTCTAGCCATTACAACACCAGAATTAGTAGATTTAAATGTATTATCTGAAACTCGGCCTGCTTTATCTCTAGCTTTAGCAAGTTCACTAACAATATTATTCTCGAGTGCTTCATCAGGAGCGAGTCCACGAGATAATTTTAATTCGCCTGAGGTAAATGCGTCAATATGTCCTTTGATGTTTTCATATGATTCATCTATACCATTCATGACTTTTTTCTCAGCGCTTGGTTCTAGAATTAATTCATCATAGCCATAAGTGAATCCATAAGTGGTAATAAAAGTTCTAAGAACAGATAATATTGAATTAAGAAATTCTCTTGCATGTTCAGTACTATAATCTTTAGCTATTCTATGAAGAATACTATCAGGTTCTTCAGAACCAATAGATGCACGATCAATTACTCCACTTAATAATTCGCCATTTCGTATCAGAACATCATTATCAGGAGCGCCTTTGGTACCTTTTGCCCACTTGGATGTTAAGAAATAATTGAAATCTTTAGGTAGAAATAACGAAAATAATTGTTTGCCTGAGTATAATTTTTTAGGTTTAGTTTCAATTGGTTTAGGAAGTTCTCCAGTATAACCTCCAATCATAGCTAGATCAGAAAATTCCTCAACAGATAATTTCGTTTCATCTTTTGTTAATAAATATGCAGAAGTGAGAAAATCACGAATTGCTCCAATTATAGGACCTCCATATCGCGGAGAAAGAATTTGATCATGCACTTTCATCAGAGTAATAGCTTCAGCTTGTGCTTCTGTACTTTGAGGTACATGAATATTCATTTCATCGCCATCAAAATCAGCATTATAGGGAGGACATACAGCAGGATGTAATCTGAAAGTTCTATAAGGTAGAACTCTAACAAAATGTCCCATAACAGACATTCTATGAAGAGATGGTTGACGATTAAATACTACAATGTCACCATCATCCAGATGTCTTTCTACAATAAATCCAGGTAACAGAGAATCAGCTAAGACATCACGATCAGTTACATAATCAAGTCGAATTTTAACACCGTCACTACGTATTATATAATTAGCGCCTGGATGTTCAGCTGGTCCATTTTTGACAAGTGTCTTGAGATGTTCAACATTCCACGGAGTAACTTTTTCAGGAATGGTTAATTTAAATGCTATACCTTTAGGAATTCCGACTTCAGAAATATCTAGACTTGGATCAGGTGCAATAACAGTCCTAGCGGAAAAATCAACTCGTTTACCTGATAAACTACCTCTAAATCTACCTTCCTTGCCCTTCAATCTCTGACTCAAAGTCTTAAGAGGTCGACCAGAACGGTGATGTGATTGAGGAATTCCAGAAACTTCATTATCAAAGAAAGTAGTGACATGATATTGTAGAAGATCCACAAGATCTTGTACAATTAATGGAGGAGTTCCTGATTCTTTACTCTCCCTAACTCTTTGATTAACTCTTAAAATGTCGACTATCTTATGAGTGAGATCATCTTCAGATCTAATTCCTGATTCCAAAGTAATAGATGGTCTTACAGTAACAGGAGGCACTGGAAGAACTTGGAGAACAAACCATTCAGGACGAATTGATTTAAGATCATAATCGAGTAGGTTTAATTCTTCGCTTGAAATTCTTTCTAATCTTTCTCTAATAGCAACAGGTAATAATCTAGTAGCTCCACCTTCATCAGTTATTTCGTTAAAAATAGTAGGTTTTGTGAATTCAATTGGATGTTGACTTTTATTACAATAAGGACAAGTTTTTATTTTTCTAGTTTTCATGATTATTTCTTTTGAGAGTTTAGTTCGAAGACCAGGTCTTACCGAAACTTGTGTATCAAGCTGAGAGCGGATTTTAGAAACAGCCTCTTCGCCTAATTTAATTCGTCCACAAGCTCTACAAAAGGCCAATAACAGTTTGTAAATATTGTCAGCAAACGCAATATGTATAGCAGGTTCAGCTAATTCAATATGTCCAAAATGACCTGGACAACGAAGTGCAGTATTTCCACAAGAACCACATTTCTGTCCTGGTTCAAGTGTACCCAATCGGCCGTCCATTAAACCGCCTTGAACAGGTAAACCATCTTCATCATAAGTTTCAGGTGCCGTTATTTCAGTAACAGAATATTTTCTTATCTCACTAGGAGACAATACAGAGAACTTTATTCCGTCAATAGCTTTTACAGATTCTTCATAAGACATTATAATTACACCTTATCCTTCAATAATAATCTAGGAGCAATGTTCAAACTAGTCATTTCTTGCAAGAGTAACTTAAACGCATATGCAATAGTTACAGTAGAAATTTGACCTTGATCGCCATCAATTCTACAAATATATTTTTTCTGTTGATTGTCATAGTAAGCCAATAATCCACATTTTTCACAAATATTTACAACGGTTTTATCCGATTCGTCCAATAGCCTATCTTTTAACATCATAGAAGCACCATAAGCAATAAGACAATCTCTTTCCATTTCTCCAAAACGAAGACCGCCTCCACGTGCTCGTCCTTCAGTAGGTTGCTTAGTCAACATTTGTACTTGACCACGAGCTCTGGCATGAATTTTATCTGCAACCATATGATGTAACTTCTGATAATAAACAGGACCAATGAAAATATCTACCTTAAGTTTTCTTCCTGTACGACCATCATACATGATTTCTCTTCCTGTTGATTTGAATCCATGTTTTTCCAACGTTTTTTGATGATCCTCATACTTTTCACCAACAAATGCAGTTCCATCAGCTTCAGTGCCACGAAGACATGCAGATTTACCAGCGATTGATTCAACAAATTGGCCAACAGTCATTCTAGATGGGAATGCGTGAGGATTAATAATCAGATCAGGAGTAACTCCAGATTCAGTATAAGGCATATCTTCTTGATTTACTAATAATCCAACAACTCCTTTTTGACCATGTCTTGATGCAAATTTATCGCCAATTTCAGGGATTCTCATATCACGAACTTTCACTCTGTAAACTTTTTCTCCCTGAATATTTTGAGTCATAAACACTGAATCAACAACGCCAAACTCAGAAGGTCTGACAGCTATCGAAGTATCACGCCTATAAGGTCCTTTAATTTCAAATTCTTTATATTCTTCAATAAAACGAGGAGGACTAGTTCTGCCTATTATTACATCACCGCCAGTAACAGTAGATTCATGTAATACAACACCATCTTGATCTAATAATCGATAATAATCCTGGCCTTTGTATCCACGAACTGTTGGTTCAGGATTTTCAAAACTATCTTTCATTCCACCGAGATATTGTTTAGCGGAACCTTCATACAATCTATAGAAAAATGATCTGCACAAACCTCTTTCTATTGAAGCCCTATTCATTACAATGGCATCTTCGATATTATATCCCTCATAAGAAAGTACTGCAACTATAGCATTTTGACCAGATGGGCGTCTATCGATATTAAGTAGAGAACTAGAACGTGTGTGAACAATAGGTCTTTGAGGATATGTCAACAAATGCTCACGAACTGAAGTGTTAAAATCATAAGTAGGGGTAGGAAATCCAAGTGATTGTTTAGCCATAGCAGATTCATATGTATTTCGAGGAGATTGATTATGTTCAGGATAAGGAATTAATGATGCAGTGACGCCAAGAATTGCGGCAGGAAATATTTCCATATGAGTATGTTTTGAATTTATTGATTTCTCATCAATAGATATGAAAGCATTTTCTTCTTCATTTGCATCCAATAATTCAATAACTCCCATTTTAAGTAAATCAGACCAACTTAATTCACGTGCATGTATACGATTCAGAATGGTAGAGTCTACTAAAGATTTACCATTCTCAACAATTGTTAAAGGTCGAAGAACTCTTCCTGAATCCAAAGAAACATAAATTCGACTAATTGCTTTTTTATTAATAGGTTCGAAAAGACATACGCTAACATGAGAATGAATAGTTCCTTTTCTTCTAAGAAGACGAAATTCTTTAACAAGATTTTTACCAGAGGAAGCATAACCAATTAATTTACCGTCGACAAATACACGTGTCCATTTACTTCTAGTTTCTACATCTACCTCTTGAGCAGATTTTACTCCTAATTCAAGTAGAGTATTAACAATCTCCTCAGTAGGAATAACTTTAGAAATTAATGCAGAAATTGCAAGGTTTTTTACTAGTCCACAATTTGCACCCTCAGGGGTTTCACTAGGACATATTCTTCCATAATGAGTGGAGTGAAGGTCTCTAGCTTCAAAATTAGGTTGACTTCTACTTAATGGTGATTGTATTCTCCTTAAATGACTTAGAGAAGAAAGATAGTTTGTACGATCTAATAGTTGAGTAACTCCTACTTTACCTCTGCCCCAGTTCCCTGTGGCAATTGCATTGTTTAGTTTATCGGTGATTATTCCTGGCCTTATAGAAGCACCAACAACATTAGTTCCTCTTCTTTGTCCAGTTCTCTCCAATTGATAACGCATATCCCGAATAAGATTTCGGAATGCAGTTCTAAACAAATCGGCAATTAATTGACCGGCAAATTTTATAATTTTATTGCCATAATGATCTTTATCATCATCTTCAATCCAGCCTAATCTTAATTCTAACAATTTATTAACAGCTTCGCCTAAAAACAGTGCTTTAGAATATCTATCTTCAGGTGTTTTTCCAATATGAGGAAGCATGCCCCAATCTATTACTGATTCGGCTTTTCTTCTCCTGAATTCATCAAGCATTCCGTGAGCTACTCGATTTCCAATATATGTAAAAGATTCAGATTGATCCTTAACCTCAGTAGTTTTCTCAAAAGACACGTCAAGTAGTTCTTGAACATCGTCCTTAGTAGAAATAAGATCAGCTATTTCTTTATCAGATTTTATTCCCAAGGCTTTCATTATAACAACAAGAGGTAAATCAACAGGTGAGCTTGGCAATTTAACCTGAACAGCACCATCAGATTTCATGATAATTTCTAGTTTAGCTCTATAACCAACGATTGATGAATATGTCTTGGCTTTGTATACTGGTTTACCACTAACGACATCACTCTCAACAATTATTTTATTTGGTGAGAGATCTTCTAATCCAACAACTACTCTTTCTGAACCATTGATGACAAAATAACCACCAGGGTCAAATGGATCTTCACCTTCTTGTATTAATTCATCTTGAGGCATTTTACTTGTATTACATAAATCAGATCGTACCATGACGGGTAAATCTCCAATGTGTTGCCTTTGAGTATCTCTTATAACTTCATTTTCTTCAATGCTCATTTCCAAGTATATTGGAACTTGATAAGTTAATCCTCGTAATCTACCTTCCATTGGATATATATTACTAGTAGATCCATCGATTTCAATAACGCGAGGATTAGAGCCGAGTTCAATTTTACCAAATTTTATTTTATATGGATTAGTAACTGTATCTACATCAATTCCTTGGATTTCATTAATTATATTTTGTAGTCCCTGAGTAACAAAGTCATTGTATGAATTAAGGTGTTGTCTAGCGATACCTTCTTTTCTTAAAACATCTTCAATGATTACCCATGGATCTTCTGTTTTAATTGACATAATCTAAGCCTCAACCACATACCGATAATAAAATGTTTCGCCAGCAGTTTGACTTTGGCGAGTAATTTTAATAACATCGCCGGGATTTGCGTCAAGATTTACTACAGCTGGATCACTGTTGAATATGTATGGTAATTGTTGTAATGTTGTATTATATTTCGAAAGAAGTGTGTCGACCTCGTCCTTAGGAACTAATTCATGTTTAGGGACAAACATATGAACAGATACATCTAATGGTTTTTCTAAATCCTTGTCTTTTTTACTCATTAGAAAGTCATCTCTGAAATGTTTAAATTTTTAAAAATTTGCAAATTATATAATAAAAAAAGATATAATACGTTTATAATCTTTTCCTTTTTGATTTGATGATGCGGGCCCACGGGGATTTGGACCCCGGACCCCTACCAAAGATAAAACTATCTTTCCTGGTGGCTTTCACTTGGTTAAAAGCCAGGTGCTTTAGACAAACAAATTCTGCCTGACTGAGCTATGGGCCCACAGAGATAAAAAAATGCAGGGAGGTTATTATGTTTTCATTTAGATTAAAATAATTTTAATGCGCCCCGGGCGGGAAATTCGGACTAATTGTCTTTCGAACCCGCGTCTGAAGAGTGACAGTCTCCAATGCTAGGCCGAGTTATGCGATAGACTTGAAATCATACCACTACACCACCGGGGCTTAGAATTATTAGTCTATATTTTCTGCTTTAAATATTTCCTATGAATAGCAACATTTTCGCGTATTTTGGAATCTTTTTGTATAATATTATTTTAATATAATTGATGAAAAAAGAAATGAATCTTAGTTTTGTCCAAACAAATCCCAAGTTTGGAGAGATTGAGTTGAATGTACAAAAAGCAATGAAATTGGCAAATAGAGCAAAAGAAGGAATAATAGTTTTCCCAGAACTTTTCAATACAGGATACGCATTTAAAAATAGAACAGAATTAAAGGGTTTATCAGAAAATGTAAAAACAGGATATACTTCAAAACAACTAATAAAATTTTCCAGATTAAAAAATTCTACAATAATAGCAGGAATAGCCGAAAAAGCTAATGGTAAATTCTACAACACAGCAATAATAATCAGCAAAGGAAAATTTATTGGAAAATATAGAAAAATTCATTTATTCTACAAGGAAAAAAATATTTTCACTCCAGGAAAAAAAATAGGATTGTTCAAAATTGATGGTGTTAACATAGGAATAATAATTTGTTTTGATTGGATATTTCCTGAACTATCAAGAAAGCTTGCAATTAGAGGAGCAGATGTAATAGTACACCCATCAAATCTAATTCTGAAAGGACTAGGTCAAAAAGCAATGTTAACTAGATCCGTGGAAAATAGAATATTTACTATCACAGCTAATAGAATAGGAATTGAAAATAGAGATAATTCTACAAGAAATAATGAAATGAATTACAAGTTTACAGGTGAAAGTCAAATTACAAGTCCAAATATGAAAATACTGGCAAAAGCAGAATCAAATAAACAAATATGCAAATCAGTCACCGTAGATATATTTGAAGCTAGAAATAAAAATATAACAAAGATGAATAATTTATTAAATGATATAAAAATACAGAAATTATCATAAAGTAAAAATATTATAGAAAAATACTATTCATAAGTAATATAATAAAGATGAATAAAATGGAAAAATCAACAAAAGACATTTCAAAAAGATTGAATGTTACAAGAGAGTCAAGAGAATTAATTCTTAAAAAATCAAGAGATGTAATAACTTTAGCATCAACGGCAATAATAAATGCTCATCGAAAAGATCTAAAAACAGCGAAAAATAACGTAAAAAAAGCAGAAAAAGTATTAAAAGAATTGAAGAAAAAAAGCCAAACTAGTACTGCTAGATACATAATTTCTCCTGAAACAGAAGTCGTAGAAGCAATAGTTTTCATAAAAATAATAGAAAAAAAAGACATACCAACACAAAAAGAACTCAATGTGAATGACGCATCTTATCTATTAGGACTTCTCGATTGTGTTGGAGAAATAAAAAGATTAGTTTTAGACAGCATAAGAACAGGTAATTTAGAAGATGCAAAAATGTTATTTGAAATAATGGAAAGAATATATCTCACTATATTGCCATTGGCTACATTTGATAAAGTTGTTGATGGCGGTCTACGGCGAAAATTAGATGTTTCTAGATCATTAATTGAGAGTGTAAGAGCTGTAATAACGGAAGAAGTTAGAAGAGAAGAATTAATAAAACAAATGAAAGATAAACGGTGAATATATTGAACGAAAAAAATATTTTCACATTATTAGAACTATTAGAGTTAGGAGCAGGAAATAGATCAGTACAAATTTCTACAAAAGAATTGGGTTTGAGGTTGAAAAAATCACAACAGAGTGCATCTATGCAACTTATAGAATTACAAAAAAGAGGTTTAATTGAAAGAACATTTTACAAAGATAACAAAGAAATAAGATCATTTATCAGAATAACATCAGATGGAATGGAATTAATTCATGAATTTTACTCAAGATTGAAGATCAATATAGAAGAAAACAGTAACAAAATTGTATTAAAGGGAAATATATTCACTGGATTAGGAGAAGGAGCTTATTACATGTCATTAGAAGGATATAAAAAACAATTTAAAAAACATTTGAATTTTATTCCATATCCAGGCACTCTAAATTTAAGAGTGAGCGATAATAAAAATAAAATCTTAGTGAATGAGCTTAAAAACAAAACAGGTATTGAAATAGAACAATTCACATATCAAGGAAGAACTTTTGGAAAAGTAAAATGTTACAGAGCAATTATTGATAATGACAAATGCGGTTTACTTTTAATAGATAGAACGCATCATGATTCGGCAGTAGTAGAAATAATATCAGAAAAAAATCTTAGGAAGAAATTCAAGAAAAAAGACGGGGACGAAATGGAAATAGAACTAATTCTGTAAGAATCAGATTTGTTCAAAAACTTTTTTATCATTTATTATGTAAGAACTTTTCATTTTCGGCATAGGAGAATCGAGGCGTTTAATTTTAACTTTAATACCCCTAGTTTTAGCACGTTTTCTTAGAAATGAGGCATTATGAACTTGATCATATCCGAGAGCTATGATATCAGGTTTAATTTTCAAAACAGTGTCAAATATATCAATTTTACTACCGAGAATAGCCGAATCTACAAATTTTAATGAGCTAACAAGTTTTCGTCTAGTTGTTTCTTTATTTAATGGTAAACGATTTTTGAGTTTTTTAGCAGTTTGATCACGTGCGACTGAAACAATCAATACATCGCCTAATTTCTTTGAATTTTCCAGCGTGTGAATATGTCCAGGATGTATAATATCAAAAACACCACCCGAAAGTACAACTTTGAATTTAGTTCGGCCAAGCTTAGTTAAATAAAAAATCCCATTTCTCTTAGAAATATATTTTTTATTAAGAAGGTTAGATACTGATGGCAAAATCGCAAAATAAGAAATGTCTTTGAGATTTCGCAACGAATTAGTTTTTTTGCTAACATCATTACAGAATATTCTTATAAGAAGAGATTTTTCAATAGAAGTAAGTGAAGGCAACGAATTTTTAATCTGTTGCAAGAATATAATAATATTTCGAATATTCTTAAACCCAAGTAGTGTCTAATTTGCCAATAAAACTAAGCGAATCCAATAAGCCCTCAGCATAACCAATAGAGAGAATGGCAAGTTCATATTTATCATCAGTGTAGAATCTTTCGGCATCTTCAATATACGATTCAATATTGACAAATAAAGTAGAAAATTCATTATTCTTCGAATTTAACTTAGATTTTGCATTTTCCAATGCTTTTCTAGTTTTAGGAATATAACTATTGAGCATTTCATCGTATTTATGAAAAACATTTTTAGAATTATCTGGAATGTTGTCCTCTTTAATATTAAGAATTTTAGACAAAGACTCAATTTCAGTAAAATGTAATTCTGAAACAATGATCATGCAATGAGGAGGATTGCCAAAGTCTTGTTTTATAATATCATCTACCTTTCCACCATAAATTCGGGGATTTTGTAGTCCAATACGTGAACAGATTATGACAAATGTGTCTTCAGTGCATACTCCTTTTTTTTGTTCATTCTCTCTGGAAAGAATATTCTTTATTGCATCATTAGGTTTTATGAAAAAATCATTCTGTTTATCATACTCGAGTAAAATAACAGTATGTAATTTATTGACAAGATTGGCATGTATACCATAATAAACGTAGAGAGAAGAAGGAATAGAAAGACGAGTTTCAGTAACAGTTCTCCCAAATTTATAAGAGTGTAATCCTGTTTCACCTGGAAGTGCGGTTATTATTGAAGAATTATGAAATATTTTAGTTTCAATTCCTCTATCAATCGCGCGATTCCTAAGTTCCATATGAGTAGTGGCAATCATAGGATCGCCATAACAAAGCAACATGACATTTTTTGTTTCTGCATCGTTCAAAATTTTCTTTCCATCTTCAACAAATTCTCTAGACGCCTCCACAAAATCAAAATCAAATATTTTTAGAAAATCATCAATCGGACTAGTATATGTTTCAAAATAAACAGAATTACATTGTTTGATCTCAGTTTTGATCTCATTGGTAAGTGAGTTTATAGAAATGCCAGTTCCTGCAAATATCAACATAGAACAAAATAAGATTAACTAGAATTAATATTAAACTAAAGAATTTATTACTGAATAGTGTTATCGATTACTAGCGGGCACGCATGGGCCTGTGTGTGTTACCAGGAAGCTCAGCCAGGTAGAGTGGCTGGCTCTTAACCAGACGATTGAATTCGGGTAAATAGGTCGTGGGTTCGAATCCCACCAGGCCCGCTAAATAAATATATAATAAAAAATAGGTGATAGAAATGAAATTACTGGACAAAGAAACTGATTATTATATTCTAAAAGAAACTGGATGGGATCTAGGATTTGGAGATATATATGACAAAGAAGGCAACACAGTAGGAAAAATGGATCGAAAAATAATATCTCTTAGAGCAAAAATAACTGTTAAAGATGAAAAAAATGAGAATGTAATAACCATTCAGAAAAAGATGGCGTCATATAGAAAAACATATGATATTTTTGACAAAGATAATCTATTGATTGGAAGAACAAACAAGAAAATTTTGTCATTAATAAGACCAATTATAAAGTTAGAAGATAACAAGGGAAAAGAAATAATGTTTGCTCAAGGATCTTTCGCAGGTTGGAATTTCAAAATAAATCATAATGAAGAACAAATAGCAGAAATTTCTAAATTAGATAAATTCAAAGATATAATATTGAAAGGAATATTTGATCGTACAGATACATATGCCATACATATACTGAAAAAAAATATAGACAGAAGACTAATTATTGGATTAGTTATTGCAATAGATAACAGCGTACATGATAAATAATCAAACAATATTTAAATTGAGAAACATAAAATCAGAACTATGGTAAGACTAATAAAAATGAGCGGACAGGCATCAAAAAAGCATTTCACAGAAAGTGGAGAAAAAATCTCCATGTGTGTATGCGGATTGAGTAAAAAATATCCATATTGTGATGGAACACATAAAATCACAAAAGATGAAGAAGAAGGAAAAATTTATGTCTACGACAAAGAGAGAAATAGAAAAACAATAGAGTTTGATGAAGAAATTACAGAAACATAAATTGGAATTTCAATGAAAGTTAGAAATTAACTTTTTCCACCACATAGTATTCTGAGTTGGATCAAAAGGTACATAAAAAGTCAATCTATGAACAATGTTACCATATTTTTTGAGTGCTAGATCGGCAATTTGATCAGGTCTACCTTCAATTGCAAAATGACTAAGAATGTCGTCATTGATCAAACTAGACATCTGAGTCCATTTATTTTCTTTAGACATTGCTAACAATTCCGATGCAATATCACTCCATCCATGTATTTCGAATACTTTAGAATAACTAGGAGTAGATGCATAGAAGGCAATCTGTGATTTAACAAATTCTTTAGATTTCAAATACGAATCTTTATCAATTCCAGTAATGAGGAATGAAGAAGCGCTTAATTCTATGTCTTCAAGATTTCGTGAGCTTTTTTTAGCTCCTTCAGAAATATTTGGAATTATAGATTCTTTAATAAATTTCATAGAGTGTAATGGATGAATATGAATTCCATTACATAATTCGCCAACCAAATTGCACATTTTGGAATTAACTGCAGCAAGAAAAATAGGAAATATTGGAATGTCTTTCTCTATGGGGTCAGGACTGAAAAATGGAGACATCAAATCGAGTTTAAAGTACTCTCCTTGATAGTTCAAGGGAGTTCTATTTTGCCATGAATTTGAGATTGTCTGAACTGCACCAATTAC
>JAYZAG010000028.1:0-3201 GCA_036422215.1 Thermoproteota archaeon
TAACAAAAATAAATAAAATAATATTAGAATCATATAATGAATACATCAAATCAACTGCTATTCCAAAAGTAGGTTTTATCATACCGGTAAATTGGAAGAATCCAGATAATGAGTTATTGAATAAAATTATTCCAATTATAAAAAATGGAGGATATATAGCAATAAATGGTAATGAAAAAATGAGTTACAGTTTATCTGGGATAAGTAAATCTATAAACATAAAAAAACAAGCAGGAGGTGCAATAGCACTACATTCAGTATCAGTAAATTTACCACGATTGGCGTATGAATCAAATAGAGATGATATATATTTCAGGGCTAAAGTAATTCTCTTATTAAAAATAGCCATTTCAGCACTTTCAACTAGAAGAGGAATTATAGATGATATGATAGGAAAGGATCTTTTGCCATTATTACGCATGAATAGTGGAGTTATTTCAAATCAAAAGATTCCCTTAATCATCAATTTTACAGGATTAAATGAGTCGATAGATATACTAACTGATTCAAAAGCTACAGGAAAAGAGAAAGCAAGACTCATGTCAAAGGTGTTAAATGAAGCAAACGAAGCAATTGACTCTGCAAGTAAAAAACTAGGAGAAGAATATGGAAGTTCCGCAATTTCAGATGATTCAGGTATCAGATTTGCTCTTCTAGACACAGATAAATTTGGTAAATCTAGAGTGAAAATAGAAAATCAAGATGATTCGTATTCTCAATCAATCATTATACATCCAAATGAAACAGATTTGATAGATAATATATCAACATTCATAGAGATGTATAGAGGAGGGTTTTCAGTGTCAATAAATGTAACTGATTTAAATACAAAGGGCATTATTGAAATCGTAAAAAAGGCCGGGAAAAAAATACCATTCTTTAAGTTGTATCAAAACATGAAAGTATGTATTTCATGCGCAAAGAAAAACGTTCATTCGGTAGAAAAATGTATTGAATGTAACTCGACATCATTGATAGAATATCCACATAAATAAAAAATATATGTTTTCAGATTAGTCACAAACAGTTGACAGTCAAAATTGTAGAATAATTTTGTAAAAAACCAGATATAAGGTTTTTTTTGGTTTTAATCCCTAATTTAATCCAATAATAAAAAAATATATTTTTGGCGAATTTAATTTAGTCAATTTTTTTTCAATGGAACAATCATATACAAATTTAGCTATATGAAATTATGTCTCGTTTTTTTATAATCGAATATAATCCGGTAAAAAATAATAAATGTACAAATATTACTTGGTTGTATAATAATTAGTTATAGGGGATTAATTATGGAAATTGCAGAAACTTTATCAGAAAATGTAATGAAGGTATTAAAGGCCAGGTATTTAATAAAACAAAATGGAAAACAAGAAACACCTGATCAAATGTTTAGAAGAGTAGCTAAAGCAGTTGCTGCTGCAGATAACGAATATAATGATTTTAATATAGCAGAATCAGAGGAAAAATTTTATAAATTAATGAAAAATTTTGAATTTTTACCAAATTCACCTACGCTCATGAATGCAGGCGCAACTTTAGGTCAATTATCAGCATGTTTTGTACTACCGGTCGAAGATAATACAAGTTCAATACTAGAAGCAGTAAAAACACAAGCTATTGTTCAAAAAACAGGAGGTGGAACAGGATTTTCATTTAGTAAATTAAGGCCTGAAGGTGACCAAGTCGGATCTACGGGGTCAGTAGCATCAGGACCAGTATCATTTATGCAATTATTTGATAAATGTACACAAGTAATTAAGCAAGGAGGAAAACGCAGAGGTGCGAATATGGGAATTCTAAGTATAGAACATCCAGATATAATCGAATTCATTGAAATGAAAAGAAATAATATGAATTTAGATGAACAAGCAAAAATTATGAAAGAATTTAACATATCTGTTGCAATTACTGAAAGATTCATGTCAGAACTACGAAATAATGAAGAACATAAATTCATCAATCCAAGGACTGGAAATGAAGTATTAAAATGTGAAGATTGTGGTAAAAACGTTTTTCTCAATAATGAAAATGTTTTTGGAGAATGTAAATTATGCGGAGGAAATCCAAAAAGAATAAAGGCAAAAGAACTATGGGAAAAAATAATTCAATATGCATGGGAATGTGCAGATCCAGGTTTAATATTTATTGATAAAATAAATAATAGTTTATCAAATCCTGTTCGAGAACATTTCACAATTGAATCCACAAATCCATGCGGCGAAGTACCTCTTTTGCCAAATGAAAGTTGTAATCTTGGATCAATTAATGTTTCAAAGTTTATCAATGCAACTAACGACGACATCGACTGGAACAAACTAAGAGAATGCATAAGAGATGCAATTCATTTTCTTGATAATGTTGTTTCGGTGAATAAATATCCAACAAATGAGATAAAAGAAATTTCCCATAATATGAGAAGACTAGGTTTAGGTGTAATGGGATTTGCCGATTTGTTAAGTAAAATGGGAATAAGATATGGTACAGAAGAGTCATATCAATTTGCAAAAAATCTAATGAAAGTCATTTCCAATGTTGCATGGAAGATGTCAGAAGATCTTGCAGGAACAAGAGGTACATTTCCTTATTGGGATAAAAGTGAGTTTGCAAGAACACAAAAGAGAGTTAGAAATGTAAATTGCACAATAATAGCTCCAACAGGTTCAATTGGTACTATAGCTGATTGTTCACCAGGAATAGAACCACATTTTGCATTAGTATATGTAAGACATTCAAGGATAAAAGAAAGAAGTGAGGAATTTGAGGAACTACATTACTTGAATGAATCTTTTGAAACAGCATTATCTGAAAAAGGAATAAAATTAGATAAAGAGAAGATTCTTGAGATTTCAAATAATGGCGGAAGTATACAAAGCATTCCATGGATTCCTCAAGATATTAAAGACATGTTTCCAATAGCGTCGGATTTAAATGGTGAAAATCATATTTTAATGCAATCAGCTTTCCAGGAATTTGTCGACGATGGAGTAAGTAAAACTATTAATCTACCTAATGAAGCAACATTAGAAGATGTCAATAATGCATACAATTTAGCATATGATACATATTGTAAAGGAATCACAGTATATAGAGATGGGTGTTTAGATTTACAAGTGTTAGAAACAGAAAAAACAAAGAATCTTAGAGAAAATAAGAAAGCAGAAGGTGCACACATTCTATCAGGAGGATATATCCGTCCAG
>JAYZAG010000029.1:0-9782 GCA_036422215.1 Thermoproteota archaeon
TGATCATTCCAAGGGGATCATCAGTAATTGCTATTTGTGAAAAAATTCATCGTGATGTAAAAAGAAATTTTCGTTATGCATACGTTTGGGGAAAGAGTGCAAAATTTAATGGACAAAAAGTTGGCAAGGGACATATAGTAATTGATCAAGACGTAGTAACTATAATACAAAAGTAATTTTTTCGATACCTCTATAAGTGACTCGAACCAATACACTAACAATGAAAGCGTTATATGCAATTTCATTACTTTTTGGTATTCTAGCTGCAGTCCTTTCTGGAGTGCATGGTATAGGTGAAGTACTACAGGATGGAAGTCCTGCTGGGATTGCAATTGATGCCTGGGGTTCAGAACCTTTCACTGGCGCTGCCTGTGAACTAGGAACAGGTCTCTTCGGGACATCACAGAATTGTCTGCCTGCTATGACAATTTTGACATTTTTACCATTTTCGATAATTGGAATTTTAACCCTAATTTTTTCCATAATGCTCGGTATTATTACTATACAAACATATCGTGAAGGCGAAGCAAATGTTCCAGATGTTCCAAACACAGCACCACCCCCATTGAAATCAATTCCATACAAACGTGGTCAACATATACTCATAGGTTCAGTTTTAATTCTTCTTGTAGGCGGTGGTTTCGGCGCACCAATAATGGGATTAATTTCTACTATAACTAGATACATAGGCTCAAGATGAATATAATTTTTGAATTATAACAGTTATTTTTTTGTAAATCCATAAATATTTCTACATTAATTTTTGATCATGGCAATATCACGTCAAATCCTAGCAGAAGCTTCTATTATGATAGCTTTAGCTACTTCTCTTGATTTTGTTTCTCAACTATTACCATCTCTACCTCAAGGAGGCTCTTTCACATTTGGAGCTATGGTTCCTATAATATTATTTTCAGTTCGTCATGGTTACAAATATGGAATATTTTGTGGATTTATATTTTCAATTGTTTCTCATGTGTTTAGTCCACCTTATATTGTCACACCAGTTCAATATTTATTGGACTACCCAATTGCTTTTGCCGCTCTAGGTCTCGCAGGTTTACCTCAAATAAAAGACAATGTATTTTCTAGTGTATTTGTTGCACTGTTTGGAAGATTTACAGCACATTTCATTTCCGGTATTGTTTGGTTTGGTGAATATGCTCCAGAAGGAACTCCAGTTCCACTGTACTCTGCTATTTATAATGGAAGTTATATGTTTGTTGAATTAATTATAACATTAAGTATAATGTATATTCTTTGGGACAGAGATGTTTTAAAAATAAATTTAAAAAACTAAAGTATTATAATAGACGAGGACATTTTTCTTAAAATATAACCTCGATTTTTAATTAACAATCGTTGACATGTTGGTTAACGAATGTTTATTTATGCATCTTTAACCCTCTTGATTGCATATTATACTAGATTAAAATGGCAGACTTCGAAGAGAAGTGGACTAAACAAACAAAGGAACCAATTGTGGACAAAGTCAAAGATGCGATACGTCCTCAGACAGGACTTCGTAACAACATTGACGGAGCACAACAGGCTATCAAAACCCTTATTACAAGAATCGATGGAAAAGTACAGCGTTTAAGGGACCAGGATAGCAAACTATTCCGACAAGTAGTCTCTGCTCAACAAAAACATGACACCGAACGAGCAATAGCTTATTCAAACGAGCTCGCAGAGGTAAGAAAAATTTCCCGAAGTGTAACCCAGGTCAAACTGGTATTAGAACAAATCAACCTAAGAATGGGAACCGTGCAAGACTTTGGTGATGTTGTAACAACAATCTCACCTATCATTCCCGTTGTAAGAGGTATGAAGGGTTCACTGAATGGAATAATGCCTCAGGCAGGTTCTGAAATGAATGAGATAGGCAACATGCTCAATTCTCTAATCACTGACGCAGGTCAGCTTGGTGGAGGATTTACCAACACAATAGCATCAAGTGATGAAGCAGATTCCATACTCGCGGAAGCAACGGCTGTTGCGGATGTTGAAGATCAGGATAAATTCCCTGATTTACCTTCTACTCCAATAACAACCTCTACTCCAATACCAAAAACTGAAGATGAAACCGAGCAAACCGAGGATCCCTTTTCATTCTTCAACCCTAATCCATAATCGTTCTTCCCATAAGTTCGAGGGTGTATTGCACCCCTCGAGTGTTTTTTTTACCAGCCCCATTTTCTGGTAATTGAAAATGCCTTCATAACTGTAGGCATGTAAGGAATAACTGGAATCAATTCCCAGTATTTTGGTTGAAATGTCTTTATAATTAACTTAAGCTTGCCTGATGCAGTAATATTTGTAACATCTGATTTACCAACTAACTCTCCCATTTTCTCCCATCTACTCGCTGTAAAGTTATGCATGATTTTTGATGCCTGTAGTAAACTATTATCTGCATAAGGCATTTCCCTCCATTTTTTTTCATATTGTGAAAGAAACTTTGCAGATAAATCATTTGCACGTATTGATTTTACTGCAGTTATACCTGCTAATTTTCCACCCTGCATAGCTGTTGATATTCCTCCTAAAAATACGGGGTTTGTATGACCTGCTGCATCTCCCGCAATCATTACACCTTCACCATAAAATTGTTTCACTGGACCTTTGTATGGAATAGCTCCTGCAGTTTTACCTATTACTTCACCATTGAGATTCATTTTTTTTATAAATTCATTTAATCTATTCACTGAATCTGTTGCGGTTGTAGCAATCCCTACATTAGCTATATCTTCTCCTTTTTTGAATATCCAAACATATCCTCCTGGAGCTATTTCTGGATCAAAATACATGTCAAATCCATTAGCTTTCACTCCTTTCATTTTAACTTCATAAGCTCTGATCAGATTCTTTGACCACGTTTTATCAAGTAATCCTGACCACTTTGCAATCATTGACTTTGTTCCGTCAGCACCAATAACTATTTTTGCTTTTACCTCAAAAGATTCTTTTCCTTTTACTATTTTTAAAATTCTATCATTGTAGTTAAAATCTACCACTTTTGATGAAGTCAATAACTTACAGCCTTTTTCAGTAGCCCGTTTAGCTAGAAACTGATCAAACTTGTCACGATTTAATTCATATCCTCCATCATGAATTAACATCCAATTTCCATTTGGAAAAATAACTCGTAAAGTGTTTATGTCTTCTGCAATGAATTCTTTTTCAGGTTTTATATTAAGATAATCTAAAGCATAACAGCTTAATCCTTCACCACATTGAACCGGCACTCCTACTGTTTGATCTTCCTCAAACATTATTACACTAAGTCCTTCTTTACTAATTTCGTAGGCTGCAGTACTGCCTGCGGGACCAGCTCCAACTATTGCTACATCATATTCTTCCAATATATTATAATAAAATTAATCTCATTATAAAATATAGATGTATAGAACAATTCTACATATTGATCTTGATTATTTTTATGCTCAAATAGAAGAAACTAAAGATCCAACACTCAAAGACATGCCTGTAGTAGTATGTCAATTTTCTGGAAGAACTGAAGACAGCGGAGCCGTTGCAACATCTAACTATATTGCACGAAAATATGGAGTAAAATCAGGAATGCCAATAATTACTGCAAAAAAACTTCTTACAAAACATAAGGCAGCTTTCATAGATGCAGATGATTCTCATCATGCCCTTTACGAATCAATATCTACTCAAATAATGTCTATAGTTAGAAATTATGGAACTGCATTCGAAAATATTTCTATTGATGAAGGATGCATTGACATTACTAAACAATCTGAAGGAAATTTAGATAAAGCTAGAGAAATAGCATTCGCGATAAAATCAGATTTGGCAAAGGAACAAAATTTAACATGTTCAATTGGAATATCTCCTAACAAATTAATTTCTAAGATGGCTGCAGATCATCAAAAACCTAACGGCCTAACCGTAATTGATGAAGAAAATGTAAAAGACTTTCTTTTTTCTCTTGAACTAAAAAAACTTCATGATGTAGGCCCAAAAACTCTGGACAAATTAAATTCTCTTGGAATTAAAACTATAAAACAACTTTCAACATTTGATCCTTCTATTCTCATAGAAAATTTTGGAATTAAATTTGGTAATTATTTACATCTTTCTGCTAACGGAATAGATAATGAACCTGTTAAAGAAAAACCAGTAAATCAATATGGTCGCATTGTCACACTCAAAAATGACACACGTGATTTAACAACCATCAATGAAAATCTGGATAAGATCTCCTATGACATACATGAACTATTAATTAAAAATAATGTTGACTTCAAATCCATTCGAATAATGGCAATTACAGAAAACATGGAAACACATCAAAAGAGTAAAACTCTTGATTTCCTAAATAATTCTCATGAAACAATTAAAAAACACTCATATACACTGTTCCAAGATCTTTTACTAGAAAATAAAAAAAATATACGACGAATAGGCATTACCGTCTACAATTTATCCCCAAAAACTGGCCAAACATCATTAGCTGACTTTTAACAATTGAGAATCGGAAAACAATTTAATAGTTTGTTCTGTAATTGTTTCTTAGATGGATAATTCACATACTCCTCCTGATGATGACTTTATCAGGCCAAATGTTTCTAAGCGGCTTATTTTGGTAGTAGGAATTGCAATTACCCTTCTTATTCTTCTTACATCCGCAGGCCAAATCCTAAACGTCTGGCTCAACATACAAGAATTTGGAGATCTTTACGTACGACCAATTTACTATGGTTTTATTGGTGGTTTGATACTTTCTTCAATAGCCGTAGTTAGAACAGACTTTAAGAATAGAAGATCTTTGACATTGTGGATAATTCAAATCGTTTCTCAAATTCCAAAGGCTAGGGACAACGTTGACAACATTCAGATAGACATTCCAAGTTTTAACCAAATCAAATTAAAGTCATCTACTTTCATTGCGTGGCAGATCACTAAAATAATTCTTGCAACTTCTCTTTTCTTAAACACAAATCTTGGTATGGCAATAATTGCTATTAGTAAAGGATGGGACTCGGGATTAACTAATATACCTCAAATTTTCCTTCTACCATTCGTTAATCCATCTTTTGATATGCTTTATGCGGAAACTAAAGTAATTCCAATGATTCCTGCTTTAACATTAATCGTATTTCCAATATTAGGCGCAATAGGAACGCGTCTATTGATATTGTACGGACTTACAAAAATCCTTTCTCAAAAACCAGGTGATCGTCCAATTTTTGATGAAGAGACAAGACAACTTAATCTACCAACATCTACAATTGAACATTTAGTTTCTGTTGGATTACTTTGGACGGGATTAAATATGTTTTTCCCATCGTATATTGATTACAATACTAAATTTATTATTGGGGGAGTATTTGCAGCAGGTTTAATGTTTTCGTTTCTTAGCTACTTGGATAACCCTAACAGAAAAAAAATCTTTAAACCACCAGTCAAACCAACTCAATTACGAATTGCATCAGTTTTGATAATTTTCTTACTTGTTGGATCAGCTATAGCAGTTCAAGGAAGTATAGCTGATGCACGACGTATAGAATGGAACGGTCCATATACTGCGCAAGAAATTGCTACCAATAGATACCTTGCCAACCTTAACAATGTAAATGAATTATCTTATAATTTCAGTCTTCATCCATTATCTCCATCAGAGATAGATCCATACATTGAACAAAACAAAGAACTATTGGATAAAATACGACTTTTTGATCTCAAAGCTGCAGATGCAAAATTGAGACCAGAAATAGGCCTTATTCCATATGTTGATTTCCAAGATACTGATATTTTGAGATTTAATGACACACTCTATTGGAGTGCATCTCTAAAACCAATTGTACCTTCAACAGTAGAACCTTCTAATCAATGGTATGCAGAACATTTGGTTTATACTCACGTCCCTAATGGATTTTTATTACTTGATGGACATGATGGTAAAATAGTTGACACATCATCATTCTTCGAACAGCGAAAGATCTATTATGGAGAAGGGGGTTTATTCTCACAATCGTGGTCTGCTTATCCAGCGGATCGTACTATTAGTGATGAATTAAATGGATTTCTTTATAATGGCTTAGGTGGGATAGACATTCCTCCTCCACTAAGCTGGTTATTTGAGCCCAACTTTTTATTCTCGAGACCATCTGAAACAATTCATACTATGAGGTATAAAGACATTCATGATAGACTTGATTTACTATTTCCCTATTTCGTTTATAGTATAAATAATAAACCAATTGACATGTATCCTGTTACTGACGGTAAACAAACTTATTGGTTAATGCCACTAATAACCGCTATAGATTCTAACCGAGTTCCATGGAGCGATGGAAATCCATTTGTAAGGTTCAGTGGTTATGCACTTATTGATACATTCGATGGTGATATGGAAATATTTATTTTAGGAAATGATTTCTATTCTAATCTGTTTAAATCTCTTTATTCGGATTATGTACAAACTGAAATACCTAACTGGTTAAAAGAACAAACTCGTTATCCTGAGGAATTATTTGAATACAGAGTCGAAATGTATAATTTCTATCATATAACAAATCCTGGTACTTTTATAGAGGCTCGAGAGTTCTTTGAAATTCCTCCAGATTTAGACACATATTTCATTATGGGCAAGCCACCAACACTCGCTAAAGAAGAATTCATAGGACTATTATCTCTACAACTCCGTGGTTCACCAGGACAAAATCTTGCAGGCTATATGACACTTCGTAACGACTATGAACATCTTGGAGAAATGATTTTTTATGAGGTTCCTCTTGATTCTGATACTAAACTCTTGGGTCCAACTGCCATTCTAGAAGCATTAGAAAGAAATCCTGAATTTAAAACTCTGAGAACATTATTACGAGATCCTAGAGTTGGCGATAATATCCTTTATAGAATTGGTGAGCATGATGTTTATTTCATACCTGTATACACTGCAGGTGCAGGAGGAGTTGTTACTCAATTGGCCACAATTGCTGCAATTGGTGCAACATTTACTGGTGAATACTACATGGGATTTGGAGATACCCCTGAAGAAGCTTACAGACAATTTCTTGTTTCATTAAGTGGAGTAGAAAAAGAAAAACCTCCAAGTGAATCTCCAAATGAAATTCCAATTAGATCTCAAATAGATCTTAACACACAAGTCATTGAAATACTAACAAACAAAGGCATTGAGATTGTCGAGCCTGATGAAATACCTTCTTTGTTCAAATTCAAAGAATATGATTTCAATTTATACTCAAATGATGATGAATCAAATTCCGACTTTAATAATTTTGTTAATGAATGGGTTGACAATTACCAAATTACTAGGATTTATAGATGGTCAGATGAAAATACAATCAATTATGGAGTTGTAATTAACTTGGGAGCACAGAATGTTCCAGAACTACATTATATATCAATTAACAAATAAGAACATGTAAATATTTACATTAGATATTCTTTTTATATAAATGAAATAATAAGAATTTCAAATGAAACTAAAATCATTGTTATTATTTATGATTATTCTGTCTTCTAGTGTTCCACTTTCTTTTGCTGAGGAATCAAAAACACTTATTGAAGAACAAAACTTTTTCGTTGAATATGATTTACCTTCAAAAAATTCTAATCCTTTTGCACTGACAACCGATCAAAACGGAACTGTTTGGTTCTCTGAACGTAATACATCTTCTGTTACTTCATTTGATCCAACTACTAAAAATTTTAAAACTTTTAAAATAAACCCTGATACTGAGATTTTAGAAATATGGTCAATCACATCTGACACTGATGGAAACATTTGGTTCACTGATGCAACTCAAAATAAGATACACAGAATTGATACCACTGATCTGCAAAGATCTGAAATAATTCAAAGCTTTGATATACCAACTCCAGGTGCTTTACCTTGGGATATTAAAGAAGACGATGTTGGAAATATATGGTTTACTGAATTCGGATCAGGTAAATTAGGTAAAATCACTTTTCACAATAATGATAAAACAAAAATTAATACTATTACAGAATATGAAATCCCTGGAAATTATTCTCAACCGAGTTATTTAGATATTGATAAACAAGGTAACATATGGTTCGTAGAATCTGGTTCTGGTAAAATTACAAAATTTGACTCATTTTTAGAAACCTTTGACCAATACACACTCCCTAATCCTTATGTTAATGGCTCTATCAATCCTATTGGGATTGTAATAGATGATGAGGGTTACATTTGGTATACACAATTCAGGACCAGTTTGCTTGGTAGATTGGATCCATCTTCTGGACAAATTGCTGAATTCAGCACAGGGACTCTCACTTCGGGGACTTATCAATTAGTGAAAGATCGGTGGGGAGATATATGGACTCTTCAATTCAGAGCTGATAGATTAATTGAAATTAATCCTTCTGATCTACAGATTTGGGAATTCACCATTCCAACTCAGAATTCATTCGCACAAACCTTGGCGCCAGATCCGAGTGGCGATATTTGGTTTATTGAAAGCGGTTCCTCAAAACTGGGATTTTTCAACATGTCTCTTCGAGCACCATTTATTACCAATTTTGCATTTGTTTCTGCGGGTGACGAACTTGATGGTTCTGAAAATCTTTGCGGCACATGTGAATTGGATGTTCTGGGCCGTAAAGGAACAATTAACATTAGACTTTCATTTATTGAGGATTATGTAGGCAATTTGTTTTTTATTGCTAGGGGAAACATGGCACCATCTGGACTTCTTAAAGACATGGAAGTAAAATTCTTTCCAGATAAAGTTGATCTTGATACTACTCGTAATATCAGAGATAGGAGTAATGTATTTGTTGGCCACATTTCCAATGTACAAATTCTTCATACGAGAGATCTAACTCCTGGAACGTATTATATCACAGTAGGAGCTACAACTAATGATCTTAGTTATTATGCAGGTAAAATAATTGAATTACATGTAGAACCTATACCAAGCTCTGTGCCCAGCTTTATCATGTTAATTTTTGGACTATTCATTTGTTTTTCCTTCTTAAATGATAAACCAAAAAATAAATAATAAATAACAATGTTTGTAATTTAATATTTATGCGGGGGTCGCCCAGCTTGGCCAACGGCGCGAGGTTCAGGTACTTCGTTTGAAACTCTTCGTCTCTTAGGAGTTCGTGGGTTCAAATTTATCACTAAAGTAATAAATGAAAATCCCACCTCCCGCATTATTGTTTTATGGAATAATTAACTTAACGTTGTCAGCTTTTCCACTTGTTTGCATTTTGTTATACAATCCTTTAACTTGTTCTGCATCTCCTTCTAGGATCATTAACTCCATACATTTTTTTTCTGCAATTTTATAATGGATATGACTTTTAACTATATCATCAAATTCATGTTTTATGTTTGTTACCGGTCCCTCAAGCCCTTCATCATGAGTTACAACTAAAATTGTTTTCATACGCCCACTCATATTATCTCTATTTTTTTGATCTGCAAGCATCATTCTAATTCCAGCCCTAAGTAACTCTGATCTTCCTGCAAATCCTAATTCAACTTGTATTCTATCCATATCCTCGAGAATTTGATCACTTACTGATATGCTTATTATATTCATTTTTGTATTATTATTATTAATTATTGCATATATTATTAGTGTTTTTTAATAACACTACTCATTTGGATTTTTTAGAATATCTCATGAATGCAAGATACAAAACACCCACTACTGCTGTCAACCCTATTGAACCTATTACTCCTCGTCTAGAAAGCCCAGCTATTTCTTCATCTGCCATTCCTTCATCTTCAGGTAAACCAAATGCAG
>JAYZAG010000030.1:0-20222 GCA_036422215.1 Thermoproteota archaeon
AAATACATTTATTTCCATATTCATTCTCTGCATATCTTTCATCATTTATATTCTTTAAATGTATTTTAAAATGAATTATTCTGTTTATTATGCTGTTTAAAGTTGTTGTTTCTATTTTATGTTCTTTATTTATTTTTGTTCTTGTTGTATTGATTACTAATATAGGTATGTCTAAATCATAGGCCATGTGTGAAAGCTTATGTAAATGTAAATTCAATAATGATTTTAATATGATTCCACTTCTTTCATCCCCCTGTAAAAAATTTCTTGATATTTCATCAATCACTATTAGATCTATTTTTTTTGTTTTCAAAAAATTGTTTATAATGTTTATTATGTTTATTTGATGTTCTATTGACAAACATTTTATTACGAAAATTTTTTCCATTATTGAATCTTGTTCCAAATTTTGTGCTATTGCCATATCTGCTATTCTTTCTGGTCTGAAATTCCCTGTGGTATCTATGAATATTATATTCTTCTCAATTTTTGCTGTGTTTACTGCTATTTGAAATGCTATTTGTGTTTTTCCCGTATTACTAGATCCATATATTTCTGTTAATATGCCTGGAATGAACCCTTTTGTTACCACATCAAGTTTTTTAGAACCAGTTTTTGTTTTTCCATTCTTTTTTTCAAACGATATTTTCGATAAAAAATTAATTTTTTCATCATTTTTTGAGTTTTTTTCGTTTTCTAATGATTTATATATTTTATCCATTTCTTTATTTAATTTAGTGTTATTTTCCTTAATTTTGTTTTCCATTGTTATTTTTCCTTGAATTAATTGGTAGATTGAGAAAATTTTATTTTTGACCTCTGTTCATTGTTATCATATTGACATCTGAAAATAATAACGACAGATCCACAAAGCCAATAAATAAGCTTCAAAAAGCTATCAATAAGTCAGTTACAGTACGTCTAAAGAGCGATGTTGAATATAAGGGCAAGATGGTCCATGCTGATCCACATATGAATCTTCTTCTTGAAAATGCTGAGGAATATGTTGATAATAAATTAGTTGAAAATTTTGGTCGGGTTGTAATTAGAGGCAACAATATTCTATTTGTAGTTATTGACGAAGAAATTAGTGTGACTTGATTAATGCTGAGTAGTTCATTATACATGAATATTCTCATGGATTCATTTATAGAATCTTCAGAAATTTCACTCGTTATTTGTGAAGAATACAATGAAAAATAATTTTACTTTTACTTCTGAATCTGTTTCGGAAGGACATCCTGATAAAGTAGCTGATCAAATAAGTGATGCTTTGGTTGATGCTGCTCTATTGAGCGGTGACGAAACCACTAGATGTGGTATTGAAGCCGTAGTCACAACTAATTATGTTCTAGTTTTTGGAGAGACTAAAAATTTTCAACCTATTTCTGAAGAAGTCGAATCAATTGTGCGTAATAAGATCAGTGAAATTGGTTATGAGCAAGAAGGTTTTCATTGGAAGAAATTAGTGTTTGAAAATAGAATTCATAATCAATCTTCAGATATTGCATTGGTTACTGACTCTTTTGGTGCAGGTGATCAGGGATTGATGTTTGGCTATGCTTGTAGAGAAACACCTTCTATGATGCCCGCTCCTATACACTATTCACATGCAATTTTACGAAATTTAAGAAACCTTAGAAATGAAAACACTTCTATTCTTGGTCCAGATTCTAAAAGTCAGGTAAGCGTAGTTTATGAAAATGGAAAACCTTCATACATTGATAAGATAGTTGTTTCTACGCAACATGCAGATAGTGAAAATAAAAATGCTAAAGAACTTGCCGAAGTTGCTATTGTGAATTCTTGCAGTGATCTTATTGATGAAAATCATACAGAATTTCTAATAAATCCTACCGGTAATTTTGTTGTTGGAGGGCCTGATGGCGATGCTGGACTTACTGGCCGTAAAATCATTGTTGATACATATGGAGGATATGCACCACATGGAGGTGGGGCATTTTCAGGTAAGGATCCTACTAAAGTAGACCGTTCTGCAGCTTATATGGCTCGATGGTTGGCAAAGAATGTAATATATAATGACTTGGCCGATTGGTGTAATATTCAATTAAGTTATGCAATTGGTGGTAGTGATCCATTGTCATTATATGTAGATTCTAATGGCGATAATTCTCTAATTGAGAAACGCATTCGAAGTATGCATGATCTAACTCCAATTGGTATTATTCGAAAATTTGATCTTTTCAATTTTACTGAATACTCTAAAAATTGTGTTTATGGACATTTTGGAGATAAAGATGTACCATGGGAAAAGATTGAAAAATGGTAACATCTACATACTGAATAAGAATGATTTCATTAGTTGGACATAAGCATTCGTCACATCTACAACAAACATCTAAAAATGCTAATTCTCAAACCGGAACTACTTTACTAAAACGTGGTTTTGCACATATGCTCAAACATGGAGTTATCATGGATGTTACTGATGTTAATCAAGCACAAATTGCAGAAGAAGCTGGAGCTGTTGCAGTTATGGTTCTAGATAAATTACCTGTTGAAGTCAGACAATCTGGTGGAGTTGCCCGTACTGCTGGAACGAAAATAATCAAAGACGTTGTTAATAATGTATCTATTCCAGTAATGGCAAAATGTAGAATAGGACATATTTCTGAAGCGGCAGTATTAGAAAATTCAGGTGTTGACATGATTGATGAATCAGAAGTTTTGACTCCTGCTGATGAATCTTCTCATATATGGAAATGGGATTTTACCACTCCTTTTGTAGACGGTGCAAAAAATCTTGGTCAAGCACTGCGAAGAATTGAAGAAGGCGCATCTATGATGCGTACTAAAGGAGAACCAGGTACTGGAAATGTAGTGGAGGCTGTTCGTCATATGCGCAGTCTAAATCAAGACATTGCAAAAATAACTTCTTTTTATAATCTACAAGACAAGCAAGAATTATTTCGTATTTCAAAAGAATTGAATACTTCCTATGAATTAGTTGTTGAAACAGGTCGTCTTGGAAGATTGCCTGTTGTAAATTTTGCAGCTGGCGGTATAACGACTCCAGCTGATGCAGCCCTAATGATGGAACTTGGCTGTGATGGTGTTTTCGTAGGCTCAGGAATTTACAAATCCTCAGATCCTTTGGAAAGAGCATCAGCGATTGTCTTGGCAACTACTTTTCATGATAAAGTTGATGTGGTTGCTGAAGCACAAGAAATGATCGATGAAAAAAAATCTATGGTTGGTCTTGGTGACAATCTTGATTTTAAAATGCAAGATCGTGGTATCTAATGAAAAAAGTCAATATTGGTATTGTTGGAGTACAGGGCGATGTTGAAGAACACATTGCTTCTGTTGAATCTGCTTTTCGTGAAATTACTATTAATGGTATTGTTACTGTAATCAAGTACACTGAACAAATTGATTCTGTAAATGCATTAATAATTCCTGGTGGAGAAAGTACTTCTATTGGTAAATTATCTAATCACGATGATTTTCATAACACTATTAAAAAGAAGATTACTCAGGGCATGCCTGTTTTAGGAACTTGCGCAGGACTGATATTTTTATCTAATCGCATTGTTCAAAATTCTTCGAATACATCACAAAAACTTTTAGGAGCATTGGATGTCGAGGCTGAACGTAATGCCTTTGGAAGACAACATGAATCTTTTCAATCTAAATTACCAATTCCAAAGTTTGGATTAGATAACTTTATGGGGGTATTCATTCGTGCTCCTCGAATACGAAATATTGGTTCTAATGTTGAAATTCTTGCTAAATTAAATGATGACATAGTAGCTGTAAAACAAGGTAATATTATTGCAACTTGTTTTCATCCTGAACTCTCCGGTAATGTTATTTTTCATAAATATCTTATTGAATTAGCTACGCAACGAACTTAATATTTATTTTACTTAATTTTTTCCTAAACTAGCTTTTATAAAATTGTAATATATTGGATCAGGTTTTCCTGGCCTACTCGCGAATTCTGGATGAAATTGTGTAGCTATGTAAAACTTATTCTTGCTTATTTCCATAATTTCTGCTCTTTTATCATCATCACTGAAAGCAGATAGTTTTACTCCCTTCTTTTCAAATATTTCTAAGTATTCTTTATTAAATTCAAATCTATGTCTATGGCGTTGTCGTATTGTTTTTTGTTGATATATTTCATAAGCTAATGTTTCGCTAATGATCTTTACATCATGACCTCCTAATCTCATAGTGGCTCCTTTGTCTTTGATTTTTTTCTGCGATGGTAGAATGTTAATGATTGGATTTTTTGTTTTACTATTTAATTCAATAGAATTTGCATCTTCTAAATTACATACATTTCTTGCAAATGAAACTAATGCTAGTTGAAAACCAAAACAAATTCCTAAAAACGGAATATTTTTCTTTCTACAATGATCTGCAACCATTATCTTCCCTTCACTCCCTCTCTCACCAAAACCTCCTGGAATTATTATTCCATTATATTTGTCTAGTTCTGATATTGACTCACTTTCTTTTTCAAATTTTGCACTGTCTATCCATTCTATTTTGAGATCTATGTTAAGCTTTGCAGCTGAGTGTAATAATGCTTGATTTACACTAACATAACTGTCTGAAAGTTCAATATATTTCCCAATCATTCCAATCTGTATTTTCTTGTTTTTCTTTCTTTCAAATGATTTTCTGATGTTTTTCCATTCACCTAAATTAATTTCTCTTGTTGGAAGCCGCAATTTGTCAACTATTACATCAACAATCCCTTCGTTGTATAGTATTTCTGGGACTTCATATATTGAATATGAATCTGGATCTGAAATAATGCTATCTATATCCACTCCTGTGAATAAAGCAATCTTTTTCTTCGATGTTTCTGTTATGAATTTCTTACTTCTTACTACTACAACATCTGGTTGTATACCTATTCTTCTTAATTCTTGAACACTATGTTGTGTTGGTTTTGTTTTTTCTTCTCCTACGGGATCTAACACAGGTGCTAATGTCACATGAATAAACATTGTGTTGTTGTTACCGAGTTCTTGCCTCATTTGTCTAATTGCTTCTAGAAATGGAAGACTTTCTATATCTCCAACTGTTCCTCCACATTCTACCATAACTATCCCTCCTTCTTGATTTTCTGCTATTTTTTTAATTCTCTCCTTTATTTTATCTGTAATATTTGGAATTATTTGTACACAATTTCCCAAGTATTCTCCTTTTCTTTCAGATTGAATTACATCAAGGTATATTTGCCCTGTTGTTATGTTGTTGTGTTTTGATAGATTCTTATCTAGAAATCTTTCATAAGTTCCAATATCCATATCTGTTTCTCCGCCGTCATCTGTTACGAAAACTTCACCATGAGCTTTTGGGTTCATTGTTCCTGCATCTACGTTTAGATAAGGATCAATTTTTGTACAACTAATATCCAATCCATAGAGATCTAGAAGTTTGGCAGTTGATCCTACAATTATTCCTTTTCCGATGCCTGACAATACTCCTCCTGTTACAAAAATATACTTGGTTTGAGTCGATTTTATCTGCACATTAAGATAACGTAATCTTTTTTTTTAACTGTTTTGGCCAATTTCAAGAAGTATTATTAATTCTAGTATTTCAATGATATCTTGATGAGATCCGCTTTTGCACCTGCACATATAACCGGATTTTTTGAAATTTCTATGAATTCAAATCCTTTGTACTGCGGTTCACGAGGAGCAGGAGTTTCTATTCAGCACGGTGTAATCACTACTGTACGCGCCATACATAGCGATTCTAATGATATTAATATTAAAATTAATGGAATAAACGCTGATAATTTTCCAATTTCTGTGAATGTAATTTCTAAAATTCTTTCAAAAACTAACAATACTTACTCTGTTTATGTTGATCACGAAGTTCAAGTTCCTATAGGTGCAGGATTGGGTTCTAGTGGTTCTATTGCTTTGAGTCTTGTTTATGCATTGAATGCAGAGTTAGATCTTGGACTTTCAATTTTGGAATCTGCTCAGATTGCACATATTGCAGAAATTGAATGTGGTACTGGCTTAGGTACTGTTATTGCTGAATATTTTGGAGGATTTGAACTTAGAAGTAAACCTGGTGCGCCAGGTATTGGAGATATTACTAATTTTCGAAATGAAAGTGATGATGTAATAGTCATTGCCTTCTTTGATAGTATCGAAACAAACAAAGTGTTGAAAGATCAGAATTTAGTAGATTTAATTAATGAATATGGAAATGAATACATGGAAAAATTCTTGGTTCAGCCTAATCTTAAAAATTTTATGACATTTTCTCAAGATTTTTCCACAAAATTATCTGTAATGCCAAAAAATCTAATTAGTATACTTGAAACATGTAGATCTAACGACATAATTTGTAGTATGTGTATGTTTGGTAACACCCTGTTTTCTATTGTCAATCAAAAAGAACGTTTAATATTTGATGACATTATAAAAACACATTCTGATTCTAATCCTTCGATTCTTTTTTCTTCAGTAGATGAATGTGGTGCGCGATTAATATGACTGTAAGAGATATACCTAAGACTCATCCTCGTTACGACTCTCTAAATATTAGAAGTAAGATTGCTGATAATTTTATACGCGGTATTATTATGCCTGATGGACTTGTTGCACATGGCAGGGGGGAAGCTTTTGATTATATTATTGGTGAGAAAACCATGCCCTTTTCTATTACTAGTATTAATGCTGCTGTGGCAAAACTACTTTTGTCTTCTACTCCTGTAATCTCAATCAATGGTAATGTTGCCTCTTTAGTTCCTGACGAGATTATTGAATTTTCACGTATTTCAAAAATTCAACTCGAAATCAATCTGTTTCATAGAACTAAGAAACGTATTGACTTAGTAAATACTCTGTTACGAGATCATGGTGGAAAAAAAATCCTTGGAACTAATAATCGATATATTACTCAACTCCCTGATCTGAAAAGTAATCGACGTTTTGTCGATACAAGAGGAATATTCAAGGCTGATGTAGTATTCGTGCCTCTAGAGGATGGAGATCGTGCTGAGTCGTTAAGGACCATGAATAAAGAGGTTATCACGGTAGATCTTAATCCATTCTCACGAACTGCAAAAACTTCAAACATAACCATTGTTGACAATATAGTCCGTGTAATCCCTCTGATGATTACTAAATATACTGAAATGTGTAAATTATCTAAAGATAACTTAAATCAAATATTGGAAAAGTACGATAACGATAAAAATCTAAATTATGCTATTGTTCATATATCTAATAGATTAAAAAAATTAAAGTGAGAATGTATGAAAAAACTAAATGTTAATTATATAAAAAACATGAAAAAAATTAATGAGCCTATTACTGCCATTACCTCATATGATTATCCATTTGCACAATTAGCTGATCAAGCAGATATAGATATAATTCTGGTTGGAGATTCAGGAGGAATGGTTAAACTAGGTTATGAAAATACTATTCCAACTACGATGGAAGAAATGTTAACTATGTGCAAGTCAGTATCTCGTGCAACGCAGAGGGCGTTTATCATTGCTGATATGCCTTTTCTTTCTTATCAAACATCTGAAATAGACGCTGTAAAAAATGCGGGGAGATTTATTAAAGAGGGTGGTGCTGATGCTGTAAAACTAGAAGGAGGTCAAGAATATTCTAAAACTGTTCGCTCTATTGTCAAAGCTGGAATACCTGTTATGGGACATATAGGATTGAAACCACAAACAGCTAAACTTTGGAAAGGATATACTATTCAGGGAAATGACTTGGAGAGTGCTAAGGAAATAATTGAAGATGCATATTCTTTAGAACATAGTGGCGTTTTTTCTATTGTCTTGGAGATGGTTACTACCGAGGTCTCTGAGATAATAACTAATAATATATCTATTCCAACGATAGGAATAGGTTCAGGTCCTCATTGTAATGGACAAATTCTTGTCATTAATGATATGTTAGGGCTTTATCAAGGTACTATTCCGAAATTTGTCAAAAAATACAATGACTTGAATAAACACATATCTAAATCTCTAATTTCGTACAAAGATGATGTAATTAAAAAACAATTTCCATCTGATGATAATTGTTTTCGTATGGAGAAATCCGAATTTATGAAACTCAAAAATCATCTTCATAGTTATAAGAATGTGGAAGAATTACAATGATGCGTGAAGGTTCTTCTGAAGAAAATGTTCTGGGCGATTTAAAAAAAATATTAGAAAAAGATCTTAATTTTTCTTCAGGGAAAATTATTGGTTCAATGTGCACTATGCCTCATGATTTTGCTAAGATTGTTTTTAATAAATACATTGAAACAAACATTGGTGATCCTGGTTTATTTCCTGGTACTGAAAAAATAGAAAAAGAATGTATTAGAATTCTTGGGAGTTTATTGAATAATGTTAATGCTGTTGGCAATATTGTTTCTGGAGGAACTGAGTCTAACATCTTAGCTCTAGCACATAGTAGAAATCTTCACGATGTAAAACATCCTGAAGTAATTGTTTCTGATAACATTCATCATTCATTTCATAAGGCAGCAAATCTACTTGGACTGAAATTAATTCCTGTTTCATATTCTGAAGTGAGATCAGACTCTTCAGCTATCAAAGACAAGATTAATTCTAACACAATTATGATTGTTGGAACTGCTGGAACTACTGATCTAGGATTAGTCGATCCTATTGATGTGTTGTCTTCTATATGCATTAAAAATAATATAGATCTACATGTCGATGCTTCCTTTGGCGGATTTGTACTTCCTTTTCTTCATGAATTAGGCTATGATAAATTTGAATTTGATTTTAGTCTAGATGGCGTAACATCTCTTACTATAGATCCACATAAAATGGGAATGGCTCCTATTCCTTCTAGTTGCATATTGTTTCGTTCTATTGACAATATTTCAAACCTTAATGAAAACGTAGACTATCTAGCAGGCGGTAAACCTCCTAGATCCACAATTCTGGGAACAAGTACAGGGGCGTCAGTTGTATCATTATGGGCTATTATGCGTTTATTGGGATTAAATGGCTATAAAAAAATTATTCAAGAATGTATGAATAACACTGAATATATTTATCAAAAATTGAATTGCATGCCAAATATTCAAGTGATTCAAAAGCCATCCATGAATATAATTGGTTTCAGATGTAATTCTAAATCTTTGAATACTTCTAATCAGTTAGATAAACTTCTTAATTCTTTGCGGAATGAAGGCTGGGGCATATCTAAATTTCCTACTCACATTCGTCTAGTAATGATGCCACATATTAGCCGTGGACATGCCGATGATTTTCTCTTGGCACTCTCTAATACTATGAAATCATTTGATTGAACTTCTTGTCAATTTTATTTATATAATAAACAATTGAGTTAATTATGCTTTAGTTCCGGACTTATATATTCATATTATGCACTATTATTAGTGCACAAATATTGCTAGTTTGGGTTGATGAAGTGTAAATGGTTCATGTAAAAAAAGTAGATGTTAGAGGCTTCAAATCTTTTGGTACTAGACACGCTACTGTCCATTTTGACAAAGGACTTATAGGAATATCGGGACCAAACGGTTCTGGAAAGAGTAATATATTGGACGCTATCATGTTCTGTCTTGGCCAAAATAATCCACGAACTATGCGTGTTAATCGTCTCAGCGAATTAATTTATGACGGTAGTGGAAGTGATGCACCTCAATCTTCTAAGGCAACTCTCACTCTTGATAATTCTGATCGTTTAATTCCTATTGATCAAGAAACAGTAACCTTGAGTCGTGAAATACGTTCAACTGGAGATAGTGTTTATCTTCTTAATGGCAAGAAAACTCAAAAATCTAACATCATTGAAATTCTTTCTCTTTCTATGATAGATCCTAATGGCCTTAATTTTGTTCCTCAAGGAATGGTTACTAAATTAGCTGAACTTGCTCCTGAAGAAAAACGGATGATTATTGAAGAAATAGTAGGGGTTTCTCAATTTGAAGAGAAAAAGGAACAATCTATCAAACAACTTGATGACGCAGATAGAAAATTAGAGGTATACATGGCAAGAATGGGAGAAGTTCGCTCTCAAATACAATCTCTCGAAGGCGAACGAAATGATCAACTTCGACTAAAATTTCTGGAAAAAGAGGTACAATGGTTACGTTCTATTCATATTTCAAACGAGATTACACAAATAACTCACTCACTTGACTCTCTTCAGAATGATTTTGATAATGTTAATGCAGAATCTGAGACATTGGATAATGAAATTAGCACATTGAATATTGATATTGAAAAACTCGAAAAAGAAAGAAAGAAACTTTTTGATGATATAGTTGAAGGGCAAGGAGAAAAACTTGTTGATATACAAATTAAAGTTTCTAATAAGCGCAATGAAGTACGTGGTCTTAAAAATGAATTATCTAATTTAAAAGCTGAACATCTAAAACTTTCTGAATCTATTCCGTATATAATCACTATGAAAAATGAAAAACTTGAAGAAATTAATAAAACAAAACAGACAGTATCTGATCTACAAACTGAACTTGATGAATTACTGAATGAAAAATCCAACATTAATTCTAATCTATCTGATCTTCATTCTAAAAGAAATACAATTTCTGATAAACTAAATAAAAGTAAAATCAATTATGAAAAATATGATGCTAAATTAACTACATATAATAAAGCGTTATCTGAATTGCAATCAAATTTAAACAGTTTTGATACTAGAAACCGTGTTCTCAAAGATCGAAGTAATAATATAACTGAAAAACTCAAACAAATAACTGAATCAATAAATAAGTGGGATCAAAGCATTATGAAATTAAAAAAACTCAAACAAAATCAGATAAATTCTATTTCTAATTTTCAGGAATCAAATAAGAAATTAATTAAAAGAAAACAATTATTGGAAAACGAGGTCGAAAATGCAATACTTACTTTGAATAATGCGAATGAAGCTGTTATAAAACACGAAACTCAGTTATTTACAAAATCATCACAAGACTCCTCTAAGACTTATTCTAATCTATTAGAGACTAATGTCAGAAAATCACTTGTTGGTAAAGTTGATGACATAATCACTATTCCTAGTAAGCACAAGGTTCCTATCCTGGCTGCCTTGAAACGATGGAATGATTCAATAATTGTACAAGATATTGAGTCTCTCTTGCTTGTTGCTCAGAAGATAAAACATCATAAATATGGAAGAGTTACTTTGATTCCTCTTAAGGAATTTTCCAATTATTCATTTGCAAAACACATTCCAAATTCCGACATAATCGGCAATATGGCTGAAATCATTAAAATAGATTCAAAATACAAAGGATTGCTGAATTTTCTATTCGGTGACACATTACTTGTTCGTAATGCCAAAACCGCCTATATGTTGTCCAAAAATGGTTTTCGAACTATAACTCCTTCCGGTGATATATTCGAGCCTAAATTATCTATCTTGGAAACTGGCACTCTTAAAAAATTCTCTGATTTAATATTGGATTCTAAATCTTATGATGCAATCAATGACGGAATAAAATATCTTAAAAACAGTATTGAAAAACGTAAAAAAGATATTCAAATGCTCAACTCTCAATTAGATTCTTATAAAACCACTGAACAAAATAATAAATTCACTCTTTCGCAAATTGACAATGAGCTTCAAGAACTATCTCATTTGTCAACACGTTGGCAAAAATCTAAAAAGGACAATAGAATCAAATTAAAATCTACTAATAATGAATTGCAGAGACTTGAAACCTCTATTAGACGTTATAATAAATTAATTAATAGATTAAATACTAAAATTGAAAAAGTCGAAAAACTATCTGATAAGGGTAATACTATCACTCTTAATGATGAAAATATTGAAATCGAAAACTCACGTTCTACCCTCATGCAAAAACTAGATGATCTTAATTCAAAATCTAATACAATTGTGAATGAACAAACAAAATATAATGCAAAACTTGAATATGAAATGCAATCCGAACTAGAAGATCTAACCAATGAAATTGTAAACCATTCTAAACGTAAAGTTGAAATTGATAATACGTTAGAAACAATAGAAATTAATTTTGAAGAACAAACACAAATACTAACTACTATGGAAAAAGATGAAAAGCACGCTATTGAAGAAAATCAGAAATCCAAACCAATCTTAAATGAATATGAAAATCAATTGAAAAATCTAAACAAATCGAAAGATCAAAAAAATAAAACACTTAATGCGGTTTCTACTAGAAAGATATCCATATCTAAAACTATTGAATCAAAAACTACTTCTAAGAATACTATGTTTGATGAATTAAAAAAATTAGGATATTCTGAACCATTGGATTCATTTGAAGGTGCTGAAATTATAAAAGATAAACTAGAAAATGAATATAATAAACTAAAACACGTCGTAAATCTTCTAGCAGATAAAAATTATCATGAAATTTATGATGGCTATAAAAGAACTTCTGAAAGAACTAATCAATTAGAAAGTGAACGAGATCGAATAATTGCATTCATTGATAGTGTTGATTCAGAAAAGCGAACAGCTTTTCTTGAAGCTTATGAGAAAATAGACAAAGAATTGAGAAAAATTTTTTCACTTCTTACAAATGGCTCTGCTTGGTTAGAATTAGAAGATGAAAATGATATTTTTAATGGCGGTGTATTCCTTATGGCTAAATTTCCAAATAAATCAATAGCAAGAGAAAGCAGCAGAGGAAGCGGTGGAGAAAAAACAGTTTCCGCCCTTTCACTTATTTTGGCTATACAAGCGATAAACCCTTCTCCATTTTACATGTTTGACGAAATAGATGCTCATCTTGACGCTCTAAATTCTGATCGTTTAGCAGATTTATTGAAACAGAGATCTGTTAACTCTCAAATCCTAATTGTGAGTCTGAAAGACACCTTGCTTTCTCGTGCTGACTGTATGTATGGGGTTTATATGAAGGATAGTGTATCCAAAGTTGTCAAATATCAAACTGGCGCACTAACTCTTCCAGCAGCGGTGAAAAGGCAATTCAAGTGATTTTCTATGAGTGAAGAACCATCTATTGCAAAACATCCGCTTAGTTTGCTTGTTCAACCTAACAAAATAAAAAATGGTAAACCCTGGGAAATTGATATTGCTGATTTATTAGATCTTTTTGTTGATCATGTAATTAAGGGCAATTATAACGATCTTAAATTATGTGGGACTGCAGCACTTTCTTCATCAATTATATATAGATTTAAAGTTGAAACTATGTTCTTCTTTGAAAAAATGAAGAAAGAGAAGAAATATGTCAGTAGAAGAGGAGACAATCCTCCTAAATTGATCATCCTTCCTTTTCGATATGAGTTGTATTCTACTTCAATAGACGATCTTGTTTTTACTCTTGAGGAAATCCTTAAGGATGCAATACGCAAATCTTTTAATGAAACTGAAAAGTCACAACTAGCTGAATTATCAGGTGCTCCTGATATAGATGAATTTATTGTTAAGATCGAAGCAATGGTTCATGACTTTCGACTTGAACTAAAAAAATTATTAGATGAGAACCAAGAAATTCTATTTACTGATTTAATTAAGGGAAAAGAATTGCTTGATCAGGCACGTTCTTTCATTCTTTTATTATTTGTAGCGAATGAGGGAAATATCGATCTAGATCAAGAATATAACGATATTAAAATACGTGTTGTGTGATATGAATAAAACTGACATGATTGCCAAAATTGAGGCTGCATTGTACGCTGCTGGAAGGCCATTAACTGTTTTTGAGTTAGCAAAGGCATGTGGGACCCGTTCCACTAAGAATGTTCTTGAATTTTCGAGAGAACTTATGAATAATATTAATGAGACATTTGTAGCACTTGAAATGCTTGAGTTGGAGGGAAAACGATTCGTCATTCAATTAAAACCTAAATATACTAATCATGCACGAAAATTTTCTTCAAAACAGCTATTATCTTCTGCATGTCTAAAGACTTTGTCATATGTAGTGTATTTTCAACCAATATCAGGTAAAGATCTAGCAGATCGCAGAGGCCCTAATTCTTATCAACATATTAAAATTCTTAATAAAGTGGGATTTATTCGTTCTGAACCCTTTGGTAGAACTAAACTGTTTCGTACTACAAAGTCTTTTTCAGATTATTTTGGAATTAGCCAAGATCCTCAACTTATGAAGCAAGATTTAACCAAAGGCGGGCTTGCCATACCTATACCAAATCCTAGCAAAAAATTCATAACTAATTAAAATTTTTATATTCCTTCTTTACTCGTTACAGTATATGGTATCGTCATCACTTGAGAATTTAAAGAAACGTAAAGGCACTGGAGGCAAAATACGACCTTATAGAAGTAGACGTTTGTTTGAGAGAGATTATTATTCTGCAGATACTAGACTTGGTGAAAAAGCTGTCCAGTCTAGAAGAACCCGCGGTGGCAAAATTAAAAAATTTCTAACTTTTCATAATCATGTTAATGTTTTGAACAAAACGACGGGTAAAATTCAACACGTTATGATAAAATCTGTTATAAGTAATCCATCTAATCGTGATTATAATAGACGCAAAATTATCACCAAAGGCACTATTGTAGAAACTGAACTGGGAGATGCAACAATAATCTCTAGACCAGGACAGGATTCTATTCTTAATGCAGTGTTGAATTAAGTATTCAATTTATCATAATTCTTAAAATTTATATTCTTATAATAATCATAATCTATTGAATCAAAATTGCAATTTACATTAGCTGAACTTACTTCTTTTGGAGTTTTTGTAGTAGTTGGCCTTGCGTCTATTGGGTTATTGTATTTTTGGTGGTATTTTGGTAGAAATTCAAATACCGATTAAATCCAATTCTCCTGTTTAAACTATTAGGTATAACATATTGAAAGATCATAATAAAATTATTATGTGGTTGGATTATTTTAATTCTGAACTTAGTCGTTCACAAGGAAGGCGAGTACCTATGAACAAATCTATTAAAAAACCTCAATTATCAGAACTTGTTGCAGCAGCTAAAAAAAATGGGTACGATGCTGTTGAAAATTCTGCTTATCATCCTAAGCGAACGAATATTGAATCTGGATATATCTCCTTCACAAAAACGGATACTAAATCTTCATATGTGAAAAAACTTTCTGAAACTCTTTCAATAGTTCGTGGCGAGAATAGATCAAAATAGGTGATAAACTTCAACCAATATTTGTCAGAACTAGATAAATATATGAAAAAAGAAGGGAGCACAAACTTTTTCATACCTAAGAATACTATCTCTCCTCCTAGATCTACTAAAATCCCCGTTTTCTATAATCCACTTGGAGAATTCAAAAGAGATGTAACTGTTACTATTGTAAAAACCATTAAACTCAAAAATAATAATACTCTTAGTTTTGCAGATGCCTTAAGTGGAATTGGAATTGGAGCTATACGAGTTGCAAAAGAATCTGATGTTGATAAAATTTTTATAAATGATCTTAATAAGAAAGCCCTTGAATTTGCTAATCTTAATGTTTCTGTTAATACTTTACAAGAAAAGACATGTGTTTCTAACCTTGAAGCAAAACATTTTCTTATGAATCATGGAAAAAGCGAACATCGTTTTGATTTTGTAGAAATTGATCCATTTGGATGCCCTAGTGAATTTATTGATTCTGCTATTCAATCTATTAATATTAATGGCGTAATTTCATTAACTGCAACTGACGGCCCAGTTCTGTGTGGAATTTATCCCAAAGTTAGTTTAAAGAAATATGGCGGATATTCATTAAGTACTGAGTATTCATCAGAAGTTGGTGTGAGACTTATGTATGGCTCACTTGCATATTCTGCTTTAAGATATGATCTTGGAATTTGTCCACTATTCTCTCACATAAATAAACACTATTCTAAAATCTATTCTCAAATAACCCATAGTTACACTCATACATTGAATAATATTGGATTCTTATCTCATTGTTTTAACTGTGGATATAGAGAACTCAATGAATCGATTATTTTTTCCTGTAAATTATGTGAATCTAAGATGAGATATGCAGGACCATTATGGATTGGTAAACTATTTGATAATGCTGTTATTTCTGATTGTATATCATTATCTAAAACACCAAAAGAAACTCGACTTTTTGATACGTCTATGTTGGAATGTTCTATTTCTGAACCATTTTACGTTTCTGACCATATTACTAATGTTCTTAAAAAATCTTCGTTACCTTTATCTGAAATAATCGAAAAATTACGGAATTCAGGATTCAGTTCTTCTCCAACTATATTTAATCCTAATGGATTTAGGACTAATGCAAATATCAATGAAATAAAGAGCCTACTTCATTAATCTGATTTATGAAAGTCTATGCATATTAAATACATTTCACTACTCGCCCCTCTACTAGCTGGAGGTTTGAATCTTCTTATTTGCCTAAATTTATTTTTTAATGTTTTTTCTAATTGACTTAGTTTTGTTCCCTCAAACACCTTTAATACTGCATTTCCATTTTTTTTCATTAATCGATCGAATGTAAAAATAATTTTTTCTGTTAAATCAATCTGAACACTCTGATCTACTTCCCACATTCCTGTTACATTTGGAGCTATGTCTGATAATATTAAATCAAATTCATCTTCTGTAATATGTTTAATATCTTTCACGAAATTGGAATCATTTATATCACATTCTAATGTTATTACATTTTCTGAAATGTATTCAATTGCTTTAATATCTATTCCTATAGCTAATCCCTTATTTGTTATTCTTTTAGATAACACTTCTAACCACCCTCCAGGAGCAGCCCCAAAGTCTAAAACGTAAAATCCTCTTTTTATTATTTTATATTTCTGATCTATTTGCATTAATTTGTATGCAGATCTACTCCTATATCCTTCTTCTTTTGCTAGTTTTCTATAGTGATCTTTTTTTGCTTCATGTAGACGCATTGTTATGTTTTTAGTTGTTCTTTATAATTAATTTATTGTTTTCAGTTTCTGTTTTATTGAATAGTGTTGTAATATTTCTCTACATCTGTTCCTTATTGTGACTTCAGTTACTTCGGCATATTCAGCAATTTCTCTTTGTGGGATATGGTAACCATTCATTACTGAAGATATATATACAAATGCACCAGCTAATCCTTGTGGGGATTTTCCACTATGCAATTTTGAATCATTAATTTCTTTTGATAATTTTTGAGCAACAATTCCAATTTTTTGCTCAAAATTGCCTTTGTTTACTAGTTTTGATATGTAATTTTGTACAGGTTGATGAGGTACGTAGTTCTTTTCTACTTCGTTGATTATTAGTCTGTAGTATCTTCCTACAGCACCTCTTTCAAGTCCTGAAGCTTTTGCAACTTCATTTAATGTTCTTCCTGTTCCATGTTTTCTACATGCTAGATAAACAGATGCTGCTGCCATTCCTGCAATAGATTTACTTTTTGCCACTCTCATTTTTGCTGCAGTTCTATATATGTGTGAAGCTGTTTCTGATACAGGTTTTGGTAAGTTTAATTCAGATGAAAATATAGTTATTTTATTTAATACGTTTGCCAATCCTCTTTCTTCTAGACTAGAAGTACGAATTCTATTTTGCCATATTCTCATTCGATCTACTGATGCTTTGTTGAGACCTTTTTCTGATGCTTTTTGTGGACCTATATCTGTAGTTAATCCATAATCATGTAGTGCTAATGTTCGTGGCGCTCCAACACGTACTTTTTTTATTTTATCCTCTGAATCTAAAGCTTTCCAATCAGGTCCTGTATCAGTTATATGATCTGTTGTAACCATTCCACAGCTTGGACAAACTTTTTCTCCTTTATCATAATCATCAATTACTTGGGTATTACAATTCATGCACATATTTTCGTATGAAATATCAGTTTTTTTCAAGCGTAATTAAATATAGACTACCTTACCTATAACTTTTGTAATATGTTTTTCTAATGGTGTGGCTGATATGTATGGGGATTTTACTGAACCAATAATTTCATGGACTTTTGCTATTTTCTTTCCATTTTTATCCAGTATCCACATTCCTATCTTTACTTCTTGATCTGATTTTATTATCAATCTTCCACTTTTTGAGAGATGTAAAACTGACCCTATAGACTTCATCTGGTATTATTCACAATTTTTAAGATAAATATGTTCTTTATTTCAGATAAAATCTGCAATAGGACAATTATTGCTCGAAACATTAATTTTTTATTCATACCTTCCTGTTATCTTATTGGGCTCGTAGCTCAGCATGGATAGAGCATCGGCCCTCTATTTTGAGGAAAGCCGGGGGTCGTGGGTTCGAATCCCTCCGGGCCCGTCTTTAGATAAAATTGATATATATGGTAGTTAAATTAAAATCAAGGAATCAGAATACAACATGTTACCAGTTCTTAAATGGAGTCAAAATGACAAAAAATGGACACTTGAGGAAGGCGTTTATGTTGATGTACGTTTCCCTGGTAAAAAATCAGAGAATCAGGACAATGGTTCTGATCAATTAAGTGGAAATACAATTATTTGTAAAAACTGCGGAAATCCTTTTGAGCCTTGGGCAATAAGGAAATCCTTCCCTCCTGATTTCTGTGGTTACGACTGCATGAAATTATGGCTTGATTTTCAAATAGAATATGATGGTGATCCAAAAAAGAAACCTGCATCCAAAGCAACATCTATTGATATTAGCGCAACTAATTTACCAATTCTTAGATGGGATGTTGCTAATAAAAAATGGTGGTTAGATGATAAACATCTTAATTAGGAATATCTTTATCAAAATATTCAAAACTCTGGAAATACCACGCTATTGTGTCTCCTGATGAAAGTTGTATGTTGTTTGATCCATTGTTTGAAATTACCCATTTATTGTTCTTAAATTCCCATGCATACCATCCATGTGTACTGTTTCCCTCCATATCAAATATTGAATTAACAAAATATGAATCAAACTCTTCATAATATGTGGAATCAACAGTATTATTTGTTATTAATAATGTTGAATCATACATTGTAAAAAATATTGGTATGGATGTTTGATTAAAATACAAAACCGTTCCGTTACCAAAATTTATTAATAGATTTATATCCATATGCAATTCTTCAAAGTTTTGAAGAAGATTTCTGTTTGTTTCTGATGTTTCTTTATATTCATAATAATAATATATAGTTGCGGAACTTGTAATCATAATTATTAGTAATAAAATTGTATTCGAGTAATTATTTTTCATTATATGTTGTCACTCCTTCTGTTTTTGATCTAACCGTTATTAGTATTATAGGTATTAGTGTAGAAAAAATTATAAAATTAGACCACTGATGAACTAATGAAAAGGGAATTCCACTTATTATTCTTATTATTGCACCATCTATTGTTCCATATATTATCAAACCATCTAAGAAATTTGTCCAAATGTCATATGCTAGTGCACAACTCATACCTATAATTCCAAATTTTATGTTGCTCAAACTAATTTTTGACTTAACCTCTAATCTATTTTTAAATATTCTTGCTGTAAAAACATAAAACATTTGTCCTGTTATTAGTATTATAATTAATGGAAATCCTGCTGAACCCATAGGATTCAAAGTGCCGTAAATTATCCATGATAGTATTGCTGTTGATATCCCAACTGTAGTGCCGTACATTAGTGCTGTAAGAAATATTATTCCGTCCATGAGTTTGAATTGTGGTATTGAGATTAGCATGTAATTAGAACTTACTATTAATGCAGAAAATATTGCAATTCTTGCTATATCCTTGCTTTTCACTTATTGGATGGACAATCCATCCAATATTAACTTTATTTTGCTCCTAATTTTCTTATATTCTTTATGAAGTTTACTTTCAAATTTGATTCAATCTTATTTATATTAGAAAACTTATTCGTGTATGCAAATAATTCATATGTTTCTTTTTCATTTTCAAAGTCTTTTAAAACCACAAATGGTTTTGGTTTTTCCAATATGTTTGTTGTATTTATTGTTGCCTGTGTAAAGGCCTTTCTTATTTTTTCATATGTAAATTCGTGTTTATTGTTATATTCAAAGCTTATTGTATACTTTTTATCACTGTAATTTACTATGTTGTAGTCATTGATTAAATTATTATTGGGTATTTGAACAATTTCATCATTTCTGTTTCTAAATTCTGTAATTAATGATTCTACTGAAACTACTTCTAATATTTCTCCTGTTGGTAGTAATTTTATTATGTCTCCATTTTTAATTATGCCCGATACCTGAATTAAAAATCCTTGTGAGAAGTTCTTTATCATGTCTTGATTCAAAAGAATTATTA